>DYFL01000059.1 GCA_020725195.1 Hydrogenophilus sp.
CGGCCATGGCCTGGGTCACGGTCTGCACGATGGGCCAGCCGTTGATGGCGAAGGACTCGTAGGACAGCCACAGGGCGCGCGAGCCGAACAGGGCCAGCCCCGCGGCGAGGCCCGCGCAGGCGTCCTCGTTCAGGGGCTCGTAGACCTGGCCGGTGGGCTCCTGGTTGTAGAGCGGATCCACCGTGGGATGGCGGATCTTGAGCGCGTCGTTGATGTTCTTCATCGCCGAGGCCTCGTTGCCGTCGGCGTTGGTCACCACGAAACGCTTGTCCTGCTGGCCCACCCAGGCGGCCAGCGCGCCCATGGCGGTGGCGGGCACGGCCTTTTCACCCTTGGCGAACTCCTGTACCGGGAAGGCGCCCAGGGGCGCGATGTTCAGGACGTGCTCGGTCACCGCGGTCTTGACGGCCGGCCCGCCACCGGCGCGCACGAAGTTCTCGCGCACGATGGCCCAGGCCTCGGCGTTGAGCGCCCGGCGCTGCAGGCCCTCGATCATGTGCGCCTTGTCCAGGGTGTCGGCGGGGTACAGGTTGTGCGACTTGGCCCCCACGGTATGCACGCCGGCGCCCTTCATCTGCTTGATGATGAAGGCGGTCAGCCTGCCGGAGAGGGCGGACTTCGCCGCCCGGTCCATGCCCGCGAGCACCGCCCCGGCGAAGGCCAGGCGCTTGTCGTGGGAGAACCAGGTGCTGTCGGCATAGGCGGATTCCTGGTTGGAGTCGTCGAAGGCCTTGGCGTCCACCAGCACCACCTCCTCGAAGCCGTGGCCATTCCAGTAATTGACCATCTCCGCGTTGCTCAGGCGCGAGACCATGGAGTGGTGCTCCTGGCTGTAGCCGTTCCAGATCAGCGTCGGCAGGAAGTTGGTCACCTGCGGGTAGGCGGTGTGGAAGTGCATCATGGCGTTGAGCACGTAGGGCTCACCCATGCCGCCGTCGCCGATGGTCACCGGGAACAGCGTGCCCGGGTGCAGCAGGGCGCCGGCCATGGCGAAGTGCTGGCCCTGGCCCAGGGGGCCGGCGGGGGCGAGCAGCCCCGGGATGGCGCCGGAGAGGTGGCCCAGGAGGCCGTGCTTCTCGCGGAAGCGGGCCATCATGTCGTTCACGGTGCGGATGCCCATCTCCTCCAGCGAGCCGTCGAGGAACATGGCGCTGTAGAAGCCGGGGGCATGGTGGCCCACCTCGGTGACGATGTTGGTGTGGCCCAGCATCACCAGCGCGGCATAGGCCTCGGCGCTGGAGGCGAAGCCGCCCGGGTGGCCCGAGCCCTTGGCGCCGCACACCTGCAGGGTCACGTAGCGCAGGGCGTCGGCCATGAGCAGGGTCTGGTAGGCCGCGGCGGGGTCGGCGGGGTCGGAGATGGCCTGCCGACCCTCCTCGATGGCGGCCTTCGCGGCATGCTCCGCGAAGCCCGGCCAGGCCTCGCCGAAATACTGCATGCCCTCGCAGAAGGCGGGGATGTCGATGCCGGCCGCCGAGGTGGTCATCGGGGTCTCGGGGGTCTTGATGGCGGCGGTGGTCATGGTGCGGCTCCTGTCGAAACGTCCTCTTGCCGCAACCTTAGGCCCGCGTGTAATATTTCACAATACGTAATCGTTTTCGCATCGTGAAACATGGCCAAAGCAGCGCAAGCCCCCGGCATCCAGGTGATCGACCGCCTCGCGGCCCTGCTCGGCGCCCTGGCGGACAGCGGCGGCGCGGCCAGCCTCAAGGTGCTCTCCGCCGAGACCGGGCTGCACCCCTCCACCGCCTTCCGCATCCTCGCCTCGGCCTCCGACAACGGCCTGGTCGAGCGCAACGAGGCCGGCCAGTACCGCCTCGGGGCCAGGCTGCGGGACTGGGGCTGCACGCTCCAGGCCGGCCTGGACATCCGCGACCTGGCGCGCCCGGTGATGGAGTGGCTGCGCGACAGGGTGGAGGAGACGGTGAACCTCACCCTGCGCGAGGGCGACGAGGTGGTCTACGTGGAGCGGGCCACGCCCAAGCGCATGATGCGCGTGGAGCAGGTGATCGGCAGCCACGCCCCCCTGCACGTCACGGCCGTGGGCAAGCTGATGCTCGGCGCCTCGGGCAGGGAGGCGGTGCGGGACTACGCCGCGCGCACCGGGCTGCCCGCCTACACCCGGCACACCCTCACGACCCAGTCCAGACTCTGGACCGAGGCCTCGAGAGGCCTGCGCCGGGGCTATGCCCTGGACGACGAGGAAGCGGAGATCGGCGTGGGCTGCATCGGCGTGCTGGTGCGCAACGCCGCAGGGGAGGTGCTGGCGGGGCTGTCCATCTCGGCGCCCATCGAGCGCCGGCGCGAGGCGTGGATCCCACTGATCCAGGAGGCCGCCCGGCGGATCTCGGAGCGGATCGGCCCGCGCCGAGATCCGCCGGGCAGGGGCGTCAGGCGACCTTGACCTCGATCCGGCGCGGCTGGGCGTGCTCGGCCTTGGGGATGCGCAGCCTCAGCACGCCCTGGTCGAACTCGGCCTCCACCTTCTCGCTGTCCAGCTCCTTGGACAGGGTGAACACCCGGCGGTAGCGCGGCAGGCTCACCTCGGCATGGGTGGGCTCCATGCCCTCCTCGGGCAGGTCCAGGGCCACCTCGCCCTCGATGGTCAGGGTGTCGGCCTCGATCTCCAGGGCGAGCCTGTCCTTGGGCACGCCGGGCAGGTCGGCGTAGAGGGTGATGCCGCCGGCGTCCTCGTAGACGTCCACGGGCGGCATCAGGGCCGGCTCCTCGCGGGTGACGTCGGCCTGCTTGGCCATGGCGGTGGTGTCGTTCATGCTCTGTCCTCCTCACTGGATGCTGATGCGCCGCGGCTGCGCGGCTTCCCGGCGCTGCACGCTGATGTGCAGCACGCCGTCGCTGTACCTGGCGGTCACCGCCTGGGGATCGATGTCGTCGGGCAGGGTCACCACCCGGCGGAAGCGGCCCGAAAACCGCTCGTCGATGTGCACGGTGGCCTTCTCGGGCGCCTCGACCGGCTTGCGCTCGCCGGCGATGGTGAGCACGCCCTGCTCCAGCTGCACCTCGATGCTCGCCGGGTCGACGCCGGGCGCGAAGGCGTAGATCTCCACCGAGCGCGGCGTGCTGCCCACGTTCATGGCCGGGTAGCCGCGGGTCAGCCCGCGGATGCTGGGCGACCACTCGAAGGCCTGCTGCATCTCGCGCTGCAGGCGGTCCAGTTCCGCGAACATGTCGCGGGGAAACAGGGTTCGATAGTTCATGCGTGCCTCCGTTCGGGTTGCTGCGGGCGCCCCGTCATGGCGCCCCATGTAGCCGATATAGGGCCTGGCCGGGTGAATTCAAGTTCTTGATCCGGGGGCGGACGACCCCCATTCATGAATATTCGGTCAGCGTAGCCCGGATGCAAGGAAATGGAATCCGGGATCGCGGCATTCCCGGATTTCGCCGCGCTTCATCCGGGCTACGGTGGATGCGGAGGTGCGTTCAGCGGGTCAGCGGCCGGCGCCGAACCGATACAGCCGGGGCGCCGGGCCCTGTTCCCGGTCTCCGCTGTATCCAAGCAGCTCGCACATAGGCCTCCCCGGCTACGGGGCCTTGTCCTCGGCGGCGGCCAATGCGGGCAGGCCGCTGCGGATGTGCAGGTCGCGCTGGGGATAGGGGATGACGATGCCCGCCGCCTTGAACAGGCGCCAGATGGCGAGGTTCACGTCGGAGCGGACGCTGCCCAGGCCCTCCTGCGGGTCGCCGATCCACACCCGCAGCTCCAGCTCGATGCCGTTGTCGCCGAAGGCCGTCAGGCGGGCGGCGGGCGCGGGCTCCGCCAGCACGCGGGGGTTGGCACGGGCCGCCTCCAGCATGAGCGCCATGGCCCGCTCGGGGTCGTCGCCGTAGCTGATCGACACCGGGATCTTCAGGCGCACGTTGCGATCGGTGTAGCTCCAGTTGATCACCTCGTTGGTGATCAGGGTCTCGTTGGGGATCAGGCGCTCCACGCCGTCGCGGTCGCGCACCACCACGTAGCGCGCGTGCAGCTCCTGCACCCAGCCGAACTTGTCGCCGATGGTGATGACGTCGCCGGGGCGAATGGAGCGGTCGAACAGCACGATGAAGCCGCTGATGAAGTTGCTGGCGATGCGCTGCAGGCCGAAGCCCAGGCCCACGCCCAGGGCGCCGCCGAACACCGCCAGGGCGGTCAGGTCGATGCCCACCGCGTTGAGGGCGAGCAGGAAGGCCAGGGTCAGCAGCAGGAACTTGCTCAGCTTGACCAGCGCCACCTGCATGCTCGCGTTCACGTACTCGGCGCGGCCGAGGCGCTGCTCGATCAGCCGGGCCAGCCACAGCGCCAGCACCCAAAGCAGGGCGATGGCCAGCACCAGCTTGGCCGTCGCCAGCAGCGAGATGCGGGCCTTGCCGATCTGCAGGGCCACGCCGTCCAGGGCTTCGAGCACCGCGGGCAGCCAGCCCAGCAGGTGCAGGGCCACGACGATCCAGACCGAGGTGGCGATCAGGTTCTCCCAGGCCTTGACCGCGGGGCCGGGGCGGAAGGTCTTGCGCAGGAGATAGACGGCGATGCGGATGGTCGCCAGCGAGGCCAGCAGCGGCACGGCGAGGTTGAGCAGCTCGACCCGGTGGCCCATGCCGTCCAGCAGGGCCCGGCCCGCGTACACGCCCAGCAGCATGCTCAGCGGGAACAGGATGCGCTGCAGGGTCTTGAGCGTCAGCGCGCGGATCGCATCGCCGCCCGGCTCCTCCGTGCGCGCCCTGATGCTCTGCCCCAGGGTCCGGTGCACCAGCAGCGCCCCCGCCGCGGCCAGCACCAGCACGCCCACCTCCCACCGGAAGGACGGGTCGTGCAGCAGGCCCTGCCAGTTTTCGAACAGGGCCTGGAGGTCGGGGGGCAGGGGGAAGGACATGGATCGATTCTCGAAGGGGCGCAGGCCCGAACATACCGGAAATGCCGCCGGCACCGCAAAGCGCGGCCCGGGAGGGGCGCGGCGGGGACGATGCGGACAGGCGACGCTGGGCCGCTTGCTGCCCAGCCGTAACTTTCTCCGGCGGTGGCGTCCCGCTTGTCCACCCCGCCCCCGCCCCCAGATAGACGGCATTCGTGACCCCTTTCGGAGCCCGCCATGAGCGATACCCTGCACCTCGTCTGCCCCCACTGCCAGGCCGTCAACCGCCTGCCGGCCGCGCGCCTGGGGCAGCGCCCCAGCTGCGGCCAGTGCCGCCGGCCGCTGTTCTCGGCCCATCCCGTCGAGCTGACCGCGGCCACCTTCGCCCGCCACGTCGGGCGCAGCGACATCCCCGTGCTGGTCGATTTCTGGGCACCCTGGTGCGGGCCGTGCAAGACGATGGCGCCCCAGTTCGCCCAGGCCGCGCAGCTCCTGGAGCCGCAGGTGCGGCTCGCCAAGGTCGACACCGAGGCGGAGCCGGGGCTGGGCGCGCAGCACGGCATCCGCAGCATCCCCACCCTCGCCCTCTTCCGCGGCGGCCGCGAGGTGGCCCGCCAGGCCGGGGCCATGGGGGCGCAGGACATCGTGCGCTGGGTGCGGGCGCAGCTCGGCTAGCCGCCGGTTCGGCCGGCGTGGGCCGCCCGGTTTTTCGGGGAGCCCCGGGGCAAGGGTTCAAGCGGGGCCGCCCGCCTGCCCCGGCTGCTATAAAGGGAGCTGACGTCTTCTTCGGGAGGTTTCCATGCGCAGGCAATCCTTACTCATTGCCCCCCTCGTCGTCGTGCTGCTGTTGCCGGGCTGCGCCACGGACGGCCCCAGGGAGCAGGCGGGCACCGTCATCGGCGGGGTGCTGGGCGGCGTGCTGGGCGCCCAGGTCGGCCGCGGAAGCGGGCGCACGGCGGCCATCATCGCCGGCACGCTGGCGGGGGCGGTCATCGGCGGGGCGGTCGGCCAGTCCATGGACTACAACGACCGCAGAAGGGTGGCCGAAACCCTGGAAGGCGTGCGCACCGGCGTGCCCGCCACATGGCGCAACCCGGACACCGGGGTCGAGTATTCGGTGACGCCGACCCGAACCTACGACACGGCCACCGGCCCGTGCCGGGAGTTCACCACCGAGGCCATCATCGGCGGCAAGCGGGAAACGGTGTACGGCACGGCGTGCCGGCAGCCGGACGGCAGCTGGCGGGTGCAGGGCTGATCCGCCCGGTCCAGCGCTGGGCGTCGCAGCCGCAAGGCGGGCGAGCCGGTGAAGCCGGAACGGTGGCGCGCCGTCCTCGCCCTCGCCCCGCCCTCGTGATGCGAAGCCCAGGCCGGTTGGCTTCCTGATACCCCCGGGAGGCAACGAGGCGGGGGCCGCCTCAGCGCTGCAGCCCCAGCGGCCGGGCGCCGCCGGGCGTGAGCTCGTAGCTCGCCCCCTCCACCGGCACCTCCGCCGCCCAGCCCAGTTCCTCCTGCAGGTGCTCGCCGTAGCCCACGGCCGTGTCCTCCTCGCCGTGCACCACGAAGGTCTTGCGCGGCGGCCTGGCGAAGTGGGCTAGCCAGGCGTCCAGGGCGTCGCGGTCGGCGTGGGCGGAGAGCCCGCCCAGGGTGTAGATGTCGGCGCGCACGGTGATCGTCTCGCGGAAGATGCGCACCGTGCGCATGCGGTCGACGAGCTTGCGGCCGAGGGTGCCGGCGGCCTGGAAGCCGGCGATGATCACCGTGCACTCCTTGCGCGGCAGGTTGAACTTCAGGTGGTGCTTGACCCGGCCCGCGTCGCACATGCCCGAGGCGGAGATGATGATGGCGCCCTCGGTGATCTTGTTGAGGGCCATGGAGTCCTCGACGCTCTCGGTGAAGCGGATGTAGGGCCCGTTGTCGCCGTTGCCGCGCGTCCAGTCGAGGAGCTCACGGGACTCCTCGTCCAGGGTCTTTTCGTGCCTCAGGGTGATCTCGGTGGCGGCGCGGGCCATGGGCGAGTCGACGAAGATGGCGGTGCGCCCGGGGATGCGCCCCTGGCGGATCAGGTCGGTGAGCAGGTAGATGATCTCCTGGGTGCGGCCCACGGCGAAGGCGGGGATGACGACGTTGCCCCGCTTGCGCTCCAGGGTGTCGTTCACGGCGTGGACCAGCTCCTCGACCGTCGCCTCCAGGGTCTTGTGCAGGCGGTTGCCGTAGGTGGACTCGACGACGAGGTAGTCGGCCTCGCCGACGGGCGTGGGGTCGTTCACCACCGGCCGGCCGGGCATGCCCAGGTCGCCCGAGAAGACCAGCTTGGTCCGCTTGCCGGCCTCCTCCACCCACACCTCCAGGATCGCCGAGCCGAGGATGTGGCCGGCGTCGCGGTAGATGACCCGGACCCGCTCGTCGGGGGTGACGGTCTCGCCGTAGCGCACCGTCTTCAGGCGCCGGAGGGTCTCCTTCGCCTGGGCCACGGTGTAGAGGGGGGCCGTCTCGGTCTTGAGCGCGCCGCGCTTCTTGCGCTTGTCGTAGTTCGCCCACTCCGCCTCCTTCTCCTGGATGAAGCCCGAGTCCGGCAGCAGCACCCCCAGGAGGTCGGCCGTGGCCCGGGTGCAGTAGACCGGGCCGCGGAAGCCCAGGATCACGAGCCGGGGCAGCAGGCCGGAGTGGTCGATGTGGGCGTGGGTGAGCAGGACGAAGTCGATGGACTCCGGGTCGAAGCGGGGGAACTGCCGGTTGCGGAGGTCCGCGGCCTTGCCGCCCTGGAACATGCCGCAGTCCACGAGGAAGCGCAGGCCCTCGGTCTCGACCAGGAAGCAGGAGCCGGTCACCTCGCGGGAGGCGCCGTGGAAGGTCAGTTTCATGATGCTAGGTATGACACGGTCCGCCGGGGTCCGCAAGCCCGGACCCGGATTCCCCCCGGGAGGATCGCCTATGGAAACGCTCAGCAAGTCCCGATTCGTCATTCCGGCGAAAGCCGGAATCCAGTCTAATCAAAGGCCTGGACCCCGCTTTCGCCGGGGTGACGACTTAATCTGCGTCTCCCTGCCCCACCAGGCTCAGGAGAAGGCGTCGGCCAGGATGTTGCGCAGCCAGCCGTCGGCGTACTGCGCCTCCATCCTGCGGAAGGCGCGCGGCACCGGCTTGGGGGCCTCCTTCGTGCCCAGGGTCACCGGGGAGATCCCGCTGCCCTGCTTGACGTAGACCCACTGGCCGTTTTCGACGCGGTACAGCGCCACCACCGAGAAGCCCCAGTCGTGGCCGACGACGCTGTAGCAGGTGTTGGTGTACACGGGCGTGGGGGCGGGCAGGCCGTTGAAGCGGGCGACCACGTTCGCCGCCACGACCTTGGCCTGGCTGTTGGCCATGTGGGCGGCCTTCGGGAAGGGGTTGTTGGTCGCGAAGTCCCCGCCCACGCAGGCGTCGCCGATGACGAAGATGTCCTTGTGCGCGGTGGACTCCATGCTCTCCGGCTTGACCTGGCACCAGGCGTCCTTGAAGTTGGCGAGCCCCGCCTCGACGGCGATGCGGCCCGCCCGGTGGGGCGGGATCACGTTGACGACATCGCCCTTGAACTGCTCGAACGTGGTCTGGCAGGTGAGCGTCTCGGCCTCGACCGACTCGAGCGCCCCGCCCTCGGAGCCGGGCACCCATTCGATCATGCCCTCCTTGCCGTAGCCGTAGAGGGCCTTCCAGGCCTGTTCGAACAGGGGTTTCTTAGAGAAGGTGTCGTTGCTGTCGAGGATGAGGATCTTGGCCTTCTTCTTGCCGTGATGCATGCAGTACATGGCGACCTGCGCGGCCCGCTCGTAGGGGCCGGGCGGGCAGCGGAACGGCGCCTTGGGCACCGTGATGATGAACCGGCCGCCGTCGGGCATGGCCGCAAGCTGCTTCTTCAGCAGCAGGGTCTGGGGGCCCGCCTTCCAGGCATGGGGGATCTTCGCTCCCGACACCTCCGCCGTCAGGCCTTCCACGCCCTCGAACATGAAGTCCACGCCGGGCGAGACCACCAGCGCATCATAGGGGTACACCTTCCCCGCCGAGGTGGTCACCGTCTTCCTCACCGGATCGATCCCGACGGCCTCCTGGTGCACGATCTTGATGCCGCGCCTGGACAGGCCCGTATAGCCTCTCTGCAGGGTCTTGATGTCGCGCTCGCCCGAGACGACCTCGTTGGAAAGGGGGCACGAGATGTACAGCGGGTTCCTTTCGATCAGCGTGACTTCGACGGCCGGGTCCATGAGGCGGATGTAGCGGGCCGCGGTGGCGCCGCCGTAGCCGCCCCCCACCACGACCACCCGTGCCTTGGGCCCGGCGGCGCGGGCCTGGGGGATGCTCAGGACCGAGGCGCCCGCGGCGGCGCATGCGATCTTGAGGAAACTGCGTCGATCCAGCGTTTGCATGACTCCTTACTCCCTTACCTGCCCTGGGCGGCGAAATAGCGGGCCGCCGCGGCGGCCTCCGCGGGCGTCCTCGCCCGGACCGCCTTCTTCATCTTGCGGTGCGGCATGGTGAAGTCCTTGTCGCGGTACTTCTCGAGTTCGAGCTCCATGTATTTCGCCCATTGCCCGTTGATCTTCGGCGCATCGATGTCGGGATCGCCGCCCCGGGGGCCGTGGCAGTCCGCGCAGTCCGCGGCGACGACCGCACGGCCCTTAGCGAGCTTGGCGGCCGGGGCCGGCTGGGGCACGGGCACCCAGGGGAACTTCGCGTAATAGGCGGCGAGCGCGTTGATCTCGTCGTCGCTCAGGCCCTTGACGAGGCGGCCCATGGTGATGGAGCTGCGCTCGTCGTATTTCCACTGCCTCATGACCGTCTGCAGGTAGGTCTTCGGCAGCCCGCCGATGGAGGGGATGGTCTCCCCGGCGCTGACGCCGCGGACGCCGTGGCAGGCGTTGCAGGTCATCGCCAGGGGTTCGATGTCCGCGGCGGCGGCCGCTTGGCCGGTCAGGCCGAGCATGGCCAGGGCCAGTAGTAGCTTGTGCATGGTCTTCTCCGCTTTCATGGATGGTCACTGGGTGGCCAGGCCGATCAGGACGAGGGTCAGCAGGGTCAGGCCCGCCATGATCAGCGTCGTCGCGAGGATCGAGGCCATCAGGTCCACCCGCCGCGTCGGCCGCTTGACCAGGTAGCTGTCCAGGGTGCCGTCGGCGAGCATGCGCTCGTATTCGAGCTTGTGGTCGTGCTTGAACTCCTCGATGGGGATGGCCCCCGTGAAGATGGTGGTGCTCATCGGGAAGCGCTCGGGCCTGAAGTGCACGTTGAAGAAGTGCACCGTGTTCAGGAACACCGCGGCCAGCAGCGCCTCCTCGGCGTGGATGAGGGTGGCGAAGTTGAACACGGAGCCCGGCAGGAACCTGGCCGTGAACTCCGGCACGAACAGGACCATGCCGGACAGGCCGATGACGGTCGCACCCCAGAAGGGCGCCCAGTAGTCGAACTTCTGCCAGTAGGTCCAGTGGCAGAACTGCGGCCGCTCGGCACGCCCGAAGAACCACAGGAACATGTTCTTCAGGTCGCGCAGGTCGTTCCAGCTGGGCAGCATGGACATGCCGCCGAACCACTCGAAGGTCTTCCGGCTGCGCCAGATGTTCCTCGCCACGAGGACCAGGTGGAAGAGGAAGATGCCCAGCCATGTCACCGCCGCGGTGCGGTGGACGATGCCCTCCATCTGCGGTCCGCCGAGGAAGTCGACGACCCACTTGGCCCAGGCGGTATGGCTGAACAGCAGGGACGTACCGGTGAGGATGAGGACCATGGTCGCGATCGCGAACAGGGCGTGGACCCAGCGCCAGACGGGCTTGAAGCGCTGGAAGTAGACCACGTCGGGGCGGTCGAGGTCCTCGCGGAAGCCCTTGCCCTTGATGCGGTCGGAGAGTTCGCGGAAGAGCCAGAGCAGGGTGTGCACCCAGAAGAAGGCCATCACCGCGATGATGAGCACCTGCATGAAGCGCTTCGCCAACCAGAGGTCGGGATGCTTCTCGAAATCGTTCGGATCGGCGTGGGGCCGGAACTTGAGGAAGTTCTCGTTGGCGTCCTTGTGGCACTCCTGGCAGTTCTTCAGGCGGTTGTCGGCATGGATGGCGGACGTCGGGTCGTCCGTCTTCTTCACGCCGTGGCCGGAGTGGCAGTCATAGCACTTGGCGGTATTGGTATAGCCGAGCCTGTTGACCTGGCCGTGATAGGACTCGAGATAGGTCCGCTGCGCCTCCTTGTGGCAGTCGCCGCAGTTCTTCGTGATGGCCAGCTTCATGGGGTCGGCATCGGGCGAGAGGATGCCGTGCATGGAATGGCAGTCCGAGCAGACCGCCGACTTCTCGTCCTGCTTCTCGACGATGGCCCTGCCGTGCACCGAGGCGAGATACTCCTTCTTCTCCTTCTCGTGGCACCGCCCGCAGACCTCGGGGTTCTTCAGGCGGCGCTCGGCGCGCTCGGCCGACCCCTTGGCGCCGATGTTGTGCCCCTCGTGGCAATCGTGGCAGGCCGCCTTGGCCCGGCTCTGGTCCTTCGCCCTCGGCTGGGCATGGATGGAATGCAGATAGGTTTGCGTCTCCTGGGCGACGACGGCCAGCCGTTCCCGCTTCCTGGGATCCGGATCCTTCCCGGCCTCCTCGAGTTTCTGCCGATGGCAGTCCGTGCAGCCGATGCTCATGGCAAGCGGCTTGGCATGCGGCAGCTTGGTGATGTCGCTGTGGCAGCCTACGCAGGACACCTCGGCATGCACGCTGCCATGGAGCACCTTGTGGTCGATGTAGATGTTCTTGCGGCTGCCGTCGGGGCGCACATGGACCTTTTCCTCCTCGTCGGCATGGCAGCGCAGGCAGCGCTTGTTCTCGATCGTCGGCTGCGGGGCGTTCGCCGCCAGTGCGCCCGCCGCCGGCGTGGCCGCGGCCATTCCAGGAAACCACAGGCAAGCGGCCAGCAGCCCGATCGCGATCTTCCAGACATTCAGCATCGTCTCACTCCGATTGTTCGCCGCGGCGAACTCCCCAATGGCAGGACCTGTGCGAAAGGCACGCCCCTGCGGGCAAAAAAAACCTGCGGATATTAGGGTCTTTTGATTCGTTGGCATTTGATGCCGGTCAAGAAGATGCGCTCGGAGGGTTGGGAGCGCGCCCCGGAACCCCCCGGGTCGGGGCGACCTGCAGACGGAGGCCGGGTTACACTTGAAGGCTTCCGTTTCCTGCCGTCCCCATGGCCAAGCCTGCCGCCACCAAGCGCCCGGAACAGGGCGACGACGCGATCCTCATTGAGGGCGCGCGCCAGAACAACCTGAAGAACCTGAGCCTGAGGATCCCGCTCAACGAGCTGGTGGTGATCACCGGGGTCTCCGGCTCGGGCAAGTCCTCGCTCGCCTTCGACACCCTCTACGCCGAGGGCCAGCGCCGCTACGTCGAGACCTTCTCGCCCTACGCGCGCCAGTTCCTGGAGCGCATGGACCGGCCCCAGGTCGACCGGGTCGAGGGCATCCCGCCCGCCATCGCCATCGACCAGACCAACCCGGTGCGCACCTCGCGCTCCACGGTGGGCACCATGACCGAGCTGGCCGACCACCTCAAGCTGCTCTACGCCCGCGCGGCCAGGCTCTACTGCCGCGGCTGCGGCGCCGAGGTGCGGCGGGACACGCCGGACTCCATCGTCGCCGCCCTGCTCGCGCGCGCCGGGGGCGGGCCGCCGGCGGTCATCACCTTCCCGGTCGCGATCCCCGGCAACTTCACCGAGGCCGAGGTGATGCAGCTCCTCGCCCAGCAGGGCTACGACCGCATCCACGCCCGGCGCGACGGCGTGCTCGACGTGATCCAGGACCGGGTGCGGCTCACGGCGGAGAACCGCGAGCGCATCGTCGAGGCCCTGGAGGCGGCGCTGCGGGTGGGGCACGGAAGGGTGGACGTGCACCTGCTCCCCTCCCCCGCAGGCGGGGGAGGGGCGGGGGGAGAGGGGAAGGGGGAGAGAGCAACCCTCGTCGGCGACAAGCCCCTCTCCCCAACCCTCTCCCGCTTGCGGGAGAGGGAGCAAAGCGTCTGGCGCTTCAGCGCCGACCTGCACTGCGCCGACTGCGACATCCATTACCGCGAGCCCACGCCCAACCTCTACTCCTTCAACTCGCCCCTGGGCGCCTGCGAGACCTGCCGCGGCTTCGGCCGCGTGATCGGCATCGACCACGGCCTGGTGGTGCCGGACGAGGCCAGGACCCTGCGCGACGGCGCGGTGAAGCCCTGGCAGACCGAGAGCTACGCCGAGTGCCAGGAAGACCTGATGCGGTATGCGAAGAAGCGCGGCGTCCCCGTCGACCTGCCCTGGCGCGAGCTCACGGCCGAGCAGCGCGCCTGGGTGCTCGCGGGCGAGCCGGACTGGGAGGGCTGGGACGCCTCCTGGCCCGGCACCTGGTACGGCGTGGACCGCTTCTTCCAGTGGCTGGAGACCAAGAGCTACAAGATGCACATCCGGGTGCTGCTGTCGAAGTACCGCAGCTACACCGAGTGTCCGGCCTGCGCAGGCAGCAGGCTCAAGCCCGAGGCGCTGCTGTGGCGCCTGGGCGATGCCTATCGTAGCCCGGATGCAGCGCAGCGGAATCCGGGAGCGGCCGCCCCGGATTCCGGCCTTCGGCCTGCATCCGGGCTACACGCACTGCCCGGGCTCAATCTCCACGACCTGGTCCTGCTGCCCATCCATGAGGCCCGCGACTTCTTCCGGGACCTGCGCCTGCCGGCCCCGCTCGACCAGGCCGCCGAGCTGCTGCTCCGCGAGATCCGCGCCCGCTTCGACTACCTCGTGGAGGTGGGCCTGGGCTACCTGACCCTGGACCGGCAGTCGCGCACCCTCTCGGGCGGCGAGGTGCAGAGGATCAACCTCACCACGGCGCTGGGCACGGCGCTCACCAACACCCTGTTCGTCCTGGACGAGCCCTCCATCGGCCTGCACCCGCGCGACATGGGCCGCATCGTCGAGGTGATGCAGCGGCTGAAAGCGGCCGGCAACTCCCTGGTGGTGGTGGAGCACGACCCCGAGGTGATGCTCGCCGCCGACCGCATCCTGGACATGGGCCCGGGCCCCGGCGAGCGCGGCGGCGAGATCGTGTTCCAGGGCAGCCCGGCCGGGCTGCTGCGCGACCAGCGTTCATTGACCGCACAGTACCTGGCCGGGCGCAGACAGGTGGGCATGGAACCGCCCGAGCCCCCGGGGCCGGACACGCCGCGGCTCGTCATCGAGGGGGCGGCGGAGCACAACCTCAAGGGCATCGATGTCGCCATCCCCCTGAACCGCCTCGTGTGCATCACCGGGGTGTCGGGCTCGGGCAAGTCCACCCTCATCCAGGACGTGCTCCACCCGGCGCTGCTCAAGCTCAAGGGCCGGCCCACCGAGGCGCCGGGCCTGCACGAGGCCGTCGTCGGCCACGAGCTCGTGCTCGACGTGGTGATGGTGGACCAGTCGCCCATCGGCAAGACCAGCCGCTCCAACCCGGTGAGCCATGTAGGCGCCTTCGAGCCCATCCGCAAGCGCTTCGCCGCCGAGCCCGAGGCCCGCGCGCGCGGCTACGGCGCCGGCACCTTCAGCTTCAACGCCGGCGACGGCCGCTGCCCCACCTGCTCGGGCTCGGGCTTCGAGCACGTGGAGATGCAGTTCCTCTCCGACGTCTACCTGCGCTGCCCGGACTGCGACGGCAGCCGCTACCGGCCCGAGGTGCTGGAGGTGCGCGTCACCGGCCCGGACGGGCGGGCCTGCTCCATCGCCGACGTGCTGGCGATGACGGTGAGCGAGGCCATCGCCTTCTTCGCCGACCACCCGGAGGTGCGCCGCAGCCTGGAACCCCTGCAGGCCGTGGGCCTCGACTACCTGCGCCTGGGCCAGCCCGTGCCCACGCTCTCGGGCGGCGAGGCCCAGCGCCTCAAGCTCGCCGGGCACCTCGTCGAGAGCCGCGGCCGCGGCAACACCGGGCTGCTGTTCCTGTTCGACGAGCCCACCACCGGCCTGCACTTCGAGGACATCGCCCGGCTCTTGCGCGCCTTCCGCAGGCTCCTGCGCCACGGCCACTCCCTGGTGGTGATCGAGCACAACCTCGACGTCATCGGCGCGGCCGACTGGATCATCGACCTGGGCCCCGAGGGGGGCGAGGCCGGCGGCGGGCTGGTGGCCGAGGGCACCCGGGAAGACGTCATGGCCTGCGCGGCCAGCCATACCGGGCGGGCGCTCAGGGCCTATCTCCCCTCCCCCGCCGGGGGAGGGGCCGGGGGTGAGGGAAGACGGCCAGCATTGGCAGTTCTGAAAGAGCCCCCTCACCCGGCCTACGGCCACCCTCTCCCGGAGGGAGAGGGGAACATCCGCATCCTCCACGCCCGCGAGCACAACCTGAAGAACATCGACCTCGCGATCCCGCGCGAACGCTTCACGGTGATCACGGGGCTCTCCGGCTCGGGCAAGTCCACCGTGGCCTTCGACATCCTCTACGCCGAGGGCCAGCGCCGCTATCTCGAATCGCTCAACGCCTACGCCCGATCCATGGTGCAGCCGGCGGCGCGCGCCGACGTCGACGCGGTGATCGGCATCCCGCCCACGGTGGCCATCGAGCAGCGCACCAGCCGCGGCGGGCGCAAGAGCACCGTGGGCACCCTGACCGAGATCCACCACTTCCTGCGCCTCTTGTTCGTGAAGCTGGGCGTGCAGCACTGCCCGGACTGCAAGATCCCCATCCGGCCCCAGAGCCGCGAGGCCATCCTCGAGCGGCTGCTCGCCGACTACAGGGGCCGCAGGGTGCAGCTCCTCGCGCCCTTGATCGTGGCGCGCAAGGGCCTCTACACGGATCTGGCGAAGTGGGCGCTGCACAAGGGCCACTACCTGCTGCGCGTGGACGGCGAGATGCAGCCCACCGACGCCTGGCCCCGGCTCGACCGCTACCGCGAGCACAGCATCGACCTGCCCTTGAGCGAGCTCAAGCTCGGCCCCCGCGCGGAGGCCGAGGTCCGGGAGCGGCTGGATGCGGCCCTGGGCTACGGCCACGGCGTGGTCAAGGTGCTGCCCGACAAGGGCGAGGAGGCCGTCTTCTCCACCCGGCGCGCCTGCCCCGGCTGCGGCCGGAGCTTCCCCGAGCCCGACCCGCGGCTCTTCTCCTACAACTCCAAGCACGGCTGGTGCCCGGGCTGCTACGGCACGGGCGTGAAGCTCCCCGGCTTCGACGCCGAGCAGACCGGCGAGGAGATCCAGTGGAACGCGTGGTTCGGGGGCGAGGCCCACACCTGCCCCGCCTGCGAGGGCCGAAGGCTCAACCCCCAGGCCCTGGCCATCCGCTTCCACGAGCGCACCATCGCCGACTACGCCGGGCTCACCGTGGCCGAGGCCAAGGCGGTGTTCCGGGACCTGAGGCTCGCGGGGCGCGAGGCCGAGATCGCCCGCGACCTGCTGCCGGAGATCCGGCACCGGCTCGAATTCCTGGAGGAGGTGGGGCTCGCCTACCTGACCCTGGACCGCGCCGCGCCCACGCTCTCCGGCGGCGAGGCCCAGCGCATCCGGCTCGCGGCCCAGCTGGGCTCCAGCCTGCGCGGCGTGTGCTACATCCTGGACGAGCCCACCATCGGCCTGCACCCGCGCGACAACACCCGGCTGCTCGACACGCTCTCCAGGCTCGAAGGCAAGGGCAACACCATCGTGGTGGTGGAGCACGACGAAGAGACCATCCGCCGCGCCGAGCACGTCATCGACCTGGGCCCGGGGGCCGGGGTGCAGGGCGGCCGCGTGGTGGCCGAGGGCACGGTCGAGGACCTCATGGCGAACCCCGACTCCGTCACCGGCCGCTACCTGCGAGCCCCCCTGGCGCACCCCCTGCTCGCGCGCCGTCCGGTGGACGGCACGCCCAGGCTCATCATCCGGGGCGCCCGCCTGAACAACCTGAAGGCGATCGACGCGGGCCTGCCCCTGGAGAGGCTCGTCTGCGTGACGGGAGTGTCGGGCTCGGGCAAGTCCACCCTGGTGCGCGAGGTGCTGCACGAGAACCTGCACCGCCTGCTGGGCAGGAAGGGAGCCCCGCCCGCCGATGCGCCATTCCGGGCGCGGCGCGAAGCGCCGCTGACCCGGAATCCAGGAAAAAAGCCGGATTCCCGCCCCGGCGGGAATGACGACATCCCCTTGACGGGCTGCGACGCGGTCGAGGGCTGGGAGGCGATCGCCCGCGTCCTGGAGGTGGACCAGACCCCCATCGGCAAGACGCCCCGCTCCTGCCCCGCCACCTACGTCGGCTTCTGGGACGCCATCCGCCGGCTCTACGCCGAGACCGCCGAGGCGCGCATGCGCGGCTACGGAGCGGCGCGCTTCTCCTTCAACGTCGCCGGCGGCCGCTGCCCGGAATGCGAGGGCCAGGGCGTGAAGACCATCGAGATGAGCTTCCTGCCGGACGTGAAGGTGGCCTGCGAGGCCTGCTCAGGCAGCCGCTTCAACCCCGAGACTTTGATGGTGCGCTGGAAGGACAAGACCATCGGCGAGGTGCTCGCGATGAGCGTGGACGAGGCGGTGGCGTTCTTCGCCGCGCACAGGAAGATCCACCATGCGCTCACCCTGCTGCAGGACGTGGGCCTGGGCTACCTCACCCTGGGCCAGCAGAGCCCCACCCTCTCGGGCGGCGAGGCCCAGCGCATCAAGCTCGTCACCGAACTGGCCAAGGCGCGGGTGGAGGACGCCTCGAGGGTGCGCGGCCGTGGCGGCAAGGAGACCGTCACCGGTCACACCCTCTACGTGCTGGACGAGCCCACCGTGGGCCTGCACATGGCCGACGTCGAGCGCCTGATCCGGGTGCTGCACCGCCTGGTGGACGCCGGCAACAGCGTGGTGGTCATCGAGCACAACCTGGACGTCATCGCCGAGGCCGACTGGATCCTCGACCTGGGGCCGGAGGGCGGCGACGGCGGCGGGCGCATCGTGGCGGAAGGGCCGCCGGAAGGGCTCGCCAAGGCCAGGGGGTCGCACACGGCGAGGGCCTTGAAGGCGTTTCTGGCGGGGCGGATGATTCGCGCCTGAAGGCGCTCCCACAGTGATATGTGTCGATAGGGGTCGGGAAGGGCTAGCGCCCTCCCCGCCCTCCGAACCGTACGTGCG
>DYFL01000060.1 GCA_020725195.1 Hydrogenophilus sp.
AGTTCGCCAACCCCACCTTCACCATCTCCAACATGGGGATGTTCGGGGTGACCCACTTCACCGCCATCCCCACCCCGGGCATCGCGGCCATCCTGGCCATCGCCGCCAACACGCCCCAGGGCACGCCCTTCACCATCACGGCCGACCACCGGGTGCTCAACGGCGCCGACGTGGCCGCCTACCTCGCCGACCTCAAGCAGGTCGTCGAGGCCCCAGAGGCCTGGATGGATGTGGGAGCGGCTTTAGCCGCGAAGAAAGAGGAAATTCTCGGCATCCCCGAGGGCGCGTGGGACGTGCAGGTCGCGGTCATCGGCGGCGGCCCCGGCGGCGAGGACTGCGCCCGGGATCTCGCCGAGCACGGCATCAAGGTCGCCATGATCAACAACGCCCCCTTCCCCGGCGGCGAGTGCCTGTGGCGCGGCTGCATCCCCTCCAAGGCCTGGCGCCACGCCGCGGACCTCATCCGCGACCGCAGCCACGACGCCGCCAAGGGTGTGGACGGCACGGCCAGCCCCAGCATGAACTGGGCGCGGCTCGAGGCGCACCGCAAGAACATCCTGCAGTCGCGCGGCGAGATGGCGCTGAAGACCGACCGCGGCGTGAAGATCGACGTGCGCCAGGGTTACGCCTCCTTCGTCGACGCCCACACCCTGAAGATCGTCGGCCCCGACGGCGCCGAGTCGCTTCTCACCTTCGGCGCCGCGGTCATCGCCACCGGCGCGCCGCCCTTCGTGCCGCCGATCCCCGGTGCCAAGGAAGGCGTCGCCGGCGGCGGCGTGCTCACCTCCGACACCATCTGGAACCTGGCCGAGCCGCCCAAGCGGCTGGGCATCGTGGGCGGCGGCGTCATCGGCGTGGAGATGGCCCAGATCTGGCGCGACTTCGGCGCCGACATCCTCATGCTGGAGCGCAACGAGCGCATCCTCGGCGAGATCGAGGAGGAGGTCGCCAGGAACCTCACCGCCGTGCTCACGAGCGAGTTCCAGGTGGTGGCCTCGGCCGCGATCAACGAGATCGCCGGCCGCCCCGGCGCCATGCTGGTCAAGTACACCGACGGCGGGGGCAACGCCCACGAATACGCCTGCGACTACGTGCTCATGGCCACCGGCAAGCGGCCCGACACCGCCGGGCTCGACCTCGGGGCGGTGGGCGTCGAGCTCGACGGCGCGGCCATCCGGGTGGACGCCGCCTGCCGCACCAGCGTGCCCCACATCTACGCGGTGGGCGACGTCATCGGCGGCTACATGCTCGCCCACACCGCCGCCACCCAGGGCCGCGTGGCCGCGCACAACCTCCTGGGCCATGCCCGCGCCTACGACCAGGACCTCGACTGCGGCGTCACCTTCTCGCGCCCCGAGGCGGGCTTCGTGGGCCTCTCGGTCGCCCAAGCGAAGGCCAAGGGCATCGATGCGGTGGAGGCCAAGATGCCGATCTCCATCGACGCCAAGGCCATGATCTCCCTGGAGACCGTGGGGATGATCAAGCTGGTGGCCGACAAGGGCTCGCAGCGGATCATCGGCGTGCACTTCCTCGCCGACCACACCGACACCCTGATCGGCGCGGCGGTGATGATGGTCTCCGGCGGCATGACGCTCAGCCAGGTCGCCGAGGCGATCTTCCCGCACCCGACCCAGACGGAGCTCTTCGGCGAGCTGGCTCGGCGCCTGCAGTCGCGCCTCAGGAGGACGGCGAAGAAGTAGCGTAAGATGGCGGGCAGCCCATCGGGGTCGCCCGCCATCCCCATGCCCAGACTTCGCCCGCTCTTCGCGCTGTTCCTCACCGGTGCGGCCCACGCGGCCGACGGGCCGGCGCTTCCGGCCGGCGAATTCACCTTCCTCCAGGAACTGCCCATCGTCCTGACGCCCTCGCGTCTGCCCCAGCCCCTCTCCGAGGCCCCGGCGGCGGTCACCGTGATCGACCGCGAACTCATCCGGGCCACCGGCTACCGCGACCTCGCCCGCCTCCTGCGCCTGGTGCCCGGCATGCAGATCGGCCAGGAGCGCGGCAACTCCCACTGGGTCACCTACCACGGCCTGAGCAACAACTATCCGTCCTGGATCCAGGTCCTGGTGGACGGCCGCTCGGTCTTCTCCCCGGGCAACTTCGGCGGCGTCGACTGGGCCGGGCTGCCGGTGACCCTCGACGAGATCGAGCGCATCGAGGTCGTGCGCGGCACCGACACCGTCGCCTATGGCGCCAACGCCTTCCTGGGGGTGATCAACATCATCACCCGGCACAGCGCGGACGACCCCGGCATGCGGGCCACATTGAACGCCGGCAACGCGGACATCCGGGACCTCGCCCTGGAGGCGGGCGGCAGCCCCGATTGGGGCGGCCTGCGCCTCAACGCCCAGCTGAAGAGCGACACGGGCTTCGAGGGCCTGCACGACAGCCAGCGCTTCCGGATCCTGTCGCTGCGCGCCGACCGGCGCCTGGGGCCGCGCGACGAGGTGATGTTCCGCCTGGCCGGCAACCTCGGGACACGCCAGAGCGGCTATCCGGACTCCACCTACGGCAACAACGCCGAGCGCAGCGCGGACAGCCGCAACACCACCCTGCACCTGCAGTGGCGCCACGTCCCCCAGGCCGACGCGGAATGGCTGCTGCACTACTACCGCAACCAGGACCGGGTCCGGGAGGCCTGGCTCGCCTGCGCCGCCCCCATGGCACCCCATATCTGTGCCGACCTGGACCGCCACCGCGACAGCGTGCGCGACAGCCTGGAGCTGCAGCACCGCCTCACCCTGACCGAAACGCTGCGCGCCGTCTGGGGCCTGGAGGCGCGGCATGACCGGGTGGACTCCCCCTTTCTGTTCCATGGCGACGCACGCCAGAGCGAAGACTTGGGGCGCCTGTTCGGCAACCTGGAATGGCAGTTCATGCCGGCCTGGAGCCTCAACCTCGGCGCGATGGCGGAAAAGCCCGATGGCAGCCCGCCCCGCTTCTCCCCCCGCGCCTTCGTCAACTGGCAGGCGAGCCCCACCGACACCCTGCGCGCGGGCTATGCCCGGGCCTGGCGGCAGCCGACGCTGTTCGAGCGCCACGGCGATGTCCGGGCCCATGACCGGTCCACCGGCGTGCTGCTGGCCCATCCCTACCTGCCCCACCCGGACCTCTCCCCGGCCCGCATGGACAGCGTGGAGGTCGGCTACCTCGGCCAGTTCCGGCCCGGCAACACCCGTCTCGACCTGCGGCTCTTCGCCGAGCGGATCCGAGACTACATCCATCACGTCTCCCACCCCGAGCTGCAGGGCACCCTGCTGCTCCCCCCTGCCCGCTATGACAACCTGGACTCGCCGGTCACCCTGCGCGGGATCGAATACCAGCTCGACGCCCGCCCCCTCCCCGGCGCCCGCATCCTGTTCACCCACAGCATCGTCGATGCCAGCAGCGACGACCCCATCGTCAGCACGCTCACGGCCCCCTACACGGCGAGCCTCACCTGGATCCAGGACTGGGGCCGGGGCTGGTCGAGCACCCTGACCGCCCTGCGCATGGGGCCGCTGGCCGGCGGCGAGGGCTTCGTGGCCGGTTATCAGTACACATCCCGCCCCTACACCACCTACGACGCACGCGTGGGTTACGCCACCCGCCTTGGCGGCACTCCGGCGCAGATCGCCCTGTCGGCTACAAACCTGGGCGGCCGGCACCAGGAGATCGCCGACCGATCCGAACAGTTCATACACGGCACCGAGCCCGTCAACCGCACCTCACCCATGGTGTGGCTGACCCTGTCCTTGAATCCCATTTAACGTGAAACAACGCGGAGCGTTACCGCGTCCCCCTCTCCCTGCTCTGCGGGAGAGCCCCTCCATCCGGGGATCAAGGCGGGGGTGAGGGAAGCGTTCCTGGCCGGCCTTGCCTTGGCACGCGGGGATCGCAAGCACTTGTTTCATCGGGCGGCGGCGGGGGTGTCGGGGCCAAGCCGGTTTCCCGGCGAAGCCCAGCCTGTCCGTGCTCACGCGCCGCCGATGGGAGAACGCCCGGCCATGCCCGTCCGCACACGGCCTGTTTCCCGCAGCCACCGGGAGAGGCCGTGTGTCGTTTTACAAGCCACATGGGTCGGGCCCCGGGCAACCGGGGCCCGGGCTAGGCAGGAAGTTATCGTCCATGCTATTTTTCCCGGCAAAACAATCCGGCCGCCCGAAATCCTTACATGCAAGTGATCCTGATTACCCGAGCGGGCAGGAGCTTTCTGTCGCTTCGGCTCGTAGGCTGGCGCCTGGGGATCGCCCTCTCGGTCGTCGCCCTGGTCCTGCTCGTCGCTGTGCGCACCGGGATAGCATTGAGCACCAGCGACGGCTCGCTGACCGAACGCCTGACCGACTGGTGGAAGACGAGCCGCGACGACGCGATCGCACGCGAGCTCGGCGGCCTCAAGGCCCAGATCGATCTCCTGGAGTCCACCGTGTCCGCCATGGATACGGAGGCCGACGACGCCAAACCCAGGGCATCCATCAAACCCCTGGAAGCCGCCCAACCGCCCCGCATGGAAGACCTCAAGGTCCGGGTCCAGAAGATCTCCTACGCCCTCGACGACATCTCGGCCTCGCGCCAGCGCCTGCTCGAGCGCATCGCCGCCGGGGCCGCCGCCAAGCCCATCGACGCCCCGATCTCCTCCAACTACGGATACAGGGCCGACCCCTTCGATGGCGGCCGCGCCTTCCACCGCGGCATCGACTTCCTGGCCCCGCCCGGCACCCCGGTCTATGCCGTCGGCGACGGCGTGGTCGAGTTCATCGGGCCCGCGCCCGGCTTCGGCAAGCTGGTCGAAGTGAGGCACGGCCCCCGCCTGGTCAGCCGCTATGCCCATCTGCAGGGCATCGAGGTGACCTCGGGCATGCCCCTGAAGGCGGGCCAAAGGATCGCCCGCGTCGGCTCCACCGGCCGCTCGACCGGGCCGCATCTGCATTTCGAGCTGCTGCTGGACGACCGCCACGTCAACCCCGCCCCCTTCCTCGCCCCGCTCTACCAGACCCCCAAGGTCGCCGACAGCGGTCAGCTCCTGCTGGCCAGCACCCGCTAGCATGCTGCAGCCCAGGAAGAACCCCCTCATCGACCAGCCGCTCGTGGCGGCCTCCGCGCTCGGCTTCCGCCGGGCCAGGGTGGCGTCGTGGATCCTCATCGGCCTGGTCGCCCTGATGCTGGTGAGCGGAATCGCGCTGCTGCGCGTCTACGGCCAGGACATCTATTCTGAGACCTGGTGGCGCCAGGCCGTCTCGCAACTGGTGAGCTGGCAGTTCCAGAAGAACCTGGCCGAAGGCCATGACAGCCGCCTGAGCGAGCACGTCAAATCCTTCGAGTCCGAACGCGTGGACCTGCAGGCCAGGATCCAGAGCCTGGAGAGGCTCGTAGAGGGCGCGCGCATGGACGGCTGGCTGCGGACCTTCTCGGCGCGCCGCGATGGCGGCGGCGACGTGGAGTACGAGATCCTGCTCGCCAACCCCAGGGCGGGCCAGGGTGAGCCCCCGAGAGGCAGCCTCACCATCACGGTCCGCGGCATCGACAGGTTCGACCCCCGCAGCCCCGAGGTGGCGATCTCCGAGTCCGCCCAACGATTCCGTGCCACGCGGCACAAGGTCGCGGCACCCGCGGTGGCCGAGGCGATCAAGGGCCGGCTCACCTCGCGGATATCGAACTTCATGATCGTCACCGTCGTGCCCTTCGACGACCCGGCGCAGACCGAGGTCGCCGTCATCCCGATCAGCACCCCTGCGCGGAGCAACTGACATGTTCTTCAGAAAACCCCCACGGCGCTCCGCGAAAGGCGAGACGCTCTCCACCCTGATCGATGCCACGGTCCGCATCGAAGGCCAGATCCGGTTCGACAAGAGCGCGCGCATCGACGGCACGGTGCGCGGCAACGTCACCGGCTCGAACGCCAAGACGGGCATGCTGATCATCGGCCCCGAGGCCTGCATCGAGGGCGACGTCGCCTGCCACAGCGTAGTGGTGCTCGGGAAGATCGAAGGCACCCTGCGCGCCAGCTATGTCGAGATCCGCGCCAGCGCCCGGATCTCGGGCGACGTCCACTACGAGGTGATCGAGATGCACCAGGGCTCGACCATCAACGGCCGCCTCTTCCGCCTGCAGGGGCAAGAGGTGGTCGAGACCCCGGAAGTCCCCCAGATCGCCCCCGGCGCGCAAGCCGCCGCACCAGCCTAGTACGCCAACCCATAAGTTTGCGTACATGCCGAGACGCGCATCCGCGCGCCGAGTGCGCGAAGCGAACCGCAGCCATAGCCGTAGCTATGGCGAGGATGAGCGAAAACGCAGTTTCGGTGCAGGCTAACCTGCCTGCCAGGCAGGTTAAGCCGCGAGGCGGCGGCCGTAACCACAAAGCAATCGGCGATGCGGGGCGTGTCGAACATAGCGGAACTTATGGGTTGGCGTACTAGGAGCACCTGCCCGGACCGGGCGGCATCGGCCGGGACGGCGCGTTCCCGAAGGCAGGGGCGTTCGTATCTGCGACAATAGCGCCCCATGATCCGCCTCCAGAGCCTCACCCTCATCCGCGGCACCAAGCCCCTGCTCGAGTCCGCCGATCTCACCCTCAACCCGGGCGAGCGCGTGGGGCTGATCGGCGCCAACGGCTCGGGCAAGTCCAGCCTCTTCGCCCTCTTGCGCGGCGAGCTGCATGCCGACGCGGGCGAGCTCGACCTGCCGGCCGGCTGGCGCCTCGCCCACGTCGCCCAGGAGACCCCCGCCCTGGACCGCGCCGCGCTCGACTACGCCATCGACGGCGACACGCGGCTGCGCCGCCTGGAGGCGGAGCTCGCCGAGGCCGAGGCGGCGCACGACGGGCACCGGATCGCCGAGCTGCACGCCGCGCTTCAGGACGCCGACGCCTACACCGTGCGGGCGCGGGCCGAGCAGCTCCTCGCCGGCCTGGGCTTCGCCCCCGCGCAGCTCACGGCGCCCGTGGCGGGCTTCTCCGGCGGCTGGCGCATGCGCCTCAACCTCGCCCGGGCCCTGATGTGCCCCTCGGACCTCCTGCTCCTGGACGAGCCCACCAACCACCTCGACCTCGACGCCATCCTCTGGCTGGAGGACTGGCTGCGCCGCTATCCCGGCACGCTGATCGTCATCTCCCACGACCGCGACTTCCTCGACGGCGTGGTCGATGTGGTGGTCCACATCGACGAGAGGAAGCTCCGGCGCTACGCCGGCAACTACTCCGCCTTCGAGCGCCAGCGCGCGGCGAGCCTCGCCCTGTCCCAGGCCGCCTACGAGAAGCAGAGCCGCGAGCGCGCCCACCTGCAGTCCTTCATCGACCGCTTCAAGGCCAAGGCCACCAAGGCCAAGCAGGCCCAGAGCCGCATGAAGATGCTGGCCAGGATGGAGGAGCTCGCCCCCATCCACGCCGCCGCGCCCTTCTCCTTCGAGTTCCGCGAGCCCGAGCGGGCGCCGAATCCGCTGCTGGTGCTGGAGGACGTCGCCGCGGGCTATGCCCCGCCTGCGGGGGAGGGGGCCAAGACCGTCCTCTGCGGGATCAACCTCAACCTCCAGGCCGGAAGCCGCATCGGACTGCTGGGCACGAACGGCGCCGGCAAGTCCACCCTGATCAATACCCTGGTGGGCGAGCTGCCGCCGCTCGCGGGCAGGCTGCACCAGGGCAAGGGGCTCGCCATCGGCTACTTCGCCCAGCATCAGCTGGAAATGCTGCGCCACGACCAGTCGCCCCTGTGGCACCTGCAGCGGCTCGCGCCCGGCGCGCGAGAACAGGAGCTGCGCAACTTCCTGGGCGGCTTCAACTTCGAAGGCGACATGGCGACCGCCGCCATCGGCCCGCTGTCCGGCGGCGAGAAGGCGCGCCTCGCGCTGGCGCTGATCGTCTGGCAGCGGCCCAACCTGCTGCTGCTCGACGAGCCCACCAACCACCTGGACCTGGAGACCCGCGAGGCCCTCACCGTGGCGCTCGCCCAGTTCGAGGGCACCCTCGTGCTGGTCTCCCACGACCGCCACCTGCTGCGGGCCACCACCGAGGAGTTCCTGATCGTCGCCGACGGGACCCTGCGCCCCTTCGACGGCGACCTCGACGACTACCGCGACTGGCTGTTCAGGACCAAGCTCGCCCGGCCCGCAGCCCGGATGCAGCCGCCGGGAGAAATCCGGGAAACCCCCGACCGCAAGGCGCAGCGCCGCCAGGAGGCCGAGGCGCGGCAGCGCGCCTCGGCGCAGAAGAAACCCATCGAGACCCGCATCCGGCGGCTGGAGGAACGGATGGACCGGCTCGGCGCGCGCCGCGCCGAGGTGGACGCCCGGCTCGCCGACCCGGCCCTCTACGCCGGGGCCGACAAGGAGGCCCTGAAGCAGCTCCTCTTCGACCAGGCGGCGATCGCGAAGGAGCTCGACCAGCTCGAAGGCGAGTGGCTGGAGCAGCAGGCGGCGCTGGAGGCCTTGTCGGCCTGAGCCTCGAGGAAGCGCACCGTGCCCCGGCGGGGGTCGCCGAGACGGGCGGATCCGCTCGCGCCGGGATTGCGGCAGCGCCCGCACCGGGGTCTTACCCTTCGGCCCGCAGCCTCGCGACCAGGGCCTTGAAGACCCGGAGCATCAGCACCATGGCCAACAAGGCCCCGGCAATGCCGAGCCAGGGGTGTTCGAGCACCCAGCGAGCGATGCCCTGCCGACGGGATTGCTTGGCGGCACCCTGCGCGGGATCGGCGGCGGGCTCCGCTCCGGCGTCCGATTGCCGTATCCCGGGCGCCCTTGGCTCGGGAATCTCGATGGGAAGGACCGGGCTGGGCGAGTAATCCGCGGTGACGAGCAGCCGCTCCCGCGGGCCGAAGCGGACCGGCGAACTGCCCACGTAGAAGGCGATGGGCAGGGATTCCCTGCCGAGGCCGCCGCCGGCCTCGAGGCGGACGACATAGGCGTTGAAGTGCAGATGCGGGCCGCTGGAATAGCCGGTGTTGCCCGAATAGCCGATCACCGTGCCCGCCGTGACCCAGCGGCCCATTCGGACGACCTCCCCGGGGTTGAGGTGGGCGTATTCGGAGAGCACCCCGTCGCTGTGCAGGAGGGTGACGTAGTTGGCCTGGGAGAGCAGCTCCGGCGAGTTGCCGCCGGCGGTGCGATCGGTCTGCATGTCGACGACCAGGCCGTCGCGGGCGGCCACGACCGGCGTGCCCACGGGCATGGTGAAGTCCACCGCGTGGCGGTTGTGCACGTCGCGGTGCGTGCTGGCGTTGCCGCCGGCGGCCTGGCTGATGACGAAGGCCGCCCCGTCGGCGAAGGGCAGGCGGTAGGCGGCACCCGGGTCGGGCATGGCGGTCATGTCACCCGGCTCCAGGCTCTGCTGCCAGGTGAAGCGGAAGCCGCCGGGCTGGGCCGGATAGGCCCGGGCGACGGTCTGCGAAGAGTTTGCAGGGATGACGGCGGCGAACGGCCAGGCCCTGTCGGAGGCGAAGTTCTCGGACTCGACGAGGGCGAACCAGATGGACACCGGGGCCGGGCCGTCGTTGCTGGCGACGAGCCGCTTGACGCCGTTGCTCCCGTCCTCGGTGACCACGCGCAGCTGGTCCTTGATGCCGGCGATGGCGGCGGGGGCCGTCAGCACGAAGGCGAGGAGCACTCCGGCCAGCGCCTGAACGAGTGCCCTGCTGCGCGGGGATGCGCGGCCTGCCAGCCGGCTCATCGGCGGCGCTCCGGTGCGTAGGCAACGACCCGGTCCCGCCCGGCCGCCTTGGCGGCGTAGAGGGCGGTATCGGCGCGGGCCAGGAGCATCTCGGCGGAGGTCTCCGGGGCCTGCTCGGCCGCACCGATGCTCACGGTGACGCCCAGGCGCCGGTCGTTGCCCCCGAAGCGCTCCTGCCGCACGGCCTCGAGGATGCGCTCGCCGAACTGCAGGGCATCCTGCAGCGGCGTACCGGGACAGACGATGCAGAACTCCTCGCCGCCGTAGCGGAAGGGCACGTCGCTCCTGCGGCAGACCCGCTGGACCACGCCGGCGAGCTGCCTCAGGACGTGGTCCCCGGTCTCGTGGCCGTAGCGGTCGTTGATGCGCTTGAAGTGGTCGATGTCGAGCATGAGGCAGGCGAGGGGCGCGCCGCTGTGCAGGGCGAAGGAGCATTCCTGCTCGAGCCGGTCCATGCCGTAGCGGCGGTTGGGCAGCTGGGTCAGGGCATCGGTCAGCGCCTCGTGCATCAGCCGCCGGTTGCTCCGCGCCCAGTCGCCCGAGGCGCGGATGACCGACTCGCGCTCGGCACGCACCGCCCCCTGCAGCGCGATGACGCGCTGCGCCGCGTTGAGCCGGGCGAGGAGCGCCGCCTCGGTGTGGTCGCGCAGCAGGTAGTCGGAGACCCCGGCGAGCATCAGCCGGGCGACCTCGGCCTCCGCCTCGGCGGGGATGAGAGCGATGCAGTAGGCATGCCGCGCCGCCGCGCGCAGGGGGCGCAGCCATTCGAGGGCCTCTTCGCCGCCGGCGGGCAGCTCCACCAGCAAGAGATCGGGATGCCCCTGTTCCAGCAGCCTGAGCGCGCCGGCGCGGTCCGCGGCCACGGCGACCGTCAGCCCCAGGGCATCGAGGGTCGCGGCGAGTTCGCGGCGCAGCCCGGGGTCCGCCGCGATCAGCGCCACCCGCAGCGGCAGCATCCCAAGGCCCTCGGCCTGGGCCGCGGGCTCGGGCGGCTGCGTCAGCAGCGACTCGATGTCCTGGTATTCCCGCGTGGGCAGCCGCAGCTCCCGCCCCCACTCCTGCCATTGCGCCACCGTCGTCTCGACCACCGGGGCCACCTCGTGCTCCTCCAGGCCGAGCCGGGCGGCCGCCTGGTAGAGCGACGGCACCTGCTCCCAGCGGCGCGCCGCATCGACGTTGAGCATCTGCCCGACCCGCACCGCGAAATGCAGCGCGTTGGTGAGCGCCTGGGCGCGGGAGCCGGGCGCGAAGGGCGTCGCGGCCGGGGCCTCGTGGTGGAACACGGCCTGCACGAAGATCTCCGGCAGGCCCCAGTCTTCGAGCAGCCTCGCCGACAGGGCGGCGTGATCGAGGCCGAAGCGGTCGGCCTCCGCCTCGCGCAGCGCCCCGCCGCTCAGGTTCCGCGCCAGCAATTCCGCGTATTCGACAGGAAACACCGTCGCCAGCGCGAGCCGGCCGATGCCCGCCAGGAGGCCGCAGGTGAAGCTCTCGTCCGGCGGGCACTGGGCCTCGTGGGCGACCTGCTGGGCGGCGATGCCCGCCGCCAGGGAAGCGGTCCAGTAGGCCGGATAGTCGAAGGCCGCACAGGCCCCCGTGCGGTACTGGTCGAGGAGGGAGAATCCCAGGGCGATCTGGCGCACGCGGAACAGGCCCAGGAAGACGATGGCGTGCGGCAGGGAGGCGATGTGCCTGAGGCTGCCGCCGTAGGCCGCGTTGGCATAGCGCAGGATGCGCCCCGCCATGGCCGGGTCGGACTGCACCAGGCGGGTCAGGGCCTGGATGCTGGCGTCGTCCCGCTGGGTGAGCTGGAGCACCGCCAAGGCCACGCCCTTGGGCGAGGGCAGCAGCCCCGTCGCCCTGAGCTCTTCAAACCGGCCTTCGGCGTTCTCGATCATGGCGGATTTCCCTACCCCTCGCTCGGCCCTCGCTGTCCAGCCGGCCGCGGCGCAGCCTGCCGATTTATTGTGCATCCCTCATTGTTGGTAGCGTATCGGACTTGCGCAAGCCCGATATGCCCGGTTCAGGCCGTCTGCTCGCCGCCGAGGGCCGCGACCAGGTCGGCGAGGAGGCGGGCGAGCTCGCCGCTCATCAGGGCGAACTCGATCCCGAAGGCGGCCTCGGCGTCCTCGGCCTGCCCGGCCTCCTCCTTGAGGAGATCGAGGAAGGCGAGGCGCTTGAGCTCCAGCCTGTCGTTGAGCACGAAGGAGATGCGCTCCGCCCAGGTGAGCGCGAGACGGGTGGCCTGCTTGCCGGCGGCGATGTGGCCGCGCACCTCCTCGCCGTCCAGGGCGTGGCGGACGTAGCGGACGGTGGCGCGCTCCTCGCCCGCCAGGCGCAGCTCGCAGTCGCGGTCGATGCTGAAGCCGGCGGGCCCCTCGCCTTCGGCGAGCCAGGCGGTCATGGCGCTGCCGGGCGAGAGCTCGGTGCGCAGGAGCCTGACGGGCAGGTCCGGCAGGCACTCGCCCAGGAGCTTGACCAGGGTCTCGGCCCGGGCCGCGCTGGCCGCGTCCACGGCGAGCCAGCCGTGCACGGGGTCGATCCAGGCATGGGTCATCGTGCGCCGGACGAAGGCGCGCGGCAGCAGCTCGTCCTCCACCGCTTCGCGGATCTCGCGCACCCGCTTGCGCCCGAGGCGCTGCCCCGACTCGGCCTCGATCGCCTCGACGCGCTCCTGCGCCGCCTGCCTGACCACCGTGCTCGGCAGCAGCCTCTGCTCGGTGCCCAGGGCGACGAGGAGCTGCCCGCCGAGGCCGTACACGTAAGCCCCCTCACCCTGCGGCGGCAGCCAGCCCTGGCTCGACCGCTCCAGGCCGCCGCAGGGCTGGAGCGGTCGCCGGGCGAGGCGCGCCTCCCACTCGGCGGGGTCGGGCGACCAGTTCTCGGGCAGGCGGAAGAGTTGCAGGTTGCGGAACCACATGTGTCAGACCTGTCGGAAAAAGGTGGGGATTCTAGCGGACTTGCCCCCCCGGCCGCTCAGGCCGGCCTGCGCAGCAGGTCCACACGCACGGGCGTCTCGAAGAAGGCCCCCTGCGGGGTCATGTGCGCCATGAAGGCCGCGCGCACCTTTTGGTAAAGCTCGGGCGGGAGCCGGTGGTCGGTGTGGGTGACCTTGAGGATGCGCTCCTCGAACTGCTCGAAGCTCGCGTAGGAGATCGGCGTCCTGAAGAAGCGCTGCTCGACGAGCTCCATGCGTCCCGAGGCCACCGCCCGCTCGACCGCCGCGAAGGCCGCCTCGCGCACCGCCTTCTCGTCGTGGAAGAGGCTGAGGATGGCGTTGAAGGCGCCGGCGTAGACCGGCTCCGAGAGGTAGGCGAGGCCGCCGGGCCGCAGCACCCGGGCGATCTCGGCGAGGGCCCGGTCCATGAGCGCCACCGGCACGTGGTGCAGGGACTTGAACATGAGCACCACGTCGATGCTCGCGTCCGCCGCCGGGATGGCCTCGGCGCCGCCGTGGGCGAAGGTGACGTGGGCGAGGGTGTTGCCGGCCTGGTTCCTGGCGAGCTGGACCGCGTCCACCTCCAGGGCCAGGATGGAGGCGGCCCGCCCGGCGATGGCGCGCGTCTTGTCGGCGCGGCCGCAGCCCAACTCCAGCACCCGGGCGCCGGCCAGGGGCAGCAGGGCCTCGTAGACCGTCCGTTCCTCGCAGACGGTGGCGTTGTCGGGGTCGCAGATCTTCATCATGGCTGTCTCGGCGTATCCGGTGAGGGCGGTGGCAGGCTCAGGGCACGGCGATGGGCTGCATCCGCGGCAGCGCCCTGAGCAGGATCTTGTAGGTGTCGGGGTCGAAGGCGGCGGCGCCTTCCAGGAGGGGCGCGATCTCCTCGTCGGCGCGCACCGTGCCCAGGTAGCACCAGGCGTCGACGACGTGGCCCTCCTCGCCCTCGCGGATGAGGGCCGGCCCCGGGAAGGGCCAGCCCTTGAGCCTGAGCCGGCCCAGCGCCGCCATCAGGCGGGCGCTGTGCCGGGCGACGGGCTCCTTGCCGACGCAGGCGCCGGCGCACTTCCCGACCTGGTGGCCGAAGCAGGGCCTGCCGGGCCTGACCTGCTCCAGGCCCAGGGTGGCGAGGCACAGGCCGTGTTCCTCGGCCAGCCCCTGCAGGCTGCGCCTGGCGTCGCGCGGGCTCTTGAACAGGCCGTAGAGCTTGTCCCGGCGGCCGAAGTCGTGGTCGCGGGCGTGGACGAGCTCCGGCACGCAGCGCCCGCCGCCCTGCTCCACCAGGCGCCAGGCGCACAGCTCGGTGTTGCGGCGCAGCTGGCGGTTGTGGCTGGGCTGCAGCCGTTTCACCAGGGCCGCCTCCCTGAGCAGGGCGCCGAGCTCGCCGGCGGTCTCGATCCAGTCGATGCGCCGCACCTGCTGGGCGAGGCTCATCTCCTTGGCCGAGGCGTGGTCCGCCGCGAAGTGGGCGAGCACCCGCTTCTTGAGCTGATTGGCCTTGCCGACGTAGAGCGGCAGCGCGTTCTCGCCGTAGAAGAGATAGACGCCCGGGCCCTCCGGCAGGGCGTGGACCAGGTCGGGGTCGAGGTGGGCCGGCAGGCTGGGCCGGGCGGTGAGCGCCCGCACGGCCTCGGCGATGGCCTCGCCCGGCAGCTCGCCGTGCACCCGGTTCCAGAACTGGTGGATGAGCCGCGCATCCGCCAGGGCCCGGTGCCGGTCGCCCTCCACGGCGAGGCCGTGGCGCTCCACCAGGGAATCCAGGTTGTGGCGGTAGTGCTGGGGGTAGAGCCTGCGCGAGAGCTTGACCGTGCACAGCACGGTGGCCCGGAAGTCGAGGCCCAGGCGCTTGAACTCGTTCTTCAGGAAGCCGTAGTCGAAGCGCGCGTTGTGGGCGATGAAGAGCCGGCCCTCAAGGCGCGCGAGCACCTCCCCGGCGACCTCGTGGAAGGCCGGGGCATCGGCCACCATGGCGTTGCTGATGCCGGTGAGCCGCTCGATGAACTCGGGGATGCGGGTGCCCGGATTGACGAGCTGGCTCCACTCGCGCACGCCGTGCTCGTCCACCTCGACCACGCCGATCTCGGTGATGCGGTCGGCGGTGGCGGTGGCGCCGGTGGTTTCCAGGTCGACGAAGGCCAGGGGCTGCATGGGCATGGTTCGGGAGGTAAACGTGGGCTCGGGCACCGGATGGACCGCGCCCGGCGGCGGGCGTTCCGCTGCGGCGGCGGCAGGGGTATTTTCCCGGCAATCGCGGCAAACAAAAAGGGGTGCGCCGCGGCGCACCCCTGCTTGGCACCCTGTCGGGCTTACTTGGGCGCCTTGATGCTGTAGTTGCCTTCGCCGAGGAACTTGATCTCGGCATCGAGGAAGTAGACCGGCAGGTCGGCCTTGAGCAGCTTCACCATGTCGTAGGCCTCGCCGGCGCGCGCCCCGGTGCCGCAGAGGAAGACGATGGGCTTGCCGGCGGGCAGGCCGTCGATCTGCTTCTCGAGCTGGCCGATGGGGATGTTCACCGCGCCCTTGACGCTGCCCTTGGCGAACTCCTTGGCGTCGCGCACGTCCACGAGCATGATGGAATCCGGGCTTTCCTTCATGATGCGCTCGAAGGAGGCCACCGCCATGCTGCCCTTCTCCTTGCCCGCCTCGATCGCGACCGGGGCCTTGGCGGGCTGGGCCTCGCCGTAGGCCTTGGTCCAGGCCGGGTAGCCTTCCGGATAGGTCATGACGTTGCTGTAGCCGAGCTTCTTGGCCTTCTCGGCCACCTTGTCGCTCAACACGCAGTCCAGGCCGCCGCAGTAGACGACGACGAGCTTCGCCTTGTCCGCAGGCAGCTTGGCCGCATCCTTGTCGAAGCTCGTCTCCGGGATGTTCACCGCGCCGGGGATGGCCCCCTTGGCGAAGACCCGGCCCGGACGGGCGTCGACGAGCACGAAGTCCGCCTTGTCGTCGAGGAGCTTCTTGACGTAGGCGGTGGACACCGCGCCCTGCATGCCCTTGGCGATCCATTCCGGATAGCCCGCGGCGTAGACCTTGATGTTGGTGTAGCCGAGCTTCTCGGCCTTGGCCGCGGAATTGTGGCTCAGCGCGCAGTCGAAGCCCTCGCAGTAGAAGATCAGCAGCGTGGACTTGTCCGCCGGCAGCTTGTCCGCGTGCTTGTCGAACATGCTGTCGGGGATGTTCACCGAGCCCGGGATGTGGCCCAGGTCGTACTTGCGTCCGGTCGGCCGGGAGTCGATCAGCACGACGCCCTTCTTCGGGGGGATCTCGACCTGCTGCTTCATGTAGTCGAAGTCCACGATGTGCTTGTAAAAGCCTTCTTTCGCCTGCACCTTGGCCGGCTCCGATGCCGAGGCGGCAGTCGTATAGGCCATGGGGGCGGCGGCGAAGGCGGCGAGGATCATGGCGGTCAGGACGGTGTGCTTGGTCTTCATCGAGTGTCTCCTACGGTGGTTGGCCTGTCAGAGCAGGGTGAACTTCTCGCTGGATTCGTTGTAGCGAACCAGCAGGTACCAAATCAGCAGCACGGCGCCGCTGAGGATGTAGGCCCAGGTCCAGCCGTCGAACATGACCGGGAAATAGGCCTGGTAGCCGATACGGGTCTCCTCCACGAGGTCGAGGTTCATCTCCGCCACCAGCCACCCGGTCTTCCTGAGCAGGGCGCTGGAGACCGAGCCGCCCCAGGCGAAGAAGAAGGCCGCCACCCAGAGCTTGATGTGGCCCTCGCCCATGCGCCAGAGCGAGCCCGAGGCGCAGCCGCCGGCGAAGATCATGCCGATGCCGAAGATGAGGCCGCCGGCGAGCGAACCGAGCCAGAAGGTGGCGGGGATGGCGATGTAGGGGTCGATCACCTTCATCTGGAAGAGCAGCGAGGCGAGCGGGATGCCGATGATCAGGGCGAGGATCACCGCCTTGGTCATGTCGCCTTCCGCGGTCATGAAGGGCTCGCGGAAGCAGCGCGCGAAGCACAGGCGCGAGCGGTGCATGACGAAGCCGATGGCGAAGCCGGCCAGGATGATGATGGCGCGCGCCGCGAGCTTCTCGTCCTCGGAGGCGTACCACTCGGCCGACCAGGCGAGGATGCCCACGACCACGGCCAGGCCGATCAGGGGATAGGCCGCGTGCAGGCCCCCGGGCATCTTGATGGCGGGAGGCGCCTGCATGCCCCAGCTGATGTGCTCCAGGGTCCAGAGCAGGAGCTTGAGCCCGATGATGGCGCCGACCACCAGGCCCGCCCACATGGCCCAGCCCGCGGGGGAGGAGTGCAGCAGCGGCGTGAAGAAGCCGCCGGTGGTGCAGCCGCCGGCGAGCGTCGCGCCGAGCCCCATGAGGCTGCCGCCGAGGGCGGCCCAGAGGTATTCCAGCTTGGGTGGGCGGTTGATGAGGAACTGGCGCGAGAGCAGCGCCGCACAGAAGGCGCCCAGCACCAGGGTGATGTTCATCAGCGACATGCGGTGCATGAAGGGGCCGTCCAGGTTCTGCGGCACCCCGATGAGCGGGCCGAGTCCAATGGCATTGTTGAACCAGTCGCCCCAGAGCTTGAGGCCGCCGAACACCCCCCAGAAGAGCCCCGTGACCATCAGCCCGAAGATGATCATGACCAGGAAGATGGCCCCCACGTAGGGCGACCATTCGTCCACGAAGATCCTTTCGTAATCCGCCTTGAAGCCTGCAATCCAGGCCGAGCCGCCTTCGCCGCTCATATCTTGTTCTCCTCCAACCGTGTCGCTAACCATGGGTCGGCAGGGGCGTCGGCGACCCCCTGCCCGTCCCGGCCTCAGACCGAACGCTCAGCTGCACTTGGCCGGTGCGTCACCGTCCTTGGCGCCCCTGTTGAGGAAGGCCTTGACGTCCTCGATCAGCTCGGTGTCGGGCGCGTCGGCGAACTTCGCCGCCACCCTGTTGGTGGCCTTGATGCTGTCGCGGTACGGCTTGCTGAAGTAGTGCTTGAGCGACTCCTTGCCCTTGGCGTGCTTGTCGGCCTGGATGTAGGCCGCCCACTCGGCCTTGGTCCGGCTCGTCGGCTCGATGACCCCGCCCGCCTTGGCCTTGTGGCAGTCGCTGCAGACGTTGCTGTAGTAGAGGCGGCCACGCTTCCAGTCGCCGTCATACGACAGGGCGGGGAAGGAAGTGCCCAGCAGGGCAAGGGCCAGGACGGACAGTGCGGAATGCTTCATTTTCACCTTGTTGCTCCTTTCAACGATGAACTCGTGAGACGGTTGATTTCTCCGCCGCGGGTCCGGTTCCCCGCCCGCGGCCGGCAGGGGAAAAAATGGATCGGTTCGTGCGGCCTCCTCTAGTGGGTCTCTTCCCAGCCGGTGATCATGGCCTTGATGTGCGAGGT
>DYFL01000061.1 GCA_020725195.1 Hydrogenophilus sp.
CACTGCGTGGCAAGTTAGCCTGCGCCGCAAGGTCAAAGAGTTCTTCACGCAGAGAGCGTGACCTTGTGGCTACGGCCGCGCCTGCGGCGCTTAACTTGCCACTGCGTGGCAAGTTAGCCTGCGCCGCAAGGTCAAAGAGTTCTTCACGCAGAGAAGAACTCTTTGACCTTGTCCATGAACCCCTTGGCCTTGGGGTTGTGCTTGCCTTCGTGCTGGCGGCTGATCTCCTCGAACTCGCGCAGCAGCTCCTTCTGCCGCTCGGTGAGGCTGACCGGGGTCTCCACGACGACGTGGCAGAGCAGGTCGCCGGGGTGGTCGCTCCTCACCCCCTTGATGCCCTTGCCGCGCAGGCGGAATACCTTGCCGGTCTGGGTCTCGGCGGGGATCCTGATCGTGGCCTGGCCGTCCAGGGTGGGGATGAGGATCTCGCCGCCCAGGGCCGCGGCGGTGAAGGAGACGGGCATCTCGCAGTGCAGGTCGTCGTGGTCGCGCTGGAAGACGGCGTGCTGCTTGAGGTGGATGAGGACGTAGAGGTCGCCGGCCGGGCCGCCGTTGATGCCGGCCTCGCCCTCGCCCGCGAGGCGGATGCGGTCGCCCTCGTCCACCCCGGCGGGGATGCGTACCGACAGGGTCTTGTGCTTCTTGACCCGGCCCTCGCCGTGGCAGTGGCCGCAGGGGTCGGTGATGACCCGGCCGCTGCCGTGGCAACGGGGGCAGGTCTGCTGGATGGAGAAGAAGCCCTGCTGCATGCGCACCTGGCCGTGGCCGCCGCAGGTGGGGCAGGTCGCGGGCTGGCTGCCCTTCTTGGCGCCGGTCCCTCCGCAGTGCTCGCATTCGCTCATCACCGGGATGCGGATCTTGGTCTCGGTGCCGCGCGCGGCCTCCTCGAGCGTGACCTCCAGGTTGTAGCGCAGGTCGGCGCCTCGGTAGACGTTGGTGCGCCGTCCGCCGCCGCCGAAGATGTCGCCGAAGATGTCGGAGAAGGCATCGGCGAAGTCCCGGTAGCCCGCCCCGGCGCCGGCCATGGAGGGATCGACCCCGGCGTGGCCGTACTGGTCGTAGGCCGCCCGCTTCTGGGCGTCGGAGAGCACCTCGTAGGCCTCCTTGGCCTCCTTGAAGTGGTCCTCCGCATCCTTGTTGCCCGGGTTGCGGTCCGGGTGGTACTTCATGGCGGCCCGCTTGTAGGCCTTCTTGATCTCGTCGTCGGAGGCGCCCTTGGAGAGGCCGAGGACTTCGTAGTAGTCGCGTTTGGTCATAATCGGGAAAAGGGAAACGGGAAATGGGAAACGCTATAACCGCTTGCGCAACGAAGCAGCCAAAGCCAGAACCAGGGCGCTGACACGATCAATTTGATCCATAACAGGCTGGCTGTCGGTTATCAATCCACGTCTCCGGCAAATCTCAACCAGGGTATCCAGCTCGGAGAGCGAGCCGGTGGAAATGCTCAGGAAGTGGAGTAATTCCTTGGTGCCTGAGCGTGCAAAGCCTTCCGCGATATTCGCCGGCACTGACACCGCAGCGCGCCGAATCTGGCTTACCAAGCCATAGCGTTCATCGCCGGGAAAAGAGGCGGTGAGGTCATATAGCGCTTCCACCAAAGCAATGGCCTCTTGCCAAGCCTTGAGGCTTCGGTGGTTGCGCTCCACGCGTTTCCCGTTTCTCTTTTCCCGTTTCCCGCCTTACTTGTCCTTCACTTCCTCGAACTCCGCATCCACCACGTCCTCCTCGGCCTTCTTGGCGCCGGGCGCCTCGCCGGGCTGGGCGCCGCCCTGCTGGCCGTACATCTGCTCGGCCAGCTTGTGGCTGGCCTCGGCCAGGGCCTGGGTCTTGGCCTCGATGGCCTCCTTGTCGCTGCCGCGGATGGCCTCCTCGGCCTCCTTCACCGCGGCCTCGATCCGGGCCTTCTCGTCCTCGCCGACCTTGTCGCCGTGCTCCTTCAGGGCCTTGTTGACCGAGTGGATCATGCTGTCCGCCTGGTTGCGGGCGTTGGCGAGCTCGAAGGCCTTGTGGTCCTCGGCGGCGTTGGCCTCGGCGTCGCGCACCATCTTCTGGATCTCCTCGTCGGAGAGGCCGGAGTTGGCCTTGATGGTGATCTTGGCCTCCTTGCCGGTGGCCTTGTCCTTGGCGCTGACGTGCAGGATGCCGTTGGCGTCGATGTCGAAGGTGACCTCGATCTGCGGCAGGCCGCGCGGCGCCGGCGGGATGTCGGAGAGGTTGAACTGGCCCAGGCTCTTGTTGCCGGCCGACATCTCGCGCTCGCCCTGGAGCACGTGGATGGTCACCGCGGTCTGGTTGTCGTCGGCGGTGGAGAAGACCTGCGAGGCGCGGGTGGGGATGGTGGTGTTCTTGGGGATGAGCTTGGTCATCACGCCGCCCAGGGTCTCGATGCCGAGGGACAGCGGGCTGACGTCCAGCAGCAGCACGTCCTTGACCTCGCCCTGGAGCACGCCGCCCTGGATGGCGGCGCCGATGGCCACGGCCTCGTCCGGGTTGACGTCGCGGCGGGCCTCCTTGCCGAAGAACTCCTTGACCTTTTCCTGCACCTTGGGCATGCGGGTCTGGCCGCCGACCAGGATGACATCGTCGATGTCGGAGACCTTGACGCCGGCGTCCTTGATGGCGATCTTGCAAGGCGCGATGGTGCGCTCGACGAGTTCGTCCACCAGGCTCTCGAACTTGGCCCGGGTGATCTTCTGCACCAGGTGCTTGGGGCCCGAGGCGTCGGCGGTGATGTAGGGCAGGTTGATCTCGGTCTGCTGGCCGGAGGAGAGCTCGATCTTGGCCTTCTCGGCGGCCTCCTTCAGGCGCTGCAGGGCGAGCACGTCCTTCTTCAGGTCGACGCCCTGCTCCTTCTTGAACTCCTCGATGATGTAGTCGATGAGGCGCTGGTCGAAGTCCTCGCCGCCCAGGAAGGTGTCGCCGTTGGTGGAGAGCACCTCGAACTGGTGCTCGCCCTCGATCTCGGCGATCTCGATGATGGAGATGTCGAAGGTGCCGCCGCCCAGGTCGAACACGGCGATCTTGCGGTCGCCCTCCTTCTTGTCCATGCCGAAGGCGAGCGCCGCCGCGGTGGGCTCGTTGATGATGCGCTTGACCTCGAGGCCGGCGATCTTGCCGGCGTCCTTGGTGGCCTGGCGCTGGGAGTCGTTGAAGTAGGCCGGCACGGTGATGACGGCCTCGGTGACCGGCTCGCCCAGGTAGTCCTCGGCGGTCTTCTTCATCTTGCGCAGCACGTCGGCGGAGATCTGCGGCGGGGCGATCTTCTTGTCGCGCACCTCGACCCAGGCGTCGCCGTTGTCGGCCTTGATGATCTTGTAGGGCATCAGGCCGATGTCCTTCTGCACCTCTTTTTCCTCGAAGCGGCGGCCGATGAGCCGCTTGACCGCGTAGAGGGTGTTCTTGGGGTTGGTCACCGCCTGGCGCTTGGCCGGGGCCCCGACCAGGGTCTCGCCGTCCTCGGTGTAGGCGACGACGGAGGGGGTGGTGCGCGCGCCCTCGGAGTTCTCGATGACCTTGGGCTTGCCGCCCTCCATGACCGCCACGCAGGAGTTGGTGGTGCCCAGGTCGATGCCGATGATCTTTCCCATGTCCTCGATTCCTTAGAAAAGCCGATTCAAACTAAAAAAGCGGTTATCCACAGATGCACACAGATTTACACAGATGATTCAAAGAGTTGGACTAATCGATCGCCTAACCCTAATGGTGAGCCCGAGGTATCGGGCTAAACCTGATTGCACAGAGTTATATCTGTGTTCATCTGTGTCATCTGTGGATCTCAGCTTCAACTGCTGCAGATATGTGGTTGATTGTTCGGAGTTCAAGACGCCTTGGCCTTGAAAACCTGAACCAGGGCGGGACGCAGCACCCGGTCGTTGAGCAGGTAACCCTTCTGCAGCACCACGGCCACGGTGTTGGGCTCGCCCTCCCCCTCGACCATGCCGATGGCCTGGTGCACGTTGGGGTCGAATTTCTGGCCCTGGGGATCGATCTCGACGATGTGCTGCTTCTCGAACACCGAGGCGAGCTGGCGCAGGGTGAGCTCGACGCCGCTCTTGAGGCTCTCGATGCTGGCGCTGTCGCCGCTGGCCAGGGCCGCCTCCAGGCTGTCCTTCACCGCGAGGAGCTCGCCGGCGAAGCGCTCCACGGCGAACTTGTGCGCCTTCTCCACGTCCTCCTGGGCGCGGCGGCGCACGTTCTCGGTCTCGGCCTTGGCGCGCAGCCAGGCATCGTGGTGCTCCTGGGCCTTGAGCTCGGCCTGGCGGATCATCTCCGCCAGGCTGGGTGTGGACTCCTTCCCGCTCTCGGTGGCGGCGGCTTCGGCCTCGGTCGCTTCTGCCGCGGCGGACTTCAGCTCGAGTTCGGGCGCCTCGGGGGTGTTCTGCTCTTGCATGCGATGTTCTCCACAACTGGGTTTCGATGAGGGCCGGCCACGGCGCAACCGGGGACAGGTGCCGGCCGGAGGGTCACGCGCGGCAGGGCCCAAGCAAAGCCTGCGTTGTTTGTGGGGACGCTCAGGGGGATTTCAATAGCTGCGGGGGCTTGACCCGGACGCGGGCTGGCAGCCCAGGATGCGATCGAGCCGGAGCGTCCGGGTCGCACCCGCCGAATCTCGGAAGCTCAGCCATTCGGCCCCGTCGCGGGTGGCCACGTCCAGGGGCACGACGACCTCCTCCCGCTCGCCCGTCCCGCTCGCATAGCGCAGCCTGAGCTTCCACCGGCGCAGGACGGCGAGTTCCAGGCGCTCGTGCTCGGCACAGGCGATGGGGACATAGGCCCCCCCGGCGTCGGCCATCAGCGGATGGAGACGGCTTCCCTGGCCCAGGGCCGGAGCGCCTCGCCGATGGCCGTGCCCAGGCGTTTGCTCAGCAGGTCCGCCAGGCTCCTCCGGGGGCTGAAGTCGACGATGTCCTCGGCCTTGACCACCTCGCGGGCGACATAGTCCAGGCTGCCCAGGCCGTCGGCGAGGCCCAGCTCGATGCTCCTGGTCCCGCTCCAGACCAGGCCGGTGTACATGTCGGGGGTCTCCTTCAGGCGCTGGCCCCGGCCTTCGCGCACCACGCCGATGAACTGCTGGTGGACCTCCGCCAGCAGCGCCTTGGCATGGGCGACATGGCCGGGGTCCTCGGGCGAGAAGGGGTCGAGGAAGCCCTTGTTCTCGCCGGCGGTGAGCAGCCTGCGCTCCACGCCCAGCTTCTTCATGGTCTCGGTGAAGCCGAAGCCGTCCATGAGCACGCCGATGGAGCCGACGATGGAGGCCTTGTCGACGTAGATCTCGTCCGCCGCGACGGCGATGTAATAGCCGCCGGAGGCACAGAGGTCCTCGACCACGGCGTAGACCGGCGTCTGGGGATGCTTGGCGCGCAGGCGCTTGATCTCGTCGTAGACGATGCCGGCCTGGACCGGGCTGCCCCCCGGGCTGTTGAAGCGCAGCACCACGGCCTTGGTCTTCTTGTCCTTGAAGGCGTTGCCGAGGGCGGCGATCAGGTCTTCGCCCTTCACGCCGTCGCCGCCGATCTCGCCCTGGACGTCGATCAGCGCCGTGTGCTCCTTGATGCGCTTGAGGTCGCTGTCCTGGCCGACGGCGAAGAGCAGGAGCATGAGGAACAGCCAGACGAAGCCCAGGGACTTGAAGAAGATGCCCCAGCGCCGGGCGCGGCGCTGCTCGTTGATCTGTGCCAGCAGCAGGCGCTCGAGGGCGTCGCGCTCCCAGGTGTTTTGTTGTTCTTCAGCCATCGAAATCTATCCCTTCACATAGATAAATGCCGCCATCGCGTTCGAACACCTCCAGAGGGATGAGCCCCCGGCCGCTGCAGCGCCCTCCCATGCAGACGCCGGTGTCCGGCGCGTAGAGGGCGCCGTGGGTGGAGCAGATCAAGTATAGCCGGCTGGCATCGAAGAAGTCGCCGGGGTTGAAGTCGAGCTCCACGGGCAGGTGGGCGCAGCGGTTCAGGTAGGCGTGCACCCGCCCGCCCCAGCGCACGGGGAAGGCCGGCACGGTCTCGCCGCCCCGCTCCACCTCGAAGCGCAGGCCGCGGCCGGCCTCCTCCAGCGCCTGCGCCGGGCCGATCAGGCGTGCGCGCGCAGCCATGCCGCCAACCTCCCGAAGTCGCCGCACACCTCCAGGGGCCCGAACCCCGCCAGGCTCCCGGCGGGGTGCGCCCCGTAGCCGGCGGCGAGGGACGGGGTGCCGGCATTGCGGGCCATCTCCAGGTCGTGGCTGGTGTCGCCGATCATCAGGGCCCGGCCGCCGTCGACCCCGAGCTCGTCGAGCAGCTCCAGGATCATGGCCGGATGCGGCTTGGAGTGGGTCTCGTCGGCGGTGCGCGAGGCGTGGAAATAGGGCCCCAGGCCGCTGTGCCCGAAGGCCCGCGCCAGGCCCCGGCGGGCCTTGCCGGTGGCGACGGCGAGCAGGTAGCCGCGCGCGTGCAGCTCGACGATGAGCTCCCGCGCGCCCTCGAACAGGGGGATCTCGTGGTCCCGGCCAAGGTAGTGGTGGCGGTAGCGCTCCACCAGCCGCGGGTGCTCGGTCTCGGGCAGGTCGGGGAAGAGGGCCTCCACCGCCTCCTTGAGGCCCAGACCGATGATGTGGCTGGCCGCGTCCCGGCTGGGCACGGGCCAGCCCAGGTCGGCGCTGGCGGCCTGGATGCAGTCCACGATGCTGCCCGCCGAGTCCATCAGGGTGCCGTCCCAGTCGAAGATCAGCAGGTCGAAGCGTTTAGTCGATGTTGCCATGTTGCTCCAGGGTATCGAGGAAATGCCGCAGGTCGTCGGGCAGCGGCGCCTCCAGCTTCAATGCCTGTCCAGTGAGGGGGTGTTTTAGTTCCAGGGAGGCCGCATGCAGGAACATGCGTTTCAGGCCCTGCCTTTTCAAGGCGCGGTTGAGCTCGAAGTCTCCGTACTTGTCGTCGCCGGCGATGGGGTGCTTGAGGGCGGCCAGGTGCACGCGGATCTGGTGGGTGCGCCCGGTCTTGAGTTCCGCGTCGAGCAGGCTGTAGCCAGGGTAGTGCCGCACCAGGCGGAAGACGGTGTGTGCGGCCTGGCCGCCCTCCTGCACCGAGACCCGGCGCTCGCCCTCCGCCGTGACGTATTTGTTGAGCGGCAGGCGCACGTTGCGCAGCTCGTCGCGCCAGTGGCCCACGGCCAGGGTCAGGTAATGCTTGCGCGCCTCCCCCGCGCGCAGCACGCGGTGCAGCTCGACCAGGGCGGCGCGCTTCAGGGCCAGCACCAGCACCCCCGAGGTCTCCCGGTCCAGGCGGTGGACGAGCTCCAGGAAGCGCGCCTCGGGCAGCTCGGCGCGCAGCTGCTCGATCACCCCGTAGGCGACCCCGCTGCCGCCGTGCACCGCCTGGCCGGCGGGCTTGTCCAGCACCAGGATGGCATCGTCCCGGTAGATGACCCGGTCGAGCAGGGAGCGGCCGATCCTGAGCGGCCCCTGCTCGGGCCGCTCGGCCACGCGCACGGGCGGGATGCGCACCTCGTCGCCCTCGGTCAGGCGGCAGGCCGGTTCGGCGCGCTTGCCGTTGACCCGCACCTCGCCCTCGCGGCACATGCGGTAGATGCGGCTCTTGGGCACCCCCTTGAGGCGCCTGAGCAGGAAGTTGTCCAGGCGCTGGCCGGCCTCCTCGGGCCCGATGCGGGCCTTGACGACCGCCGGCGCCGCCGGCCTCTCCGGCTCGCCGGACCGGGTTGCGGCCGCCCGGCCCCGCGGCTCGGGCGCCGCCGGGTTCGGGCCCGGCCTGCGGCGAAACTTCGCTTTGCCTAAGTCTTTCATTCCTTTGTATACTTGGATTCGCTTTCGCAAGCGGCCGATAGGGGCGTTGAAGAGCCTGCCCGGGCCGCCGGAAAGTGCCGGTTGGTCACGCTCGCCGGCAGTGCGCCGCAGCCGGTACCGCGCATCGCAGCCGATCCAAAGCAAATCGCAGAAGAAAAAGGCCGCACAAGATCCACGGGAAGGCAAGAGGCGAAACGGTTGGGCGCTGCCCGGGGTCCGCATCGCGGACGCCCGGCCAGGCGGCGCCCAACCAAACATAAAAGAGCGCAATAGTAACGTATTTGTTTGCGTAACCTGCACCCGGATTTCACCAGGCGGCACCGCCGGCTGGAGATGGATAAACCTCGGAATATCGGTACATGACGAATCGAGACCAGGACAACTCAGTCGCCTGACCCCCTGTTCGCCTAGCCGCCGCATGGCCGTGCGGCGGGGTTTATCGCCCCGGGGCGCAGACGCGCAGGGGTGAATGAATGAAACGCATGTTATTCAACGCGACGCAGGCGGAGGAACTCCGCGTCGCCATTGTCGAAGGCCAGAAGCTCGTCGACCTCGACATCGAATCCGCCAGCAAGGAACAGCGCAAGGGCAACATCTACAAGGGTGTCGTCACCCGCGTCGAGCCCAGCCTGGAGGCCTGCTTCGTCGACTACGGCGCGGAGCGCCACGGCTTCCTCCCCTTCAAGGAAATCGCCCGATCCTCCCTCTCCGGCGCCGAAGGCGGCGAGCTCGGCCGCGGCCGCATCCAGGACTTCCTCAAGGAAGGCCAGGAACTCGTCGTCCAGGTGGAAAAGGACGAGCGCGGCACCAAGGGCGCGGCGCTGACCAACTTCGTCAGCCTGGCCGGGCGCTACCTCGTGCTCATGCCCAACAACCCCCGCGGCGGCGGTGTCTCGCGCCGCATCGAGGGCGAGGAGCGCAACGAACTGCGCGACACCCTGGCGAGCCTGGAGGTGCCCGCCGGCATGAGCCTCATCGGCCGCACCGCCGGCATCGGCCGCAGCGCCGAGGAACTGCAGTGGGACCTCAACTACCTGCTCCAGCTCTGGACCGCCATCGACAGCGCCGCCACGTCCCAGGGCGGCGCCTTCCTGATCTACCAGGAATCCAGCCTGGTGATCCGCGCCATCCGCGACTACTTCACCCCCGACGTCGGCGAGCTGCTCATCGACACCCCCGACATCTACGAGCAGGCCCGGCAGTTCATGGCCCACGTGATGCCGGGCAATGTCGGCAAGGTGAAGCTCTACACCGACAACGTGCCGCTCTTCTCCCGCTTCCAGATCGAGCACCAGATCGAGACGGCCTACTCCCGCGAGGTGCCCCTGCCCGCCGGCGGCGCCATCGTCATCGACCATGCCGAGGCCCTGGTGGCCGTCGACGTGAACTCGGCCCAGGCCACCAAGGGTGCGGACATCGAGGAGACCGCCTTTCGCACCAACCTGGAGGCGGCCGACGAGGTGGCCCGCCAGATGCGCCTCAGGGACCTGGGCGGCCTCATCGTCATCGACTTCATCGACATGGAGAGCGCCAAGAACCAGCGCGAGGTCGAGGAGCGCCTGCGCGAGGCCCTGCGCTACGACCGCGCCCGCATCCAGCTGGGCAAGATCTCCCGCTTCGGCCTGCTGGAGCTCTCGCGCCAGCGCCTGCAGCCCTCGCTCGGCGAGACCAGCTACGTGACCTGCCCGCGCTGCAGCGGCACCGGCCACGTGCGCAGCACCGATTCCTTCGCCCTGCACCTGCTGCGCCTGCTGCAGGAAGAGGCCATGAAGGAGAACACCGGCGCCGTGCACCTGCAGGCGCCCGTGGAGGTGGCCACCTACCTGCTCAACGAGAAGCGCACCGACATCCTCAACATCGAGGCGCGGCACAAGGTCGAGGTGGTACTCATCCCCAACATCCACTTCGAGACCCCCCGCCACACCCTGGTACGCCTGCGCCACGACCAGCTCAACCTGGCTGAGACCGTGGCCCCCAGCTACAAGATGGTGGAGAAACCCGCCGAGGAAGAGGCCCTGGAGCGGGCCGGCGCCGCCAAGCCCGAGCGTCCGCAGCCCATGGTGCAAGGCATCACGCCCAGCCAGCCGGCCCCCACCCCGGCCCCGGTTGCCGCCCCCGCCGCCGAGGCCAAGGCCGGCCTGTTCGGCCGCATCTTCGGCTGGCTGCGCGGCCTGACCCCGGCCGAGGAAGAGGCCAAGCCGGCCGAGAAGAAGGCCGAGGCCCGGCGCGAACCGCGTGAGGGCCGGCGCGAGCGCGCCGGCGAAGGCCGCCGTCGCCAGCGCCCGGAGCGCGGCGAGCGCCCGGAGCGCGGCGAGCGCCCGGAGCGTGGCGAGCGCCCGGAGCGTGGCGAGCGTCAGGAACGCGGCGAGCGCCAGGGCCGTGCCGAGCGCCCCGAACGCGGCGAACGGCCTGAGCGCGCCGAGCGGCCCCAGCGCGAGCGCGCCCCTGTCGCCGTCGCGGCCGAGGGCGTGCCGGCTGAGCCGCCCGCACCCGAGGCCGGCGAGGAACGCGAGGGCCGCGGCCGGCGTCGGCGCGGCCGAGGCCGCCGGGGTGAAGGCCGCCCCGAACTGCCCGCCCAGGCACCGGAAGAAATGAGCCCGGCCGCCGGAAGCGCCCTCGAGGCGGAGGCGGAAGCCGTTTCCGCGGCACAGCCCGAAGCCGCCGCCGCGGCCGTGGTGGTCACGATGGAGAAGGCCGTCGAGCCCGAAGCGCGCGTGACCAAGGTCACGGCCGCGCCGAAGCCTGCGGAGCCCCCCGTCCCCCTGCCCACGGCCGATCTGGGTGCCGCGGGGCTGGAACTGGTGGAGACCAAGGCGGCCCCGGCGCCCGCCCCCGAAGGCGAGTCCGCACCGGCGGCGCACCGCGCCCGCCGTCGCCCGCGGCCGACCCACGCCCCCGAGGAGGCTGCCGAGCCCCTGATGCTGGTGGAGACCAAGCTGACGACCGTCACGGCCCCCGCCCCCGAGGCCGAGCCGGTCGCCCACCCCGCCCGCCGGCGCCCCCGCCCGACCAAGCCCGCGGGCGAGGCCCCGGCCGAGCCGCTGGAGATGGTGGAGACCAAGCCGGCGGCGCCGAAGGAAGAAAGCCCGGCCGCCTGACGCCCCTCCCCCTTGCGGGGATGGGCCCGACGCCGGTCGCCCGGAAGGGCGGCCGGCGTTTTCTATTCCAGGATCTCCTTCAGCAGCCCCCGGGCCCCGTCCTCGACCATGTCGAGCACCAGATCGAAGCCCTGACGCCCGCCGTAGTATGGGTCCGGGACCTCCTGGTCCGGATAGCGCTCGCTGAACGACAGGAACAGCCTCAGCTTGTGCCGGTGCTCGTCCGGGCAGAGCCTGAGCAGGTTGGCGTAGTTGTCCCGGTCCATGGCCAGGATGTAGTCGTAGGCGGCGAAGTCCGCCCGCGCCACCTGGCGCCCGCGCAGGCCGGAGAGGTCGTAGCCGCGGCCTGCCGCCGCCTCCTGGGCGCGCCGGTCGGGGGCCTTGCCGATGTGGTAGTCGTGGGTGCCGGCGGAGTCGATGTGCACCGCATGTTCCAGTCCCGCCTCCTGCACCTGGCGGCGGAACACCGCCTCGGCCGTGGGCGAGCGGCAGATGTTGCCCATGCACACCAGGAGCACGGACACCTTGTCTTCCTGATTCATCTTGGATACGCGGCAATGGCAGAGCCCGCGATTATAAGTCCTCGGCGCGCTGATCCGGCCTGCCGCGGGGCGCCAATTCCTCCGCGCCGGGCACGGTGAAGATGCCCTGCAGGGTCAGCAGCTCGTCCCGGTGCAGGCGCGCCAGGCCATCGACCAGCTTCTCGCCCTTGGGCGTCAGGTGTACCTCCACCTCGCGCCGGTCGTGGCGTCCCGGCTCGCGGCGCACCAGTTCCAGCTTCTCGCAGCGGGAGACCAGGGCGACGACGCCGTGGTGATGCGCCTGCAGGCGCTCGGCCAGCTCCCCCACCGTGGCCCATTCGCGGCCCGGATAGCCCTTCAGGTGCAGCAGCAGCAGGTACTGCAGATGGGTGACGCCGCGCCTGCGCGTGGCCGACTCGCTGAAGCGCAGGAAGCGCCGCAGCTGGTAGCGGAAGTGGGACAGGGCTTCGAATTCCCTCTTGCTCATGGCCTTTTTCGTCATGGCGGGCATGCTACCCGGTTTGGCCGCCCCTGGCTGGGTTTGACTTGGGTCAAGTGCCAATAATATCAATATGTGATATATTTGGGCCGTACATCCCTCTGTGGCATGGACATGACCGGGCCGCCACCGGGCGGACCGGGCGGATATGGAGGCAACTATGGACGCAGTGATCGACCTGCCGACCCGGGACGAGGAAGGCTATCTGGTGGAACCCCGGGACTGGAACGAGGCCGTGGCGGAAGAGCTCGCCCGGACCGAGAACATCCAGCTCACCGAGGACCACTGGGACGTGATCCGCTTCATGCGCGAGTATTACGAGGAGCACCAGATCGCGGCCGACGCCCGCTTCGTCATCAAGCACCTGACCGGGCGCCTGGGGCCGGGGGCGCGCAACAAGCTCTTCGAGCTCTTCCCCTACGGCTATGTGAAGCAGGCCTGCAAGATCGCCGGCATGAAGCGGCCGCGGGCCTGGAGCACGGGCTGAGCGTGACTGCCCCGCAACTTGACCACAGCATGTGGGAGCGGCCGTAGGAGCGGCTTCCCCCCGGAGGGGGAAAGGGACGCAGTGTCGCTAGGCGACGTTCAGACTTGACCGCCCCGCCCCCGAGCGGCCCCAGGCCTGGCCGCCGGCCGCCTGGGGGTCGTTTTGGCTGCAGCCGCCGGCGCCGAGGCCTCGTTTTCCTGCACGCCGAACATCAGCTTCTTCAACGCGTGCATCTGGTCGCGCAGGCCGGCGGCCTTCTCGAACTCCAGGTCGCGGGCGGCCTGGAGCATCTCCTTCTCCAGGCGCTTGATCTCCCGGGTGAGTTCCTTCTCGCCCAGGGCCTGGTAGTGCGCCCGGGTCTGGGCGACCTGCAGGGCCTTCTCGTTTTCCTCCTGGTCGTAGACCCCGTCGATGATGTCCTTGATCTTTTTCTGCACGCCCTTGGGCACGATGCCGTGGGCGGCGTTGTGGGCCTGCTGCTTCCTGCGCCGCCGCTCGGTCTCGTCGAGGGCGCGGCGCATGGAGTCGGTGATGACGTCGGCGTAGAGGATGGCGGTGCCGTGCAGGTGCCGCGCGGCCCGGCCGATGGTCTGGATGAGCGAGCGCTCGGAGCGCAGGAAGCCTTCCTTGTCGGCGTCGAGGATGGCCACCAGGGAGACCTCCGGGATGTCCAGGCCCTCGCGCAGCAGGTTGATGCCGACCAGCACGTCGAACACCCCGAGCCTGAGGTCGCGGATGATCTCCACCCGCTCCACGGTATCGATGTCGGAGTGCAGGTAGCGCACCTTGATGCCGTGGTCGGCGAAGTACTCGGTGAGGTCCTCGGCCATGCGCTTGGTGAGCGTGGTGACCATGACGCGCTCGGCCTTCGCCACGCGCAGGTTGATCTCGCTCATCAGGTCGTCGACCTGGGTGGTGACGGGCCGCACGATCACCTCCGGGTCGACGAGGCCCGTGGGCCGCACCACCTGCTCCACCACGCGCTGCTGGTGCCGCGCCTCGTAGGGCCCCGGGGTGGCCGAGACGAACACGGTCTGGCGCATGAGCGCCTCGAACTCGTCGAAGCGCAGGGGCCGGTTGTCGAGGGCCGAGGGCAGCCGGAAGCCGTACTCGACCAGGTTCTCCTTGCGCGCCCGGTCGCCCTTGTACATGCCGCCGATCTGGGGCACGGTGACGTGGGACTCGTCGAGGAACATCACGGTGTCGGCCGGCAGGTAGTCGATGAGGGTCGGCGGCGGCTCGCCCGGGGCGCGCCCCGAGAGGTGCCGGGAGTAGTTCTCGATGCCCTTGCAGAAGCCCAGCTCCGAGAGCATCTCCAGGTCGAAGCGGGTGCGCTGTTCGATGCGCTGGGCCTCCAGGAGCTTGCCGTTCTCCTGGAAGAAGCGGAGCCGCTCGGCGAGCTCCACCTTGATCGCCTCGATGGCCCTGAGCGTGGTCTCGCGCGGGGTGACGTAGTGGCTGGAGGGGTAGACCGTGAAGCGTGCCGCCTTGTGCAACACCTGGCCGGTCAGCGGGTCGAAGACCGAGATTGCCTCCACCTCGTCGTCGAAGAGCGAGACGCGCACCGCCGTCTCGGCGTGTTCCGCCGGGAAGATGTCGATGACGTCGCCGCGCACGCGGAAGACGCCGCGCTTGAACTCCAGGTCGTTCCTCTGGTACTGCATCTCGGTCAGGCGCCGGATGATGTCGCGCTGGCCGATGCGCTCGCCCTCCCTGAGGTGCAGGATCATGTTGTGGTAGTCGGACGGGTCGCCGATGCCGTAGATGGCCGACACGGTCGCCACGATCACGCAGTCGCGCCGCTCGAGGATCGCCTTGGTGGCCGAGAGCCGCATCTGCTCGATGTGCTCGTTGATGCTGGAGTCCTTCTCGATGAACAGATCGCGCGCCGGGACGTAGGCCTCGGGCTGGTAGTAGTCGTAGTAGGAGACGAAGTACTCCACCGCGTTGTGGGGGAAGAACTCGCGGAATTCCGAATAGAGCTGGGCCGCCAGGGTCTTGTTGGGCGCCATGACGAAGGCCGGCCGCCCCAGCCGCGCGATCACGTTGGCCATGGTGTAGGTCTTGCCCGATCCGGTCACCCCCAGCAGGGTCTGGCAGCGCAGGCCGCGGTCCATCCCCTCGACCAGCTTGTCGATGGCCTCCGGCTGGTCGCCGGCCGGCGGGAAGGTCTGATTCAGCCCGAAGGGGCTATTGGGGAAGCTGACGATCACGGGGTAGAATCTCGCGCGCGAAAAAACATTTGATGGTAACACCGACCACGTAGCGCTCGCATTCCGACCTTAAGGCCGACATCTTGGAACTCTCCAGCCGCGTCAAGAACATCAAGCCCTCCCCCACCCTCGCCGTCTCCGCCCTGGCCGCCAGGCTCAAGTCCGAAGGCCAGGACATCATCGGCCTGGGGGTGGGCGAACCCGACTTCGACACCCCGCAGCACATCAAGGCCGCCGCCATTGCGGCCATCGAGCGGGGCTTCACCAAGTACACCGCCGTGGGCGGCACCCCCTCGCTCAAGCAGGCCATCGTCGCCAAGCTCAAGCGCGACAACGGCCTCGACTACCTGCCCAAGCAGATCCTGGTCTCCTGCGGCGGCAAGCAGAGCTTCTACAACCTGGTCCAGGCACTGGTGAACCCCGGCGACGAGGTGGTCATCCCCGCGCCCTACTGGGTCTCCTACCCGGACATCGTGGTGCTCGCCGACGGCAGGCCCGTGATCGTCGACACCGGCATCGAGCAGGGCTTCAAGCTCACCCCCGGGCAGCTGGCGGCGGCCGTCAACCACCGCACCCGGATCGTCGTCCTCAACAGCCCCTCCAACCCCACCGGCGCGGTCTACAGCCTGGAAGAGCTCGCCGCCCTGGGCGAGGTGCTGCGCCAGCACCCGCACGTGCTCATCGCCACCGACGACATGTACGAGCACATCCGGCTCAACGACGCGCCCTTCGTCAACATCCTCAACGCCTGCCCGGACCTCTACGACCGGACCATGGTGCTCAACGGCGTGTCCAAGGCCTACGCCATGACCGGCTGGCGCATCGGCTACGCCGCGGGCCCGGCCGACCTCATCGCCGCCATGGAGAACGTCCAGTCCCAGAGCACCTCCAACCCCACCTCCATCTCCCAGGTGGCGGCCGAGGCGGCGCTCAACGGCGACCAGGGCTGCATCCAGCCCATGCTGGCCGCCTTCAGGGAGCGCCATCGCTTCGTGGTCGACGGCCTCAACGCCATCCCCGGCGTGAAGTGCGTGGACAGCGGCGGCGCCTTCTACGCCTTCCCGGACGTGCGGGTCGCCATCGACAAGCTCGCCGCCGAGGGCCGGATCGAGGCCAAGACCGACGTCGCGCTCACCGGCTACCTGCTGGAGCACGGCGTGGCGGTCGTGCCCGGCTCCGCCTTCGGCGCCGAGGGCTACATCCGCCTGTCCTTCGCCACCTCGATGGACAATCTCAGGGCTGCGCTGGAGCGCATCGCCAAGGCCCTGTCCTGAGGGTCTTGCCGCTGCCTCATCCCGCAGCGCGAGGCTGCGGATCCGACAACGCGGAAGCACAGCCTGTGGGAGCGGCTTCAGCCGCGAAAGACGGCCCGGTGCGGGATTCGCGGCTGAAGCCGCTCCCACTTACAGACCTGGCTAGCCAGCCCCATCGGCCCGCCATATCACGGCGGCCCGGCCCTACTTGAGCAGGTTCTCCAGGGCCTGGCCGGCCTTGGACCCCACCGCGGTGCCGAAACCCGGCCCCAGCAGCGCCGTGCCGGCGGCGGCACCCGCCAGGGCGGCCCGGTCCGGGAACAGGATCGGGTCCTGCACCGTGCCGGCCACCTCCAGCGGCACGGCCACCAGGCTCGCCGTCCCCTTCAGCTCTACATTCACCTTGCCCTTGAGCGCCTTGGCCGGGCTCACGTCGAGGTTGCCGTTGGCCTTGAGCAGGCCCGAGCCCACCCGCCCCTCGCGCAGCCGATAGCCCTTGCCCGCCACCTGCACGGTGCCCGTCAGCTCGTCGAACCGCGTCTGGCCGCCGCGCATGCCCTCCTTGGAGAAGGAGCGCGCCGCGCGGGCGAGGTCCACGTTGTGGAGCACGCCGTTCTTCACCTCGAAGCGGAAGTTCGCCCGCAGGCTGTCCGGCAGTTGCCCCGCCTGTCTCGCCGCCATGGCGTAGCTGCCCGCTGCGTGCAGCCCGCCGCTGATGCTCGCAGGCCGCCCCAGGGCCGCGAGCACCTTGGAGATCTCCACCCCGGTGGTCCGGGCCTGCCCCTTCAGCCGCCAACCCCCTTCCCAATCCAGCCGTGCCGAGGCCATGAGGCCGCCACCGTAGAGCCTGCCCCTCAGCCCGGACACCTCCAGGCCGGTCTTGGTCAGCACGCCCTCGGCATCCAGCTCGTCGAACGCCAGGGCGGGCTTGATCGGCAGCGTGAAACCCCTGCCCTCGAGCTTCAGACGAAAACGCTCCTGATCCGGCCTGAGGGCAAGGCGCAGGCTGCCGTCCTCGGTGCCGAGGTCGACGGACTCCAGCCCGGCCTCCGCGAGCATGACCTCGGCCCGCAGCGGCCCCCACTTCACGGCATCCAGCGCCAGCCGGACATCGCGCAGCGCCACCTGCCTCACCGCCACCGTCTTGGGCCCCGGCGCAGGCTTGGCCCAGAGGGGGATGCGCTGGAGCAAGGCCTGGTTGACCTCCAGACCCTCCAACTCGATGTCGCGAATCACCTTGGTTTCACTCAGCAGCGAGAACACATCCGGCCGCACCGTGATCGAACCGACGCGAATCGCCTGCCCCTCGCCGATGGCAATGCCCTTGAGCGTCGCCGAGGGCAGCGGCAGGAGCGACACCCCCAACTCGGCAACCGTGACCGGCTCACCCAGCTTTTCACCGGCCAGCTCCTGAATCTTCGGGATATAGCTGCTCGTGGGGATGGCAAGCGGCAGCAGCGCCGCCACGACCAAGAAGAGAACGAGAACGCTCAGGGCGGTTTTGAGAGGCTTCACGGAAAGCCCTTTTAGCTCTGGTAATGTTGACCCGAAACGGGCAACAGCCTATCATACGCGCCTCTCGATTCCCCGATAGCTCAGTCGGTAGAGCGA
>DYFL01000062.1 GCA_020725195.1 Hydrogenophilus sp.
CGCACGTACGGTTCGGAGGGCGGGGAGGGCGCTAGCCCTTCCCGACCCCTATCAGCTTGCGTGGCCAAGGCCGTCTCGTCAGCGTACGAGGATGTCCCGCAGGGCCACCACCAGGGCCGCGCACTCGGCGTCGGTGCCGATGGTGATGCGCAGGTGCTGATCGATGCGCGGCAGCCGGAAGTGGCGCACGATGATGCTGCGGGCCCGCAGCGCCGCGGCGAGTTCCGCCGCGTCCCGCCAGGGGTGGTGGCAGAAGATGAAGTTGGCCGCCGAGGGCAGCACCTCGAAGCCCAGCCGGTCGAGCTCCAGGGTGAGCCACTGCCGGGTGCGGATCACCGCCTGGCGCGTGGTCTCGAAATGCGCCCGGTCCTCCATCGCCGCCACGGCGCCGGCGATGGCCAGGCGGTCCAGGGGGTAGGAGTTGAAGCTGTTCTTCACCCGCTCCAGGGCCTCGATCAGCTCCGCATGCCCCACGGCGAAGCCCACCCGCAAGCCCGCGAGCGAGCGCGACTTGGAGAAGGTCTGCACCACCAGCAGGTTGGGGTGGCGCCCCACCAGGGCAATCGCCGTCTCGCCGCCGAAGTCGACATAGGCCTCGTCCACCACCACCACCGAGTCCGGGTGGCCGGCGACCAGCCGCTCGACCGCGGCGAGGGGCAGGAGCCGCCCGGTGGGCGCGTTGGGGTTGGGGAAGACGATGCCGCCGTTGGGCTGCGCGTAGTCCTCCACCCGGATCTCGAAGGTCTCGGTGAGCGGCACGGTGCGGTAGTCCACGCCGTAGAGCCCGCAGTAGACCGGGTAGAAGCTGTAGCTGACGTCCGGGAACAGGATGGGGCGCTCGTGCTTGAGCAGGGCGAGGAAGGCGTGCCCCAGCACCTCGTCGGAGCCGTTGCCGACGAAGACCTGGGCCGGGGTCACGCCGTAATGGTCGGCTATGGCCGCCTTCAGCCGCTCGGCGTTGGGGTCGGGGTAGAGGCGCAGGCGCTCGTCGATCTCGGCGCGGATCGCCGCCAGCGCCCGCGGCGAGGGGCCGTAGGGATTCTCGTTGGTGTTGAGCTTGATGAGGCTGGGCAGCTTGGGCTGCTCGCCCGGGACGTAGGGGGTCAGGCCGTCGACGACGGCGCTCCAGAAGCGGCTCATGGCGGCGGGATCGAAGCGGCTGGGCAGACAAAAACGGGATGCGCAATGGTATCATGCCTGCCATCCATGCCTGTTTATGAGCAGTCCCGCCTCCCCCGTCACGACTGACTTCCCATGCGGCAAGCCGAAATCACCCGCAACACCCTGGAGACCCGGATCACCGTGCGCCTCGACCTCGACGGCACGGGCCGATCCAGCCTCGCCACCGGCATCGGTTTCTTCGACCACATGCTCGACCAGGTGGCCCGGCACGGGCTCATCGACCTGGACATCAGCGCCCAGGGCGACCTGCACATCGACGCCCATCACACCGTGGAGGACGTCGGCATCAGCCTGGGCCAGGCCTTCGCGAAGGCGCTGGGCGACAAGAAGGGCATCCGCCGCTACGGCCACGCCTACGTGCCGCTGGACGAGGCACTCTCCCGCGTCGTCGTCGACCTCTCGGGCCGCCCCGGCCTGGAGTACCACGTCGACTTCGCCCGCGCCCGCATCGGCGACTTCGACGTGGACCTCTTGCGCGAGTTCTTCCAGGGCTTCGTCAACCACGCGGCCCTGACCCTGCACGTGGACAACCTGCGCGGCATCAACGCCCACCACCAGGCCGAGACCGTGTTCAAGGCCCTGGGACGCGCCCTGCGCATGGCCCTGGAGGCCGACCCGCGCCTGGGCGATCAGCTGCCCTCCACCAAGGGGGCGCTCTAAGTGCCCGACATAGCCATCATCGACTACGGCATGGGCAACCTGCACTCGGTGGCGAAGGCCTTCGAGCACGTGGCGCCCAGGGCCGAGGTGGCGGTGACCGCCGACCCGGCGGTGATCCTCGGCGCCGGCCGCGTGGTCTTCCCCGGCGTGGGCGCCATGGCCGACTGCGTCCGCGAGCTGGAGACGCGGGGCCTGACCGGGGCCGTGCGCCAGGCCGCGGCGCAGAAGCCCTTCCTCGGCATCTGCCTGGGCCTGCAGGCCCTGTTCGAGCACAGCGAGGAGGGCGGCTGCACGGGCCTGGGCATCCTGCCGGGGCGGGTGCTGCGCTTCCCCGGCGAGGCGATGAAGGACGAGGCGGGCGAGAAGCTCAAGGTGCCCCACATCGGCTGGAACACCGTGCACCAGGTCATGCCGCATCCCATGTGGGCCGGGATCGAGGACGGCGCCCGGTTCTATTTCGTGCACAGCTACTACGTGGAGCCGGCCAGCCCCGACCTGGTGGCGGCGGTCAGCCACTATCCCTTCGCCTTCACCTGTGCGGTGGCGCGGGGCAACCTCTTCGCGGTGCAGTTCCACCCCGAGAAGAGCCAGGCGGCGGGGCTGCGGCTCCTCGCCAATTTCGTTACCTGGGAAGGCAGACAAGAGGAAGGTCGGAAATGTTGATCATCCCGGCGATCGATCTCAAGGACGGGCAGTGCGTGCGCCTGAAACAGGGCGAGATGGACAGCGCGACGGTGTTCTCCTCCGAGCCGGCGGCCATGGCCCGGAAGTGGCTGGAGGCCGGCGCCCGGCGCCTGCACCTGGTGGACCTGAACGGCGCCTTCGCGGGCAGGCCGGTGAACGAGCCCGCCATCCAGGCCATCACCGAGGCCGTGGGCGACGAGATCCCGGTGCAGCTGGGCGGCGGCATCCGCGACCTGGAGACCATCGAGCGCTATCTCGACGACGGCATTACCTACGTCATCATCGGCAGCGCCGCGGTGAAGAACCCGGGCTTCCTGCACGACGCCTGCAACGCCTTCCCCGGCCACATCATCGTGGGCCTCGACGCCAGGGACGGCAAGGTGGCCGTCGAGGGCTGGTCCAAGGTGACCGGCCACGACGTCGTCGACCTGGCGAAGCGCTTCCAGGACTACGGCGTCGAGGCGGTGATCTACACCGACATCGGCCGCGACGGCATGCTCTCCGGGGTCAACATCGAAGCCACGGTGCGCCTGGCCCAGGCCCTGCACATCCCGGTCATCGCCAGCGGCGGGCTGACCAACCTGGACGACGTGCGCCGGCTGTGCGAGGTGGAGGGCGAGGGCATCATGGGCGCGATCACCGGCCGGGCCATCTACGAGGGCACGCTCGACTTCGGCGCCGCCCAGAAGCTCGCCGACGAGCTCGGGAACGCCTGATGGGGCTGGCCAAACGCATCATCCCCTGCCTCGACGTCACCGCCGGGCGCGTGGTCAAGGGCGTGAAGTTCGTCGAGCTGCGCGACGCCGGCGACCCGGTGGAGATCGCCCGCCGCTACGACGAGCAGGGCGCGGACGAGCTGACCTTCCTGGACATCACCGCGAGCTCCGACGAGCGCGACATCATCCTGCACATCATCGAGGAAGTGGCCGCCCAGGTCTTCATCCCCCTCACCGTAGGCGGCGGGGTGCGCACGGTGGAGGACGTGCGCCGCCTGCTGCACGCCGGTGCGGACAAGGTCTCCATGAACACCTCGGCCGTGCAGAACCCGCAGCTCGTCGAGGACGCCTCGGAGCGCTTCGGCGCCCAGTGCATCGTGGTGGCCATCGACGCCAAGCAGGTGCAGGCCGGCCCGGAGCCCCGCTGGGAGGTCTACACCCACGGCGGCCGCCGCGCCACCGGGCTGGACGCGGTCGAGTGGGCGAAGAGGATGGAGGACCTGGGGGCGGGCGAGATCCTGCTCACCAGCATGGACCGCGACGGGGCCAAGACCGGCTTCGACCTCGCGCTCACCCGGGCCGTCTCGGACGCGGTCGGCATCCCGGTCATCGCCAGCGGCGGCGTGGGCAGCCTGCAGCACCTGGTCGACGGCGTGAAGATCGGCGGGGCCGACGCCGTGCTCGCGGCGAGCATCTTCCACTTCGGCGAATACACCGTGCGCCAGGCCAAGGAGTACATGGCCCGGCACGGCATCGAGATGCGGCTATGAGCGCAGCCTGGCTCGACAAGGTGAACTGGTCCGCCGACGGGCTGGTGCCTGCCATCGCCCAGGACGCTGTCACGGGCGACATCCTCATGGTGGCCTGGATGAACCGCGAGGCCCTCGCCAAGACCGCGGAGCTGGGCGAGGCCGTCTACTGGTCCCGCTCGCGGAAAAGGCTGTGGCACAAGGGCGAGGAGTCCGGCCACACCCAGAAGGTGAAAGAGATCCGCACCGACTGCGACCAGGACGTGGTCCTGCTCAAGGTTGAACAGGCCGGCGGCATCGCCTGTCATACCGGAAGGCAGAGCTGCTTCTTCCAGCGGCTGGAGGGCGGCGAGTGGCAGGCGGTGGAACCGGTGCTGAAGGACCCTAAGGACATCTACCGATGAGCGAGATCCTGGACCGCCTGGCCGAGACCCTGGAGGCGCGCAAGCAGGCCGACCCGCAGGGCTCCTACGTGGCCAGGCTCTACGCCAAGGGCCTGGACGCCATCCTCAAGAAGCTGGCGGAGGAGGCGGCGGAGACCATCATGGCCGCCAAGGACGGGGTGCGCGAGAAGGTCGTCCACGAGACCGCGGACCTGTGGTTCCATACCCTGGTCCTGCTCGCCCAGCAGGGCATCCACCCCAACGAGGTCCTGAATGAACTTGCACGCCGGGAAGGGGTCTCCGGTATCGTGGAGAAGGCATCCCGCGAGGAGGGGGCATGAGCGACTGCATCTTCTGCAAGATCGTGGCAGGCGAGATCCCCTGCAAGAAGGTCTACGAGGACGACGAGGTGCTGGCCTTCCACGACATCCACCCCGTCGCCCCGGTGCATTTCATGATCGTGCCCAAGGCCCACGTGGATTCGCTGCTGCACTGTGACGACGGCCACCGGGCCATCCTGGGCAAGATCCTGCTCCTGGCGCCCAGGCTGGCCCGCGAACAAGGGCTGGCCACCGGCTTCCGCACGGCGATCAACACCGGGCGGGATGGCGGCCAGGAGGTTTTCCACCTGCATGTGCACGTGTATGGCGGCAGCGGGCCCAGGCCTCTTTGAGCCTGGTCGACATGCCGAAATGATGATTTTCTGGAAGGAGAGACGTGATGGGCGGTTTTAGCATTTGGCATTGGCTGATCGTGCTGGCGGTAGTGCTCCTGGTCTTCGGCACCAAGAAGCTGCGCAACATCGGCGGCGACCTGGGCGGCGCGGTCAAGGGCTTCAAGGACGCCATGAAGGAAGAGCAGGGCAAGCCGACCGAGCTGCCTCGCCAGGCGGAAAAAGAGGGCACCACCATCGAGGGCGAGGTCAAGGACAAGCAGCAATCGTGAGGAACCAAGGGTCAGGCACGATCTGCCATGCGCCCTGCCCCCTGGCCCCTAGCCGCTAGCCCCTCATGTTCGACATCGGTTTCACCGAACTCCTCATCATTGGTGTGGTGGCGCTCATCGTCATCGGCCCCGAGCGTCTGCCCAAGGTGGCGCGTACGGCCGGGGCCTGGATGGGACGCCTGAACCGCTTCGTCTCCCAGGTCAGGCAGGACGTCGAGCGCGACATCCAGCTGGACGAGCTGCGCAAGATGCAGAAGGACATGAAGGAGAGCGCGCAGCGCTTCGAGATCATGGCCGAGGAGACGGGCGAGGCGATCCAGAAGGAGGTCGGCCAGGTCGACAAGGTCATCCAGGCCATGAGCGCGACCGACGGCGGGCTTGCCGCCGCGGCGCTGGAGAAGGTCAAGGCCGAGCAGGCGGCCGAACCCGAACCCGAACCCGAGGCCAGGCCCGAACCCGAGGCCAGGCCCGAACCCGCAGCCCAGGTCCAGCTCGACCTGGGCCTCGAGGCGGACAAGCCCGAACGCCCGCACGGCAAGGCTTCCTGAGGATGGAAACCCAGGAAACCTTCATTTCCCACCTGGTCGAGCTGCGTGACCGCCTCCTGCGGTCGGCACTGGTGTGGATCGCCGTCTTCGTCTGCCTGATCCCCTTCGCCAACGAGCTCTACACGCTGCTGGCCCAGCCGATGCTGGCCAAGCTGCCCCAGGGCGGCCAGATGATCGCCACCGAGGTGGTCACGCCCTTCTTCGTGCCCATCAAGGTGGCCATGTTGACCGCCTTCCTCATCGTGCTGCCGTATATCCTCTATCACGCCTGGTCCTTCGTCGCGCCCGGGCTCTATGCCCACGAGCAGAAGATCATCCTGCCCCTGGTGGTGTCCAGCGTGCTGCTCTTCGCCATCGGCATGGCCTTCGCCTATTTCCTGGTCCTGCCCACGGTGTTCGGCTTCATCGTCAGCGTCGCGCCCAAGGGTGTGGCGGTGATGACGGACATCAACAAGTACCTGGATTTCGTCATCACCCTGTTCCTCGCCTTCGGCATCACCTTCGAGGTGCCCATCGTGGTGGTGGCGCTGGCCCTCATGGGGGTGGTGGAGGTGGCGAAGTTCAGGGAGGCGCGCCCCTATGTGATCGTCGGCGCCTTCGTCATCGGCGCCATCTTCACGCCGCCGGACGTCATCTCCCAGATCCTGCTCGCCGTGCCGCTCTGGCTGCTCTACGAGCTGGGCATCGTGGTGGCGAGCTGGCTGGTGAGGAAAAGGGCCGCCTCGCCCGTGGAGGAGTTCAAGCCCTTGTCCGAGGAGGAACTGGAGGCGGAACTCGATCGCATCGAGGAGGAAGAGAAGAAGCTCCGCTGAGGCACCGGAAAGGCGCGCCCGCGAGCCCTGCGCCCCGCCATGGGGCATCGCCGAGCGGGCCGAGTTCAACCCGCAGCTCGCGGCCGCCTTCCTGATCGTCGGCTTCGTCCATCCCTTCTTCGAGGGCCTCGCCTGGAACGGCAACCTGGGCCTGCAGCCCTGGCTCGAGGGCGCTTCGGGGCCAAGTTCCACGACTTCGCCGGCTCCGTGGTGGTGCACGCCGTGGGCGGCTGGATCGCCCTGCCGGCGGTGCTGCTCCTGGGGGCGCTGCCGGCGCGCTCTTCGTCTGGATGTTCACGGTGACGCAAAACCGCTGGAAGATCGACGACGTCCCCGGGGTGTGGCCCCTGCACGGCCTGTGCGGCGCCTGGGGCGGCGACGCTGCCGGCCTCTTCGGGACCCAGGCCGGGTTCAACGGCGCCGACCTCTCCATCCACAAGATCTCGGCCACCCCGGAGCGGGAGACCAACCGGTGGCGGGGGCGGTAAAGCGGGCGAGGGTAGGAGCGGCTTCGGCCGCGAATCGCGGTTGAACCTTGAATCCGCAGATGACGCCAATGAACGCAGATAAAGTCTTGTGGATCAATGGGTTGCCGGAATATTCAGGCTCACCGCACGGGTGGCAGGCTGGAAGGGGCTAATTCTTTGAAATATCTGCGTAAATCTGCGTCATCTGCGGATCAACTGCTTTTTCTAGGTTGAAGCCGCTCTAGGGCTTGTCCTGCCCGACGGCCTCGCCCAGCTTGCGGTCCACCGCCTCGTCGAAGCTCCTGCCTTGGCGGTGGCGCCGGTAGAGGCGCACGCCCAGGACGCCGGAGGCCACGAAGAGCACCACGGCGGCGCCGATGCGCGCCGCGGGATCGAGCTGCACCCCGCTGCCCACCAGGGCGAAGACCGCGCTCTGCGGCACATAGCCCAGGGCGGAGCCGGCGAGAAAGGGCAGAGCCCGCACGCTGGACACCCCCGCCACCAGATTGGTCACCAGATTGCTGCCGGCGGGCAGCAGGCGGATGAGCAGGGTCATGCTGAAGGGGTGGTCGTGGACGAAGTCGTCCAGCTTGCGGATGCGGCCGGAAAAGCGCTGCGCCACCAGGCCGCGGCCCAGCAGGCGGGCGTAGTAGAAGGCCAGGGCGCAGCCGAGCGCGGCCGCCAGCGTGGCGAGCAGGGTGCCCGCCACGATCCCGTAGGCGTAGCCGCCCAGGAAGGCCACGATCTGGCGGGGCACCCCGATCGCGGTGGCGAGCGCACCGACCCCCAGGAAGATGAGGTCGCCGGCGAGGCCCTGGCCGCGCACCTGCCGGTCGATCCAGCGCTCGTCGAGCAGCTCCGCGAACGGCGTGGCCTGGAACAGGTAGCCCAGGATGGCCAGGGAGGCGATGACGGCCAGGCCGCGCAGGATCAGACGCAGGTTCATGGGGTGTTGGGCAGGGGCTTGGGGTCTCGGAGCGGGCGCGGCCATTCTAGCATCCGCGCGGGCTGCGGCAGCGCATGGGCGGCTTGCCACGGTGAGCGTATCTGTGTATTCTCTCGCGCTTCTCAGGAGAAGTGGCCGAGTGGTCGAAGGTGCACGACTGGAAATCGTGTGTACCCCTAAAGGGTACCGTGGGTTCGAATCCCACCTTCTCCGCCATCATTTCCCAGATTTACACCACTTCCGCGGACACTACTCTCCGCGATCCCGGCCACCAGCGCTGGATCTTCCCCGCCCTGAGCGATGCTCAAGGTCAGCTTAAATTCTTCCGATGACGATCGGATGGCTCATCAAGCCCATCACGATGTCCCTGGTCCCCGGGCTTGGGCTCCGGGACTTCAATAGCCAGGGCCTAGACAAGAAAAATCTCGGCAGCCTCCCATGCCACGGGAGTGCAGAGGTTTGATCGTAGTTCATCGCCCTGCCTGCCAATTCCCGCTTCAACACCCCCGCTCCCGTCCCGCTCACAGCGCTGCGAGTCCTCGCCGCCCGTCCCGGCGCCTGAGTCTCTGGGTTTGCCGAAGCCGGCCTGATATGCTCGGGCCGTACAGCATCAAACGACCGACTCGAGGAGGATCTCCCCCCATGAGTGTCGAAAGCTATCTGGCGCGCCAGCCTATCGTCGACAGCCGGCACCAGCTCTTCGCCTACGAGCTGCTCTTCAGGCAGTCCCGGGCCAGCGTCTCGGCCGACATCCGCAACCCCTTGCAGGCGGGGGTCGAGGTCGTCAACAACACCCTCTGCATCGGCACGGAGTGGCTCCTGCACGGCAAGCTCGCCTTCATCAACGTGGAGGAGGCGATGCTGATGAGCGACTTCCTCGCCCTGCTGCCGCGCGAGAAAGTGGTCTTCGAGATCCTGGAGTCGGTGCGGGTCTCCGACGTGCTGGTGGCGCGCATCCGCGAGTTGCGGCAGATGGGTTACCGCTTTGCCCTCGACGACTTCGTCTGCCTGCCCGAATACCTGCCCATGCTGCCGCTGGTGGACTACATCAAGCTCGACGTCCTGGAGCAGCCGCCGGAGAAGACCCGGCAGATCATCCGCCACATCCGCGGCCTCTTCCCCGGCCGGCTCATCGCCGAGAAGGTGGAGCACCTGGAGATGTTCGAGCTCTGCCGCGACGAGGGCGTGGACTACTTCCAGGGCTATTACTTCGCCCACCCGGAGCACCTGACGAGCAAAACGATCAAGCCTTCCCTTGCCAACGTCCTGTACTTGATGAACCGGGCGCGCACCTGCGAGGACCTGAGCGAGATCGAGGAGCCGATGCGGCACGATGTGGCCCTGACCTTCAGGCTCCTGCGTTTCGCCAATTCGGCGGCGCTCGGCCTCGGTCGGGAGGTCCACACGGTGCGCCAGGCCGTGGCCGTGATCGGCCTCCAGGCCTTGTACCGCTGGCTGGCTCTGATGCTGGTCACAGCATGCGAATCCCCCGCGTCGTCGGTGTTGGCGCGCACTGCAGTGATACGCGGACGCATGTGTGAGCTGTTGGGCCGAGAGCGGTTCGGACGCGAGGAGCAGGACGGCCTGTTCATCATGGGGCTGTTTTCCCTCCTCGATGTCCTGATGGACATGCCCCTGGCGAACATCCTCGAGCGGGTGCCGCTGCCGGACCCGGTGCGGGAGGCCCTGTTCGCGCGGCAGGGGCCTTACGCGCCCTATCTGGCCCTGGCGGAGGCCTGCGAGGGGCGCGACTTTGCGCGCATCGAGTCCTGCTCCCGGGCGCTCGGCATCGGCCCGGACGCGGTGACCCTGGCCCAGCTGCAGACCCTGGCCTGGGTGGAGGCGCTGGATCTGGATTGAGCGCGGCCGGGGCGCGCGCCCCTTGTGACGCCTCGCTCCGTTACGCATAATGGCCCGAAAGAATACAGACCCAGCCATGAAAGACCAGGCAATCGCAGACTTCGAACTGCCGAGCACCGGCGGCAAGCCGTTTCGCGCCAACGATCAGCTCGGCCAGCCCTACGTCCTCTATTTCTATCCCAAGGACCACACCCCCGGCTGCAGCACCGAGGGGCAGGACTTCCGCGATCTCCATGCGCTCTTCCAGGCCCTGGGCTGCGCGGTCTACGGCGTGTCCCGCGACGGCCTGAAATCCCACGCGAGCTTCAAGGCCAAGCTCGGCCTGCCCTTCGAGCTCCTGTCCGACGCCGACGCGGCGGTCTGCGAGCGCTTCGGGGTCATGAAGCAGAAAAACCTGTATGGCAAACAGGTGCGCGGCATCGAGCGCAGCACCTTCGTCATCGGCCGCGATGGCAGGGTGGCCCAGGCCTGGCGCGGCGTGAAGGTGCCCGGCCACGCGCAGGAAGTGCTGGAATTCGTGCGCACCCTGACCTGAGAACACACTAAGGAAGCAGAACTTCACGATGGCAAAAAGAACCGGCAAGGCCCAGCAGACCAACAAGCTCTTCGTCCTCGACACCAACGTCCTCCTGCACGACCCCACCTGCCTCTACCGCTTCGAGGAGCACGACATCTTCCTGCCCATGGCCACGCTCGAGGAGCTGGACCACAACAAGAAGGGCGTCACCGAGGTGGCGCGCAACGCCCGCCAGGTGGCGCGCTTCATCGAGGAGATCGTCAGCGCCATGGAGCGGGACATCGCCGAGGGCGCGCCCCTGGAGCGGCACAGCCACAAGGCGGCCACGGGGAGGCTCTTCCTGCAGACCGAGCCGATCAGCTGCGACATCACCTCCATCCTGCCCGAGGGCAAGGTGGACAACCAGATCCTGGGGGTGGTGGGGCACCTGACCCAGCAGCACCCGGGGCGCCAGGTGATCCTGGTGTCCAAGGACATCAACATGCGCATCAAGGCGCGCGCCCTGGGCATCCCGTCGGAGGACTACTTCAACGACAAGGTGCTCGAGGACACCGACATCCTCTACACCGGGGTGCGCGAGCTGCCCGCCGACTTCTGGGACAGCCACGGCAAGGGCATGGAGTCCTGGCAGAAGGACGGCCGGGTCTATTACCGCGTCACCGGCCCCCTGTGCGCCTCCTTCCTGGTCAACGAGTTCGTCTATCAGGAGGGCGAGCGGCCGCTCTATGCCATGGTGGAGGAGGTCGCCGGCAAGACCGCGGTGCTCGCCACCCTGAAGGACTACACCCACCACAAGAACAACGTCTGGGGCATCACGGCGCGCAACCGCGAGCAGAACTTCGCGCTCAACGTGCTCATGGACCCGGAGATCGACTTCGTCACCCTGCTCGGCCAGGCCGGCACCGGCAAGACCCTGCTCACCCTGGCGGCGGGCCTCGCCCAGGCCCTGGACGCCAAGCTCTACAGCGAGATCATCGTCACCCGCGTGACCGTGCCCGTGGGCGAGGACATCGGCTTCCTGCCCGGCACCGAGGAGGAGAAGATGACCCCCTGGATGGGCGCGCTGGAGGACAACCTGGAGGTCCTGTTCAAGAACGACGAGGAGGCGGGGGAGTGGGGCCGTGCGGCCACCGCCGACCTGATCCGCACCCGGGTCAAGGTGAAGTCGCTGAACTTCATGCGCGGGCGTACCTTCATCAACAAGTTCCTGATCATCGACGAGGCCCAGAACCTCACGCCCAAGCAGATGAAGACCCTCATCACCCGCGCCGGGCCGGGCACCAAGGTGGTCTGCCTGGGCAACATCGCCCAGATCGACACGCCCTACCTCACCGAGGGCAGCTCCGGCCTGACCTACGTGGTGGACCGCTTCAAGAGCTGGCCGCACAACGGCCACGTCACCCTGGCCCGGGGCGAACGCTCGCGCCTGGCGGACCACGCCGCCGCGGTCCTGTAAGATGCGCGGCATCGTTGTGGGAGCGGCTTCAGCCGCGAAGCCGCTCCCACAGGCCATGCCTGCATTGGCCTGCACTGAAACCCGCGGTGGGGGCTTGAAATGATCTTGGTGACCGGAGGGGCGGGTTTTATCGGCGCGAACTTCGTGCTCGACTGGATCCGCTCGACCGGCGAAGCCGTGGTGAACCTCGACAAGCTCACCTACGCCGGCAACCTGGAGAACCTGGCCTCGCTGCAGGGGGAGGGCCGGCACGTCTTCGTCCGGGGCGACATCGGCGACCGCGCCCTGGTCGCGCGGCTCCTCGCCGAGCACCGGCCCCGGGCGGTGATCAACTTCGCCGCCGAGTCGCACGTCGACCGCTCCATCCACGGCCCGGAGGACTTCATCCAGACCAACGTCGTGGGCAGCTTCCACCTGCTGGAGGAGACCCGCGGCTACTGGATGGGCCTGTCCGAGGCCGAACGGGCGGCCTTCCGCTTCCTGCACGTCTCCACCGACGAGGTCTACGGCTCCCTGGGCCCGGCAGCCCCCGCCTTCACCGAGACCACGCCCTACGCCCCCAACAGCCCCTATTCGGCCTCCAAGGCGGCCTCCGACCATCTGGTGCGGGCCTACCGGCACACCTACGGCCTGCCCACGCTGACCACCAACTGCTCCAACAACTACGGCCCCTACCAGTTCCCCGAGAAGCTGATCCCGCTGATGATCCTCAATGCGGTGAGCGCCAAGCCCCTGCCCATCTACGGCGACGGCATGAACGTGCGCGACTGGCTCTACGTCTCCGACCACTGCACCGCGATCCGCGAGGTGCTGGCGCGCGGGCGGGTGGGCGAGACCTACAACGTCGGCGGCTGGAACGAGAAGCCCAACATCGAGATCGTCAGGACCGTGTGCGCCCTGCTCGACGAGCTGAGGCCCGATCCGGCCGGCCCGCGCGAGCGCCTGATCACCTACGTCAAGGACCGTCCCGGCCACGACCGCCGCTACGCCATCGACGCGCGCAAGATCGAGCGGGAACTCGGCTGGCGCCCCGTCGAGACCTTCGAGACCGGCATCCGCAAGACCGTAGAGTGGTACCTGGAGCACCTGGGCTGGGTGGAGCATGTGGCCAGCGGCGAATACCGCCATTGGGTCGCCACCCATTACCAGGGCAGGGGCGCGGCATGAGAAAAGGCCTCATCCTCGCCGGCGGCTCCGGCACCCGGCTCTATCCGGTGACCCAGGCGGTGTCCAAGCAGCTGCTGCCGGTGTACGACAAGCCCATGATCTACTACCCGCTCTGCACCCTGATGCTGGCGGGGGTCCGCGACATCCTGGTCATCTCCACGCCCCAGGACACGCCGCGCTTCGAGCTGCTGCTGGGCGACGGCAGCCAGTGGGGGCTGAACATCTATTACGCCGTGCAGCCGGCCCCGGAGGGGCTGGCCCAGGCCTACACCATCGGCGCGGGCTTCCTCGACGGCGCCGACAGCGTCCTGGTCCTGGGCGACAACATCTTCTACGGCCACGAGTTCGGCCACGACCTGCGCCGGGCGGCGGCCAAGTCCCGGGGGGCGACGGTGTTCGCCTATCCGGTCACCGACCCCGAGCGCTACGGGGTGGTGGAGTTCGACGCCGCGGGCCGCGCGGCGAGCATCGAGGAGAAGCCCGCCCGGCCCAAGTCCCGCTACGCGGTCACGGGGCTCTATTTCTACGACCACCGGGCGGTGGACATCGCCCGCAGCCTCAGGCCTTCGCCCCGGGGCGAATTGGAGATCACCGACGTCAACCGCCAGTACCTGGAGTGGGGCGAGCTCGATGTGGCGGTCATGGGCCGCGGCCACGCCTGGCTCGACACCGGCACCCACGAGTCGCTTCTGGAGGCCGCGCAGTTCATCCAGACCATCGAGCGGCGCCAGGGCCTCAAGATCGCCTGCCCCGAGGAGATCGCCTACCGCCAGGGCTACATCGACGCCGGGCAGGTGGAGCGCCTGGCCGAGCCCCTGAAGAAGAACGCCTACGGCCAGTACCTGCTGGCCATGCTGCACGAGCGGGTGTTTTGATGACTGTGGTCCAGAGGATTCCATCAGCACGTCGGAAGGGAAGGGCAGGCCCTGTGGGAGCGGCTTTAGCCGCGAATGCCTTGGCTGGGCTGGACGCTAGGGTGATCGCGGCTGAAGCCGCTCCTACGCAGGCTTCCAATGAGCCGCCTCCTGTTGGGTCAGAGATCGCATGAACATCATCTCTACCGAACTGCCCGAGGTGCTGATCCTGGAGCCCAGGGTCTTCGGCGACGACCGCGGCTTCTTCATGGAGAGCTACAACAAGCGGGCGATGGCCGAGGCGGGCATCACGGCCGAGTTCGTCCAGGACAACCATTCCCGCTCCGCCAGGGGCGTGCTGCGCGGCCTGCACTATCAGCTGCGCCGGCCCCAGGGCAAGCTCGTGCGGGTGGTGGCCGGGCGGGTCTTCGACGTGGCCGTGGACCTGCGGCGCAGCTCGCCCGGCTTCGGCCGCTGGGTCGGCTTCGAGCTCTCCGAGGCGAACAAGCGCATGGCCTGGATCCCGCCGGGCTTCGGCCACGGCTTCCTGGTGCTCTCCGACTCGGCCGACTTCCTCTACAAGACCACCGACTATTACGCACCGGAACACGAGCGCTGCGTGCTCTGGAACGACCCGGCGCTCGGGGTCGAGTGGCCCCTGGCGGGCGAACCGCTGCTCTCGGCCAAGGACCGGGCCGGGGTGCGGCTCGGGGACGCCGAGGTCTACCCGTGAGTCGGCGCATCCTGCTGGCCGAGGTCTGCTTGTGAGCAGGAAGATCCTACTCACGGGGGCCACGGGGCAGGTGGGCTGGGAGCTGCGGCGCAGCCTGGCCTGCCTGGGGGAGGTGATCGCGCCGGACCGGGGCCGGATGGACCTGGCCGATGCCGCCTCGGTCCGCCGCGCCGTGCAGGCGCTTGGGCCCGACCTCATCGTGAACCCCGCCGCCTACACGGCCGTGGACCGCGCAGAATCCGAGCCGGAACTCGCCCGGGCGATCAACGCCGTCGCCCCCGGCGTGCTGGCGGAGGAGGCGGCGCGGCTGGGCGCCGTCCTGGTCCACTATTCCACGGACTACGTCTTCGACGGCAGCAAGGCCGGCCCCTATGTCGAAGAGGATGCGCCCAACCCCCTCAACGTCTACGGCCAGACAAAGCTGGCGGGCGAAGAAGCCGTCCGGGCCTCCGGTGCGGCCCACCTCATCTTCCGCACGAGCTGGGTCTACGGCCTGCGCGGCGCGAACTTCCTGCTCACCATGCAGCGCCTGATGCGCGAGCGGCCGGAGCTGAAGATCGTGGACGACCAGATCGGCGCCCCCACCTGGAGCCGCCTCATCGCGGAGGCCACCGCCCAGGTCCTGGCCCGGGTCTTTTCTCCGCCCGCGGCTCGCGGCCCGCGACTCGCCGAACCGGGCGGCACCTATCATCTGAGCTGCGCGGGCGAGACCAGCTGGTACGGCTTCGCTGCGGCCATCGCCGAATTGGGCAAGCTCGAAGCGGTGCCCCGGCTCACCCCCATCCCCAGCTCGGGCTATCCGACCCCGGCCCGGCGTCCGGCCAACTCGCGCCTGAACAACGACCGACTGGAGGCCGCCTTCGGGCTCAGGCTGCCCGATTGGCGCGAGGCCCTGCAACTCTGTCTCGACGCCAGCTGAGCGCGGCCGTGTCCAAACGCGCCTCCGGCCCGCCGCGCCGTCCCCGCAATCCCGTGGCGAAGGCCGTGCGCACGCCGCAATACCGTCAGCGGGTGACCCCGGACAAGAGGCAGCGGCAGGCGGAGCTCGAACACCTGTCGGAGATCGAGCAAGAGCAGCAGAAGCGGTCTGAGCAAGAGAAATCCGATCAGGCCCCTTCTGAGGATTGAGGCCTATCCGCCTGATTGACAAAGAAATTCCGCCTCTCCCGGGCGATGGGCACGCAAGGCGGGAAGGGCGGTTCGGGGTAGAATGTCGCCTTGGAAGCCAGCCCTGATTCGACGCCCCGAGCAATGAGCGACCCCAGTTTGAGTTCCGGCGCAACGCCTGCGGCGCAGGCCCGTTTTGTCCACCTGCGCCTGCACAGCGAGTACTCCATCCAGGACAGCCTGCTGCGCATCGACGAGGCCGTCGGGCGGGCGAAGGCGGACGCCATGCCGGCCCTGGCGCTGACCGACCTGGCCAACGTCTTCGGCATGGTCAAGTTCTACTCGGCGGCGCGCAAGAGGGGCGTCAAGCCCATCGTCGGCTGCGATGTCTGGGTGGCACCGGCCGATCAGACCGAAAAGCCCGCGCGGCTGCTGCTCCTGGTCCAGGACCGCGCCGGCTACCGGCTGCTCTGCGAACTGCTCACCCGCGCCTACCGCGACAACCTGCACCGGGGCCGGGCCATCATGGACCCGCAGTGGTTCACGGAAATGGGCACGGAGGGACTGATCGCGCTGTCCGGGGCCCAGGGGGGCGACCTCGGCCAGGCGCTGCTCGCCGAGTCCCTGGATGCCGCGCGCGACCTGGCCCGAGGCTGGGCGGCGCGCTTCCCCGACCGCTACTACGTCGAGATCCAGCGCGACGGCCGGCCGGAGGCCGAGGCGCATCTGGTGCGCGCGGTGGAGCTCGCCGCCGAGCTGGGGCTGCCCGTGGTCGCCACCCATCCCGTGCAGTTCGCCAGCCGCGACGACTACAAGGCCCACGAGGCGCGGGTCTGCATCGCCGAGGGGGCGATCCTGGCCGACCGCCGCCGGCCGCGCCAGTTCTCGGAAGAGCATTACTTCAAGAGCCAGGCGGAGATGGCGGAGCGCTTCGCCGACCTGCCCGAGGCCCTGGAGAACAGCCTGGAGATCGCCCGCCGCTGCAACCTCACGCTGGAACTGGGCAAGAGCCGCCTGCCGCTCTTCCCCACGCCCGAGGGCATGACGCTCGACGACTACCTGCGCCATCGGGCGGCCGAGGGCCTCGGGGAGCGGCTTGCGCTGCTCTATCCCGACCCGGCCCAGCGCAGCGGCAGGGAGCCCGCCTACCGCGAGCGCCTCGAGTTCGAGCTCGGCACCATCATCCAGATGGGCTTTCCCGGCTACTTCCTGATCGTGGCGGACTTCATCAACTGGGCCAAGGAGAACGGCGTGCCCGTGGGGCCGGGCCGGGGCTCCGGCGCAGGCTCGCTGGTGGCCTACTGCCTGGGCATCACCGATCTCGACCCCACCCGCTACGACCTGCTGTTCGAGCGCTTCCTCAACCCCGAGCGGGTGTCCATGCCCGACT
>DYFL01000063.1 GCA_020725195.1 Hydrogenophilus sp.
GTGGGCAAGAAGGGCGAGTTCATCCAGGGCATGCGGGTGACCGACGCCGAGACCATGGACGTGGTGGAGATGGTGCTGGGCGGCCAGGTCAACAAGGAGATCGTCAACCTCATCAACCAGGCCGGCGGCAAGGCCGTGGGGCTGACGGGCAAGGACGGCCGCTTCATCCGCGCCCGCAAGCTCATGATCCCGTCCAAGGAGAAGCCGGGCGACGTGATCGACATCGGCCAGGTGGGCGAGATCACCCAGATCGACCCCAGCCTCATCGCCTTCCTCGACTCGGGCGACTTCATCCCGGTCATCGCCCCCATCGGGGTCGGGCCCGAGGGCGAGACCTACAACATCAACGCCGACGTGGTGGCGGGAAAATTGGCCGAGGTGCTCCAGGCCGAGAAGCTGGTGCTGCTCACCAACACCCCCGGGGTGCTGGACCGCGAAGGCAAGCTGCTCACCGGCCTGACGCCTTCGAGGATCGACGAGCTGGTGGCCGACGGCACGCTCTCCGGCGGCATGCTGCCCAAGATCGGCTCGGCCCTGGACGCGGCCCGGAGCGGGGTCAAGGCGGTGCACATCATCGACGGGCGGGTCGAGCACGCCCTCTTGCTGGAGATCATGACCGACCAGGGCGTGGGCACCCTGATCAAGTCGGCCTGAGGGGGATCCCGCCGGGGCCGGGGGCTTTCCCTACCCAGCGAAGCGGGATGACCGCCTTCGTGGGAGCGGCTTCAGCCGCGACGCGGCGGTGGCGCAAGGAAGCGTCTGTTCGCGGCTGAAGCCGCTCCCACCGGGGGGATGGCCTCAGCTGCGGCAGGCCGGCTCCGCGGCCGCGGGCTTGGGCGCCTCCTTGGGCGCATATCGCGCCTCGATCTCCGCGCCCACCGCGTCGCCGCGCTCCCGGTACAGGGCGAGCACGCTCTGCGCCGCCTCGTCCCAGCGCTCCAGGCCCAGGCTGGCGGCCTCCCTGAGCGCCGCGAGCTCTCCGGTCTCCACCCACTTCCGGTAGGCGGCGGCGAGCTCCGGGAAGAGCTTGCGGCGCATGCCCACCAGGTTGGCGAAGTAGAAGTGGATGGCCGCGGGCTCGCCGCGCTCGATCAGGCCCGGCAGGGTCGAGAGGCAGTCGGCGTAGAGGTCGCGCACGGCGCGGGCAACGATCTCGGCGCGGCTGCGCATCACCGCCGCGAGCAGCATGGGCCAGTCGGGCCCCAGGGCCGCGTCGGCCCGGGCCTCGCCCAACTCGTGCAGGATCACCGACTCCACCTCGGTGGCGGTCATGGCCTCCAGGGCCGCCTCGGTATCGCGCTCGAAGGGGTAGCAGGCGATGGCCCGGCCCATGGCCTCGTTGCGCCGGTTCCAGCGCCACTCCTCGTAGCGTTCCCAGAGCCAGCGTTTCAGCGCCTCGGCGCGCACGAAGATGGTCCCGTCGAGCATCATGCCGGGCGGGGCGTCGAGGTCGCGGGCGTACTCGCAGGCGGAGACGTAGACGTCGAAGCCGTGGCGCTGCTCGTGCCGGGCGAGCTGGCCCAGGAAGAAGTGCGGCTTGCACTGGCGGCCGTAGCCGCCGGAATAGATGAGGCCGCGGGGCACGAGCTCGGCGTTCACCGCGCGCACCTCGAAGGGGTCGACCTCCCCCGCCGGCAGGGGCAGGGGCTCGAAGGCGGCCGTCTCGATGTCGTCCCAGAGCCGGCCGCGGGCGTTCATCCAGTCGCCCACCTCGCCCTTGGGCATGTCCTGGGTGAGCGGGATGTCGTGCTCCCAGCGGTAGAGCTCGCGCATCTTGAGCAGGAAGGTGCACAGGGTGAGGTCGCCCGCATACTGGGCGTCCGAGATGTGGCAGTTCCTTTGCACGGCGCCCAGGACCGCGCCAAAATTCCAGTCTTTCATGGCCGGCTCCGGCAGATAATAGCTGACTGATTTGGTCGGGATTATAGCCCCCGCCCTCCCACTATAGGAACCCGCATGCGTTATTGGCTCATGAAGTCCGAACCCTCCGAATACGGCATCGACGACCTGGTGCGCGACGGCTCGGTCGCCTGGTTCGGGGTGCGCAACTACCAGGCCCGCAACTTCATGCGCGACGAGATGCGCCTGGGCGACGGCGTGCTCTTCTACCACTCCTCCTGCCCCGAGCCGGGCATCGCGGGGCTGGCGGAGGTCTCTCGGCTCGCCTACCCGGATGCGACCCAGTTCGACCCTCGCCACAAGTATTTCGATCCCAGATCGACCCCGCAGGCGCCGCGCTGGTTCAACGTGGAGGTGCGCGCGCTGAAGAAGACCCGGCTCATGCCGCTCGCCGAGATCCGCGGCTGCCCCGAGCTCGCCGGCATGAAGATCCTGCAGCGCGGCAACCGGCTGTCCATCACCCCGGTGGAGCCGGCCGAGTGGGCCTTCATCCTGGCAAGGCTCGGCGAGACCGCATGACCTTCCTCGCCGTCTATCTCGCCGTCGGCCTCGTCGCCGGCTTCGTCGCGGGCCTCCTGGGGGTGGGCGGCGGCCTCGTCCTGGTGCCGGTGCTCTCCTGGATCTACGCCCACGAGGGCTTCCCGCCCGAGTACAACATCCACATGGCGCTGGGCACCTCGCTCGCCACCATCGTGCTCACCTCGCTGTCCAGCCTGCGCGCCCACCACGGCCACGGCGCGGTGCGCTGGCAGGTGGTCAGGCAGATCACCCCGGGCATCGTGCTCGGCACCCTCGCGGGCGCCATCGCCGCGGCCTGGCTGCCGGATACCGGCCTCAGGGTGTTCTTCACCGTCTTCCTCCTCTACGCCGCGACCCAGATGCTCTTCGGCTTCAGGCCCCAGCCGCACCGGGGGCTTCCCGGCCGGCCCGGCATGACCCTGGCGGGCGGCGTGATCGGCACGGTGTCGAGCTGGGTGGGCATCGGCGGCGGCACCCTCTCGGTGCCCTTCATGACCTGGTGCAACGTGCGCCTGCACGAGGCGATCGGCACCTCCGCGGCCATCGGCCTGCCCATCGCCGTCGCGGGCAGCCTGGGCTACGCCCTCTCGGGCCAGGCGGCCAGCGGCCTGCCGGAATGGAGCCTGGGCTTCGTCTACCTGCCCGCCTTCGCCGCCATCGCCGCGATGAGCGTGGTGAGCGCGCCCTGGGGTGCCAGGCTCGCCCACCGCCTGCCGGTGGCGAGGCTCAAGCGCATCTTCGCGGCCCTGCTCTACCTGCTTGCCGCGCGCATGGCGTACAGCCTGTTCTGAAGATGGGGAGTAGGGAGTGGGGAGTAGGGAGTGGGGAGTAGGGAGTGGGGAGTAGGGAGTGGGGAGTGGGGAGTGGGGAGTGGGTTTGCCACTGCCCACTCCCTACTCCCCATCACATGGCCGGGATCATGTCCTTGTTGACGGCGTAGGGCCGCGCCTCATCGGAATCCACGATGTTGCGCTTGACCAGGCCGACCAGGCACTGGTCCAGGGTCTGCATGCCCAGGGCCTGGCCGGTCTGGATGGAGGAGTACATCTGGGCGACCTTGTTCTCGCGGATGAGGTTGCGGATGGCCGGGGTGCCGATCATGATCTCGTGGGCCGCGACCCGGCCGCTGCCGTCCTTCTTCTTGAGCAGGGTCTGGGAGATCACCGAGCGCAGGGACTCGGAGAGCATGGCCCGCACCATCTCCTTCTCCGCCGCGGGGAAGACGTCGACGATCCGGTCCACGGTCTTGGCCGCGGAGCTGGTGTGCAGGGTGCCGAACACCAGGTGGCCGGTCTCCGCCGCGGTGAGCGCCAGGCGGATGGTCTCCAGGTCGCGCATCTCGCCCACCAGGATCACGTCCGGGTCCTCGCGCAGGGCGCTTCTCAAGGCCTCGTCGAAGCCGTGGGTGTGGGGCCCCACCTCGCGCTGGTTGACCAGGCACTTCTTGCTCTGGTGGGTGAATTCGATGGGGTCCTCGATGGTGAGGATATGGCCCTGGAGGCTGTCGTTGATGTAGTCGATCATGGCCGCCAGGGTGGTCGACTTGCCCGAGCCGGTGGGGCCGGTCACCAGCACGATGCCGCGCGGCTGGTTGGAGATCTCCTTGAAGATGGCCGGGGCCTCCAGCTCCTCCAGGGTCAGCACCTTGGAGGGGATGGTGCGGAACACCGCGCCGGCGCCGCGGCCCTGGTTGAAGGCGTTGACCCGGAAGCGGGCGACGTTGGGCAGCTCGAAGGAGAAGTCCGTCTCCAGCCGCTCCTCGTAGGCCTTGCGCTGGGCGTCGTTCATGATGTCGTAGATCATGGCGCGCACCTGCTCGTTGTCCATGGCCGGCAGGTTGATGCGCCGCACGTCGCCGTGCACCCGGATCATGGGCGGCAGCCCCGCCGAGAGGTGCAGGTCGGAGGCCCGGTTCTTGACCGCGAAACCAAGGAGATAGGCGATGTCCATTATAATTCCTCGTCTAGTTGCTCCGGCCGCATGCGCCGTGCGAACGTGAGCCTGCGCTGAAAACTGCCGCCTTCAGGGGGTTCGGGGCATTATGGGTAATATCGCTGCGGCCTTGCAAGCCGTGCACCGGCGCATGGCCGCCGCCCTGGCCGAGGCCGGGCGCGCGCCCGAGGCGGCGCGCCTGCTCGCGGTGAGCAAGACCTTCCCGGCCGAGGCGGTGCGCGAGGCCTGGGCCGCCGGCCAGCGGGCCTTCGGCGAATCCTACGTGCAGGAGGCCCTGGCCAAGATCGAGGCCCTGGCCGACCTGGCCATCGAGTGGCACTTCATCGGCCCCGTGCAGAGCAACAAGACGCGCGCGCTGGCCGAGCGCTTCGCCTGGGTGCACGGCGTGGACCGTATGAAGATCGCCGAGCGCCTCGCCGCCGCCCGGCCCGCCGGCCTGCCGCCGCTCGACGTCTGCGTCCAGGTCAACATCGGCGGCGAGGCGAGCAAGGGCGGGGTCGAGCCCGGGGCGGCCTTGGCCCTGGCCCGCGAGGTCGCCCGGCTGCCGGGCCTGAGGCTGCGCGGCTTCATGGCCATCCCGCCGCCGACCGCGGATTTTGCGGCGCAGCGGGCGCAGTTCGCCGAGCTGCGCAGGCTCTTCGAGCAGGCGCGGGCGGCGGGGCTCGATGTCGACACGCTCTCCATGGGCATGTCCGACGACCTGGAGGCCGCGATCCTGGAGGGCGCGACCCTGGTGCGCGTGGGCAGCGCCATCTTCGGCGCCCGCAGCAAGACAACGAACCTGGAATCCGCAGATGACGCAGAGGAACACAGATGACACCCCGCAGTGTCAGGCTCTTGCCTGACGTCCCTGGCCGGGTTCAAACCCACGAGACATCTGTGCAAATCTGTGTGCATCTGTGGACTACAGCTTTTTTAGGATGAAGGTAAACGCATGAAACTGGCATTCATCGGCGGCGGCAACATGGCCGCCGCCCTCGTCGGCGGCCTCGTCGGCAAGGGCTGCGCCGCCGCCGACATCCAGGTGGCCGAGCCCGGCGCCGAGCGGCGCGAGTGGCTCGCCCGGCGGTTCGGCGTCGCCTGCGTGGAGGCGGCCGCGCGACTCGCCCCGGCCGAGGTCCTGGTGCTCGCCGTCAAGCCCCAGCAGCTGCGCGCCGTGCTGCAGGGGCTGCCGAAGCCGGCCGCGGGCCAGCTCGTCCTCTCGGTGGCGGCGGGCATCCGCGCCGCGGACATCGCCCGCTGGGCGGGCGGCCACGCCGCCGTCGTGCGCGCCATGCCCAACACCCCCGCCCTGGTGGGCGCGGGCGTGACCGGCCTCTACGCCCTGCCGGGGGTCAGCGCGGCGCAACGGCAACAGGCCGGCGAGATCATGGAGGCGGTGGGGGTGGCCACCTGGGTGGAGACCGAGGCCCAGATCGACGCGGTGACCGCCATCTCCGGCAGCGGCCCCGCCTACGTCTTCTATTTCATCGAGGCCCTGGAGGCGGCCGCCGTCGACCTGGGCCTGACCCCGGAGACCGCGCGCCGGCTGGTGCTGCACACCTTCCGCGGCGCCGCCGCGCTCGCGCTCGAGGAGGCCGCCGACCCGGCGGAGCTGCGCAGCCGGGTGACCTCCAAGGGCGGCACCACGGAACGCGGGCTGGCCGCCCTGGATGCGGGCGGGGTGCGCCGGGCCATCGCCGAGGCCGCCCGCGCCGCGGCCGAGCGGGCCCGCGAGATGGGCGACCTTTACGGAGCGGAGTAGGCCCGATGCTGACCGATGCCCTGCAGTTTCTCCTCAAGGTGGTGCTGGAGCTCGCCGCCTCGGCCTTCTGGCTGCGCTTCTACATGCAGTGGATGCGGGTGCCCTTCTACAACCCCTTCGCCCAGTTCATCGTCAAGGTCACGGATTTCGCGGTGCGGCCCCTGCGCCGGGTGATCCCCGGCCTCTTCGGCCTGGACTGGGCCAGCCTGCTCCTGTTCTATGCCGCCGAGCTCGCCGCGATCCTGGGCCTGCACTGGCTCGGGGACTTCCCCTTCCTGGCGGCGGGCCTCCAGGTCCTGCCGGGCTTCCTGCTCCTGGCCCTGGCCGGGGCCATCAAGCTCGCCCTCTACATCCTCATCGGCCTCGTCTTCATCCAGGCCATCCTGAGCTGGGTGAGCCCCTACTCGCCCTATGCCCCGGTGTTCTATGCCCTGGCGCGCCCGGTGCTCGCCCCCCTGCGGCGCTTCATCCCGCCCATCGCCGGCATCGACATCACCCCCATCGTGGCCTTCGTCCTGATCCAGCTGGTGCTGATCGCGCCGGTGACGGGTCTCGAACGCTACGCCCGCGGGCTGATATGGTGATGCCACCCCGGCGGCGCGGGGAAAAGGCGCGGCGCAAGACCGTGGACCGCACTGGCGCCGGGACAGACGCTGCCGCGGCCGGAGGGGGTAGCCATGGATAAGGCGACTCGACCGCGCCAGCGCTGCGCCCTGCTGCGCAAGAGCTGCCCGGCCTGCGGCGGCACCGCGGCGGCCGAGGCGAAGCTGCCGCTGTCGGCCGGCTCGCGTCCCGCGGAGCTCGACCTCGACGACCCGGCCGGACTCGCCGCGCGCCTGGGCCTGGGCGAGCTGCTCGCCCTGGTGGAGCTGGTGCCCTACAAGCGGTTCGAATGCCGGGCCTGCGGCCACGGCTTCCGGCTCGCGAACCAGACGGCCAAGGACATGGCGCTGGCCATGCTCGGCGCCCTGCAGCCGGTCGCCCGGGGCCCCGTGGTCCATGCCCGCAGTGCCGTCCCCAGGCCCCCCTCGACCGAGGCGCTGCGCAGGCACCGGGAACCCCCCAGGACCGCGAGCCGGCCGAAGCCGCCCCCCGAACCCGCCGAGTGGGAACCCGAGAGCCTCGACCCGGGCAAACACTGAGGGTTGTCGAACGCCCCTCGCCTCACAACAGAATGATGTCGTACTGCTCCTGGCCGAACAGGGTCTCGACCTGGAGCGAGACGGGCTTGCCGATGAAGTCCGAGAGCTGGGCGAGGCTCTGCGACTCCTCGTCCAGGAACATGTCGATCACCGGCTGCGAGGCCAGGATGCGGTACTCGCGCGCGCTGAACTGGCGGGCCTCGCGCAGGATGCCGCGCAGGATCTCGTAGCACACCGTCTGGGCGGTCTTGACCTGGCCGCGCCCCTGGCAGGTGGGGCAGGGCTCGCAGAGGATGCGGGCGAGGCTCTCCCGGGTGCGCTTGCGCGTCATCTCGACGAGCCCCAGGGAGGTGAAGCCGTTGATGGTCATGCGGGTGCGGTCGCGGGCGATGGACTTGGAGAGTTCCGCGAGCACCGCCTCCTGGTGCTCGACGTTGTCCATGTCGATGAAGTCGACGATGATGATGCCGCCCAGGTTCCGGAGCCGCAGTTGCCGCGCGATGGACTGGGCCGCCTCCAGGTTGGTCTTGAAGATGGTCTCGTCGAAGCTGCGCCCGCCGGTGAAGCCGCCGGTGTTCACGTCGATGGTGGTGAGCGCCTCGGTCTGGTCGATGATGAGGTAGCCGCCGCTCTTGAGGTCCACGCGCCGGGCGAGCGCCTTCTCCAGCTCGTCCTCGATGCCGTACAGATCGTAGAGCGGCCGCTCCGCCGCGTAGTGGTAGAGCCGGTCGGCGACGTTGGGCGTGAACTCCCGGGCGAAGCCCTGCAGGCGCTGGTAGGTCTCCCGCGAGTCGACCAGGATGCGCGTGGTCTCGGTGGTGGCGATGTCGCGCAGCACCCGGTGCGAGAGGTCGAGCTCGTGGTAGAGCCGCAGCGGCCCCGCGACGTTCTCGCCGCGGGCCTGGATGGCGTCCCACAGCGCGTGCAGGTACTCGACGTCGGCGGCGAGCTCGCTGTCCTCCGCCATGTTGGCCATGGTGCGGATGATGAAGCCGCCGTGCTCGTCCTGGGGCAGGACCTGCTGCAGCCGGCCGCGCAGGAGCTCGCGCTCGGCCTCGTCCTCGATCTTCTGGGAGATGCCGATGCGCGTCTCCTGCGGCAGGTAGACCAGGAAGCGGCCGGCCATGCTGATCTGGGTCGAAAGCCGCGCCCCCTTGGCCCCGATGGGGTCCTTGATCACCTGCACCATGATGTCCTGGCCCTCGTGCAGGAGTTTCTCGATGGGCCGCGGCGCGCCGTCGGCGCCGCGCGCCTCCCAGATGTCGGCCACGTGCAGGAAGGCGGCGCGGTCCAGGCCGATGTCGACGAAGGCCGACTGCATGCCGGGCAGCACCCGGCTCACCCGGCCCAGGTAGATGTTGCCCACCAGGCCGAGCTGGCCCACGCGCTCGATGTGCAGCTCCTGCACTGCCCCCAGGTAGATGACCGCGACCCGCGTCTCCTGGGGGGTGATGTTGATGAGGATCTCCTCGCTCATGGTGTCGACCGTCACTAGATGGCAGTCGCCAGTGCGCGGGACTGCGCACTGGCGGCTGCCGACTATCGCGTCGAGCCGCCGGCGCGGCTACAGCACCTCGAAGCCGACCTTGCGGAGCAGCTGCGCCGTCTCGAACAGCGGCAGCCCCATCACCCCGGAATAGCTCCCGGCCAGGTGTTCGACGAAGACGGCGGCCCGCCCCTGGATCCCGTAGCCGCCCGCCTTGTCCAGGGGCTCGCGGCTGGCGACGTAGGCGGCGATCTCGGCCTCGTCCAGCGCCCGGAAGCGCACCGTGCTCGTCGACAGCGCGACCTCGACCGCCTCGCCCCAAGCCGCGGCCACGGCCACGGCGGTGTGGACCCGGTGCTCGCGGCCTGAATAGCGGCGCAGCCACCCGGCGGCCTGGCCCGGGTCGGCCGGCTTGCCCAGGATCTCGCCGTCGAGCACCACGGTGGTGTCCGCCGCGACGATGGGCAGGGGCAGCAGCTGGCGCCCGCGCAGGGCGTCGAGCCCCGCCTGCGCCTTCAGGCGCGCCACCCGGAGCACGTGCGCCTCGGGCGCCTCGCCCGCGAGCGGCGTCTCGTCCACCTCCGCGCGCGGCCCCTGCTGGCGCAGGGGCAGGACCATGGGGTCGATGCCGATCTGGCGCAGCAGTTCCAGGCGGCGCGGGCTGCGCGAGGCGAGATAGACGCGTCGGTTCATGATTATCCCCCATCCGTCGTTGTTGTCGGTCCTGCCCTGATTACGGTAGGCGCCGGAAAAACTGCAGCCCTCACTCCCGATGATAGGGGTGGCCCTGGATCAGGCTCACCGCCCGGTAGAGCTGCTCCGCGAGCAGCACCCGCGCCAGGCCGTGGGGCAGGGTGAGGCGGGACAGGGCGAGCTTCATCTCGGCGCGCTCCAGCACCTCGGGCGCGAGCCCGTCGGCGCCGCCGATGACCAGGGCCGTGTCGCGCCCGTCGGCGAGCCAGTCCGAGAGTCTCGCCGCCAGTTCCCGGGTGGTGAGCTCGGCCCCCCGCTCGTCCAGGGCGACCACGCGCACCCCCTTCGGGCACTTCTCCAGGAGCCGCGCCGCCTCCGCCGCCTTGATCCTGTCCGCCGGCTGGCCGCTGCGCTTCTCGGGCCGGACCTCCACCAGCTCGACCCTGGCCTCGCGGGGCATGCGCCTGAGATATTCCGCGCAGGCCGACTCCACCCATCCGGGCATCTTGTCGCCGACCGCGAGTATCCAGAGCTTCAACGCGTCCCCCGTTCCTAGGCGCCTGCCAGCGGCGGGTCACCGGCCAAGGCTAACATGAGCGGTGCACATCCATGAAAAAGGGCGCCCGCAGGCGCCCAAGATCGTGCAAAGGAGGTTTTGGAGTTATACGGTGTAGGCCCGCTCGCCGTGGGTGGCCGTGTCCAGGCCCTCGCGCTCGTGCTCTTCGGTCACGCGCAGACCCATGGTCAGGTCGATGAGCTTGAAGGCCGCGTAGCTCACCCCGCCGGACCAGGCGATGGTCAGGAGCACGCCGGTGGCCTGGGTCACGACCTGGCCGCCCATGCTGTAGCCGTCGACGCCGACGCCGCCCAGGGCGGGCGAGACGAAGATGCCGGTGCCGATGGCGCCGAGGATGCCGCCGATGCCGTGGATGCCGAAGACGTCGAGCGTATCGTCGTAGCCCAGCGCCTTCTTCAGGCCGGACACGCCCCACAGGCAGACCACGCCGGCCACCGCGCCGAGCACGATGCCGCCCATGGGGCCGACCAGGCCGGCCGCGGGGGTGATCGCCACCAGGCCGCTCACCACGCCGGAGGCCACGCCCAGCATGGAGGGTTTGCCGCGCAGCAGCCACTCCGCGATCATCCAGGCGAGGCCCGCCGCGGCGGTGGCGAGGATGGTGTTGATGAAGGCCAGGGCCGCGCCGCCGGTCGCCTCCAGGTTGGAGCCGGCGTTGAAGCCGAACCAGCCCACCCACAGGAGCGACGCCCCGACCATGGTCATCGGCAGGCTGTGCGGCGGCATCGCGTCGTGGCCGTAGCCGATGCGCTTGCCCAGCACGATGGCGCCGACGAGCGCGGCGACACCGGCGTTGATGTGCACCACGGTGCCGCCGGCGAAGTCGAGGCCGCCCGCTTCGAACAGGAAGCCGCCGGTGGCCCACACCATGTGCGCGATCGGCAGGTAGGAGAAGGTGAACCACAGCAGCGCGAACACCAGCAGGGCGGAGAACTTCACCCGCTCGGCCAGGCCGCCCACGATCAGGGCCACGGTGATGGCCGCGAAGGTGAGCTGGAAGGCGACGAAGGTGAGCTCCGGGATGACCACGCCGTCGGTGAAGGTCGCCGCCGTGCTGTCGGCGGTGATGCCGGCGAGGAACATCTTCGAGAGGTCGCCGATCGCCCAGTTCAAGCCGCCGCCGTCGCCGAAGGCGAGCGAATAGCCGTATACCGCCCACAGGATCGCGACGAGGCAGAAGATCGCCATGACCTGGGTGAGCACCGAGAGCATGTTCTTGGCGCGCACCAGGCCGCCGTAGAACAGCGCCACGCCCGGGACGATCATCATGATGACCAGCAGCGTGGAGAGCATCATCCAGGCCGTGTCGCCCTTGTCCGGCTTGGGCGCCTCGGCGGGCGCGGCATCGACCGGGGCCGTCTCGACGGCCTCGGCGGCCGGCACGGGCACGGTGGTGACCACTTCTTCCGCGTAGGCCCCGCCGGACAATCCCAGCAGGCCCACGACACTCAATACGGCAAGCCAATGTTTCATCGTCGCCTCCCTTAGATCGCCGCGTCGCCGGTCTCGCCGGTGCGGATGCGCAAGACCTGCTCCAGGTCCCAGACGAAGATCTTGCCGTCGCCGATCTTGCCGGTCTGCGCGGCGCGGGTCACCGCCTCGATGACCTGGTCGAGCAGATCGGCCTTCACGGCCACCTCGATCTTCACCTTGGGCAGGAAGTCCACCACGTACTCGGCGCCGCGGTAGAGCTCGGTATGCCCCTTCTGCCGGCCGAAGCCCTTGACCTCGGTGACGGTGATGCCCGACACGCCGATGCCCGAGAGGGCCTCGCGGACCTCGTCCAGCTTGAAGGGTTTGATGATGGCGGTAACGAATTTGGCTGCGCCGAAACTTTCCGTTTGCACGTCCGTCTCCTTGGGGTTTGCGCGGCGGCCGGGCCGCCGGGAGGGTTAGAAGGCCTTGCCGACCGAGACGATCCAGCGGCCGTCGGTGACGTTCTCGCCCTTGACGTGGGCGGCCGGCAGGTCGGTGTCGGTGTAGGCCAGGCCGAAGTTGAAGCCGCCGAACTCCTTCGAGACCCCGATCTTCCAGTCCTCGTAATCCAGCGCGCCGTTGCCGGCGCCGGAGAACCGGGTCCAGCCGTAGTGGGCGCTCAGCATCACCTTGGCGGGCAGCTCGTAGCTGAAGCTCGCGTCCCAGTAGACGGTGCCGTCGGAGTTGGGCACGCCGAAGTAGTCGTCGAGGCTGTAGGAGGCCTTCAGGCCGAACCACTTCCAGGTCACGCCGGCATAGGCCTCCAGGGTGTCGTAGTCGGTGGCGCCGGGGTAGTAGTACTTGAGCAGGCCCACGTTGTAGCCGAAGTCCTCGCCCACCTTGCCGCTGTAGCCGCCGTAGAAGTCCCATTCCAGGTTGGCGCTGCCGGTGCCGCTGCCCACGAGGCTTTCGTCGTACATGGCCTCGCTGACGTTGGAGGCCCAGGTGCCCAGGTAGAAGCCGCTGGCGTGGGCGTAGTCGAAGCCGCCCTGGATGGCCGGATCGCCGGCGGTCTGCGAGACGCCGCGGAAGGCGTAGTCGGAAACGAGCCCGACGTTGCCGGTGAGGCTGTGCGGGCCGTCCGCGGCGGCCAGGCCGGGCAGCGCAACCAGGGCGGCGAGTCCGGCACAGGTGTGAAGCTTGTTCATCTCGATCTCCCGAAATGCGGTGCAAGAGCGCACGACCCTGCCTAGCATCTGCCGTGCCAGCCATGCATTCTGTTTGATATCAATCGCTTATCTGAGATGCGCCGCGCCGGGGCGGAAAACCGCCCCATGGCGGTGCACCACGGCGGACGGCTGCGCACCGTTTGCGTGCCGTCATCGAGGCGGCGGCCTTTGCTACACTGGGCCGGCTTGCCTACACGATCAGGAAGACAGCATGGTTGCGAAGAAACTGCTCGAGGAAATCAACGCCCGGGTCTCCGAGGTCATCGCCGCGAGCCCGGCCAAGGACATCGAGAAGAACGTCAGGGCCACCCTGACCGCCCTGCTCGGCCGCATGGACCTGGTCACCCGGGAGGAGTTCGACGTCCAGGCCCAGGTGCTCGCCCGCACGCGCGAGAAGCTCCAGGAGCTGGAGGCGCGCCTGGAGAGGCTGGAGGGCAGCGGGCCGCAGACCTAATACGCCAACGACAGGGAGGAAGCCATGAGCTTGGCCGTGCTCTACAGCCGGGCCGCCACCGGCCTGGACGCCCCCGAGGTGGCGGTCGAGGCGCACCTGGCCAACGGGCTGCCGAGCTTCACCCTGGTGGGCCTGCCGGAGACCGAGGTGAAGGAGGCGCGCGACCGGGTGCGCGCCGCCATCCTGCAGTCGGGCTTCGAGTTCCCCGCCCGGCGCATCACCGTGAACCTCGCCCCCGCGGACCTGCCCAAGGAGTCCGGCCGCTTCGACCTGCCCATCGCCCTGGGGCTCTTGGCCGCATCCGGGCAGATCCCGGCCGGGCGCCTCGGGCACTACGAGTTCGCGGGCGAGCTGGCCCTCAGCGGCGCCCTGCGCCCGGTGCGCGGGGCGCTCGCCATGGTCCTGGGCGCGGTGGGGACCGAGCGCGCCTTCGTCCTGCCCGAGGCCAGCGCCCGCGAGGCCGCCCTGGCGGGGCGGGCCGAGATCTATGCGGCCCGCTCGCTCCTGGAGGTCTGCGCCCACCTCGCGGGCCGCGTCGCCCTGCCGCCGGCCGCGGCGGAGGCGGTGGCGGCCGACGCCGCCGCCGAGCCCGACCTCGCCGAGGTGAAGGGCCAGGCCGGGGCCAGGCGCGCCCTGGAGGTCGCTGCGGCCGGCGGCCATTCGCTCCTGTTCACCGGGCCGCCGGGCACGGGCAAGTCCATGCTGGCGAGCCGGCTGCCCGGCATCCTGCCGCCGATGTCGGAGGAGGAGGCCCTGGGGGCCGCGGCGCTGCAGTCTCTGGCCGGCGCCTTCCGGCCGGAGCGCTGGCGCCGGCGCCCCTTCCGCGCCCCGCACCATTCGGCCTCCGCCGTCGCCCTGGTCGGCGGCGGCGGCAATCCCCGCCCCGGGGAGATCAGCCTCGCGCACGAGGGCGTGCTCTTCCTCGACGAGCTGCCGGAGTTCCCGCGCGCCGCCCTGGAGGTGCTGCGCGAGCCCCTGGAGAGCGGCCGCATCACCATCTCCCGCGCCGCCCGCCAGGCCGATTTTCCCGCCCGCTTCCAGCTCGTGGCCGCGATGAACCCCTGCCCCTGCGGCTGGCTCGGCCACCCCGCCGGCAAGTGCCGCTGCACCCCGGAGCAGGTGGCGCGCTACCGCGCCCGGCTCTCGGGGCCGCTGCTCGACCGCATCGACCTCTCGGTCGAGGTGCCCGCGCTCGCCCAGGAGGACCTGCTCCATGCCCCGGCGGGCGAGGCCTCCGCCCGCGTGCGCGAGCGCGTCGTCGCCGCCCGCGAACGCCAGCTCGCGCGCCAGGGCACCCCGAACGCCCGGCTCCCGGCCGGGGAGGTCGACCGGCACTGCCGCATCGACGGCGAGGGCGAGGCCCTGCTCAAGCAGGCCATCGCGCGGCTCAACCTCTCGGCCCGCGCCTTCCACCGCGTCCTGCGGGTGGCGCGCAGCGTCGCCGACCTGGACGGCCGCGAGACCCTGGCGGCCGCACACATCGCCGAGGCGGTGCAGTACCGGCGCTTCGACCGGGGCTAGAAACAAAGGATGAAGACGGAAGGCGGAAGGATGAAGCGGGGTGCGCGCCTTGCGCGCGCCATCGATATTCAGCCGCGGCGCGACCGAACTTCATCCTTCACCCTTACCTCACTAAGCCGATGACGGACACCCGACAGGCCCTGGAGAGCTGGCGCGAGGAAAAGCGCTCCGCCTACCTCTACCGCATCGTCTCCGATGCCGAGTCCGGCACCACCCGGCAGGTGCTCTTCCTGGAGCTCGCGCGCGCCGCGGAGGACCAGGCCGGGATCTGGGCAGGGCTCCTGCACGATGCGGGCATCGGCCTGCCGGAGCGCTACACGCCCGACCTGCGCAGCCGCACGGTCGCCTGGCTCATCCCCCGGCTCGGGGTGCGGCCGCTGCGCGGCGTGCTGGCCGCCATGAAGGTGCGCGGCATGAGCCTCTACCACGGCGCCGCCCCCCACGCCATGCCCACCCGCGCGGGGCAGCGCGAGGCGCGCCACGGCCGCGGCAGCGGCAGCGGCGGCAACCTGCGCGCGGCCGTGTTCGGGGTGAACGACGGCCTGGTGTCCAACGCGAGCCTGATCCTGGGCGTCTCGGGCGCGAGCCCCGAGCCCGCCTGGGTCCTGCTCGCCGGCACCGCGGGGCTGCTCGCCGGCGCCTTCTCCATGGCCGCCGGGGAATACGTCTCGGTGCGCGCGCAGCGGGAGTTCTACGAGTACCAGATCAGCCTGGAGCGCGAGGAGCTGGACCAGTACCCGCGGGAGGAGGCGGCGGAGCTCGCCCTCATCTACGAGGCCAAGGGCGTGGCCCGCGACGAGGCCCGGCGCATGGCCGAGGCCCTCATCCAGGACCCCGACCAGGCCCTGGACACCCTGGCGCGCGAGGAGCTGGGCCTCAACCCCGAGGAGCTCGGCTCGCCCCTGGGGGCGGCCGTCTCCTCCTTCCTCGCCTTCGCCGCCGGGGCCTCCATCCCCCTGCTGCCCTATCTCATGTTCTCCGGGCACACCGCCTTCCTCGGCACCCTCGCCGCCACGGGCGTGTGCCTCTTCGGCGTCGGCGCCACCATCAGCCTCTTCACCGGCAAGCACGCCCTCTACGGCGGTGCGCGCATGCTCGCCATCGGCGGCCTGGCGGGGGCGACCACCTGGAGCATCGGCCGGGTCCTGGGGGTCGCCCTCGGGTAGAATGGCACCCCGACAGCCCCCAGCCCCAGCCCCATGGACCGCATCTTCAGCATCGAATTCTTCCCGCCCAAGACCCCGGAGGGCGCCGTCAAGCTCAGGGAGACGCGCAAGCAGCTCGCCCAGCTCGGGCCGAAGTTCTTCTCCGTGACCTTCGGCGCGGGCGGCTCCACCCGCGAGCGCACCCTGGAGACCGTGACCGAGATCCAGTCCGAGGGGCTGGAGGCCGCACCGCATCTGTCCTGCATCGGCTCCACCCGGGAGAACATCCGCGAGGTGCTGGAGACCTACCGCGCCCACGGCATCCGCCACATCGTGGCGTTGCGCGGCGACCTGCCCTCGGGCATGGCCGACCCCGGCGAGTTCCGCTACGCCAACGAGCTGGTGGCCTTCATCCGCCAGGAGACCGGCGACTGGTTCGAGATCGAGGTCGCGGCCTATCCCGAGACGCACCCCCAGGCGCGCAGCTACGCCGACGACCTCGGCAACTTCCGGCGCAAGGTGGACGCCGGGGCCAACGCCGCCATCACCCAGTACTTCTTCAACGCCGACGCCTACTTCAATTTCGTCGACGACTGCACCGAGCTGGGCGTGGCGATCCCCATCGTGCCGGGCATCATGCCCATCTCCAACTACGCCCAGCTCGCCCGGTTCTCCAGCATGTGCGGCGCCGAGATCCCGCGCTGGCTGGCCAAGAAGCTGGAGGGCTATGCCGACGACACGGCCTCGATCAGGGCCTTCGGGCTGGACTTCGTGACGGGGATGTGCGACCGCCTGCTGGAGGGCGGCGCGCCGGGCCTGCACTTCTACACCCTGAACCAGGCGGGCCTCACCACTGCGATCTGGCAGCGGCTGGGCCTCTAGTCCAGTGATGCATTCTTGGGTGCACTTAATAATCCTTGGATCTGCACTTCCGTGACCCCGTTACTTCCAGAAAGTAGCCCGGATGAAGCGAAGCGCAATCCGGGGAGGGGATGGTCGAGCCCTCATCCCGGATTACGGCCTATCGGCCTGCATCCGGGCTACGAGGCTGCGCCGCCATCGATGAACATTGCGCTCACCACAACACCAGCCCACGCCATTCATCCGGACCATGAGCGCCCGCGACATCCTGCAGAAGGTCATTCGCGCCAACAATCGCTTAAGTCCCAAACAGAATGCATCACTACACTAGTCCAGAAAAGAGCCTCTCTCAAATTTCGAGTGGGTAGCACGGAGAAGATTTCTGGCATTGCGGTGG
>DYFL01000064.1 GCA_020725195.1 Hydrogenophilus sp.
GGGTGGCGATGCGCAGGCCGCCGTGGACGACGACGCCCAGCAGGGCGAGGCCCGCGAGCCCCCAGCCCGCGGTGTCGAGCAGCGGGTTGCCGTCGCGGGCGGGGATGTAGACGCCCTTGATCTCCTTGAGCCGGCCGTTCTTGCTGTGGCATTCCGCGCAGGCGAGGGCGTCTTCCTTGGGCGCCACCATGTGGGTGATGGGCCAGCTCATCTCGGTCTCGATGAAGTCCACCTGCCCCGAGAAGGGGGCGCCGGCGGAGGCCATGCCGGCCGCGATGGCCTTCTCCCAGCCGAAGTTCTTCCAGTAGGCCGTGTCGTCGTTGCCGGCCGTATGCGGCTTGACCAGGGTCTGGTTGACCGGGTCGTAGGGCTGCTTGCCGCGCATGACCTTCACGGGCCAGATCAGCGACTTGCCGTCGCCCGGGCTGCCCTCGAAGCTGTTGACCTGCGTCGGTGCGGCGGCCTTGTCGATCTTGTCGCCGAGCAGGGTGTAGTTCACCGTGCCGTTGAACCACTTGTACTCGGGGACCACGTTCTCGGCGACGACGAAGTCGCCCTTCTTGGCGTCATAGATGACGTGGCCGTGCTCGTCCTTCTTGATGAGCGGCTTGCCGTCCTTGTCCATCTTGCCGGCCGTGGACCAGTCCCAGGACATCTTGGTCGCCACGCCGCCGCGGGCGTATTTGGGGATGTGGCAGGTCTGGCAGGCGATCTTGCGCGAATGGGTGTTCAGCCTCTCCAGCTTGGCCGAGTGCGGCTTGTCGCTGTGGCAGGCCACGCAGGTCGCCGGGTTGCGCGCCTCGTGCTGGCCGCGCATCAGCACGCCCTTGGTGTCCTTGGCCGTGGGCGTATAGCGGCTGCCCGGGACGTCGTGGGAGGAGGTGGCGTGGCAGGTGCCGCAGGTGAAGTCCGCCCCCGCCGCATCCATGTGCACGTCGAGCTCCTTTTCCGGCGCGGCCAGCGAGCTGTCCATGTCGCCATGCTTGACGCCGTTGCCGCCGCCGCCGTTGAAGTGGCAGCCGCCGCAGGTGTCGCGGCTGGTCTTGCCGACCTTCTGGGCGACCTTCTGCAGGTCCACGGGCTTGACGATGTTGCCCGAACCGGGCGGGAACTCCATCTCCTTGGTGACCACGTGTCCGCCCAGGCCGGGCTGCTTGCGATAGGCGCCGGTGGTGTCGTGGCAGATCAGGCAGTCCACGTTTTCCTGCTTGGCGAAGTCGAAGCTGTTGTCCTTCCAGCCGTAGCCCACGTGGCAGGTGGTGCAGAAGGGCAGATTGGATTCGACGGAGATGCAGAAGTTGTTCAGCACGTGCTTCTTGCCGAGCTTCTGCTTGGTGTCGGGATTGAGGAATTCCCAGGTCCAGTGCTTGGTCTTCATCACCTGCTTGGCCGCCTCGGTATGGCAATGCAGGCAGGCCTTGGTGACCTCGGGCCCGGAAGCGAACGGCTGTTGCAGTTCCTTGAACTGGCTGTGGTCGGCCGTGGAGGTCTTCGCCGCCGCCAGCGGCCCGCTGATGCCCAACGACCCGACCAGGAACAAGCCGACGGCTGCCAGCGCCCTGGCCGATCGCAATATCCGCTGTGTCTCCATATACAGCCCTTTCCTGAGTGGATTGCTGGACTATTAAAGGATAACGAGGTCCGTTTTTCCTATATAAGACTTTTTCTAAATTGATGCAAGTTCATTTTGGAGGGGGCGTTGCCCGGTATTCGGGTTCGATTTATGCCACACACGATTCAGGGTTCGGGGCTGCCTGACGACGATGGGGATGAGTATATCGCCCCCCAGCGGGTTGGTACATCCCTACCACGCCCCGCTCGACCCGGCCTCTGCACCCCACCCGGCGCGCACGCTTTCTTCAGGCACCCCCGCTGTGGAGAGGCGCGGCTGCGGCGCTTTGGAGGCCTGGCCGAGCGCCCGGGCGGCCTCGACCCCGAGGGCATCGCGCAGATACTGCAGGAAGAAGCCGTAGCGCTTTGCGGCCCGCTCGAAATTCAGCGCCTGCTGCAGGGCACGCACGGCGGGGTCGCTTTCCCGCCACAGGGCGAACAGCTGCTCGGGGTCGCTGCAGCCCCCGCCCCCGGCGTCCCCGCGGGCGGGGCACTCGGCCCGGAGCAGCACGAGACGCTCGATCAGGGCATCCATGGCGTCGCGCTGGGGCGCGGAGAGGTGGACGCCCCAGAAGAAGGCATCCTCGGCCGATTTGACCATGACGGTATCCATGCTTGGGCATGCAATGCTGAGGGGATCAGGCCGCCTGATAATACTGGGCCTTGAGCATGTCTTCCAGGGCCGGGAAGGGAATCGGGCGGCCGACCAGGAAGCCCTGGATGACGCCGCAGCCCTGCTGCGCCAGGAATCCGGCCTGGTCTTCCGTCTCCACGCCTTCGGCGATGAGGTCGAGCCCCAGGCTGTGGGCGATGGAGATGATGGCCTGGACGATCGCGTTCTGTTTGTGCTCCCTGCCGATGGTGGAGACGAACGACTTGTCGATCTTCAGGGTGTGCACGGGGAGGGTCTGCAGGTAGCTGAGGGAGGAATACTGGGTGCCGAAGTCGTCGATGGCGACCCGGATCCCGGCCTCCGACAGCTGCTTCAGCTTCTCCACGATGAGCAGCGGGTCGCGGATGAACAGGTTTTCGGTGATCTCGATCTCCAGCCTCTCCAGGTTCACATCGTGCCGTCCGGCCACCGCGATGAAACGGTCGATGAAGTCCTGCCTCTCCAGGAACTGGGGCGAGACATTGATGCTGAGCCGCGGCGGGGCGATGCCCTTCGCCTCCCAGGCCGCGAGGTGTTCGCAGGCCTTGTCCAGCACCCACTCGGAGATCGTGGAGATCATCCCGGCCTCTTCGGCAACCGCCAGAAACTCGCCGGGGCACAGGAGCCCGCGCGTCGGATGCCTCCAGCGCACCAGCGCCTCCACCCCCCGGATGCGCCGATCCTCCACGCCGACCTGGGGCTGGTAATAGACATCGAACTCGCCGCGCTCGGCGGCGTTGCGCAACTCGTCCTCGATGTGCAGCTTGTAGGCCGTCGAGGAGCGCATCTCCTCGACGAAGAAGGTGTGAGCCTGGCTGCCGTTGAGCTTGCCCTGATAGAGCGCGATGTTGGCATGGCGGATGAGCGCATCGGGGGTTTCCCCGCTGTCCGGATACAGGGCGATGCCCGCGCTCACGGACACCGGGACCTGTCTGTCGCCCAGGGCGAAGGGATGGCGCAGCTCTTCCACGATACGGTTCAACACGGCGAGCACCTCGTCGCGCGAGGCGATCTGGGTCAGCAGCAGCAGGAACTCGTCCCCCCCGAAGCGCGCGAGCGTATCGCCCCCGCGCAGGCAGGGCTGAACGCGGCCAGGGATCTGACGCAGCAGTTCATCGCCCTTGGCCTGCCCCAGCAGATCGTTGACCGGCTTGAAGCGGTTGAGGTTGAGGAACAGCACGGCCAGCCCTTCGCGGTTGCGGCGCGCCTGGATGAGCGACAGCCCGAGGCGGTCGCGGAACAGGGTGTGGTTGGGCAGGCCCGTCAGGGCGTCGTGGTTGGCATGGAAGGCGGCCCAGGCCTCAGCCTCGCGCCGCTCCGTGATGTCGCGCGCCACCCCGTAGTAGCCGCCCGCGTCCGTCGCAGCGGCATCGGCTGGCGTGCCTGCGTGGTCCTGCCCGGTCACCGGGGCCACGACGGTCTCGAAATGGCGGAACCCGCCCGGATGCAGCCGGCTCCTGAGGCGCAGCTCGACGCTGTGCACCTGCTTCTCCGCCAGGCTCCTGCGGCTGAAGGCGTAGCGCGCGCGTTCCAGGTCGGGGAGGTGCGCGATGGCGGAAAAATGCTGCCCTGCGAAGGCGTCGCGATCCAGGCCCAGGAGGGATTCCAGGCGATCGTTGACGAACTCGATGTTGCCGTCGCCATCGAGGGTGAAGATCAGGTCGGGCGAGCGTTCGACCAGGAAACGGTGCAGGCGCTCCGACGCCTCGATGCGGCGCAGGAAGTCGCGGTGCTGGCGCTCGATCCGGTACTGCTTCAGCGACTTGCGGATGCTGTGCAGCAGGATCGCCGGTTCGATGGGCTTGCGCACATAGTCCGCCGCCCCCAGTCTCAGCGCGGCGATGGCCGCATCGATCTGGGTTTCGCCGCTGACCACGATCAGGGGGAGGTCACAGCCCCCCTGCCTGGCGCCCTCGATGACCGCCTGGCCGCTGATGTCGGGCAGGCTCAGATCCACCAGGGCCAGATCGAAGGGCTCCGAGGACAGCCGCCGCAGGGCGTCCCCCCCCGTCCCGGCGTGCATCGTCTCGTAGCCCGCCTTGCCGAGCAGTTCGGCCAGGCTCCTGGCGAAGAGGGGGTCGTCCTCGATGACCAGGATGCGGCCGCCCTCCTCCGCGGCGGCCGGCGCCGTCGCGCATCGATCCGTCCAGTCCGGCATCCCGGGCTTGCCCAAAGCGAAGCCTCAGGCCGCCGCGGGCAGCAGGATCATGAACGTGGTGCCGCCAGGGCCGCTCTTGCAGTGCATCGAACCTCCGAGTTCTTCCACCAGGTTTCTGACGATGGACAGGCCGAGCCCCGCATGGCCGCCCCCCTTGGTGCTCTGGAGGGGCTGGTCCAGGCATTCCATGACCTCTGCGGGGATGCCCGGCCCGGTGTCGGCGATGCTGATCTCCACGAAGCGTTCGCCTCGTGCGCCCCGCCACAGCGAGGATGCCACCGTGATGCGGCCGCCCGCCTCCAGGACCTCAGCCGCATTGAAGATCAGGTTCATCACGACCTGCCTGACCTTGTCCGCCTCCCCCCGCACCGGCGGCAGGCCCGCCTCCTGGGACAGCACGAGCTCGATGCCCAGGGGGCCGGTCTTGCCCGTGCGGCACACCCGCGCCACATCGCCCAGCAGGGCATTGATGTCCTCGACCCGCCTTTCGGCCCCGGCCCCGACCAAGGGTGCCGGACGCTTCAGGCCGTCGAGGATGCGCCCCACGCGGCGCAGCTCCTCGATATCCTCCACCCGCCTTTCGGCCGCGGCCTGGGGCAGCGGGCGCTTCAGGCCGTCGAGGATGCGCCCCACGCGGCGCAGCTCCTCTTCGAGCAGGGCGATGTCGGGCCCCTCCCGCTCCTGGTCCTGCAGCTGCTCCTTCAGCAGCGCCAGGTAGTTGCGCACGACACTCAGGGGATTGCTCGCCTCGTGGACGATCCGCCTCGCCTGATCCAGATAGCCCTCGACCGACCGGGTCCTCGCCTGTTCCAGCCGCGCCTGCTCTTCCCGCGCCTGCAGCAGGAAGCGCCCCGCCTCCACGGCGAAGGCCGACAGCAGGCGCAGGCGCCCGCCGAGGGCCTCCGCGGCCTCCCTGTCGATGCCCAGGGCCATGGCCCCGAGCCGCGTACGGTCGTGCCGCAGCGGCAGCACCAGCAGGGCGTTGCGCCCCAGCAGCCGGCGCAGCTGCTCGTCCACCACGCTGCGGCTGGGGGCGTTCTCGGCCAGCGCGGCGATCTCGCCGTGGTAGGCGCGGGCGACCATCGAGTCGGTGTTGTCGACCGCGATGCGGATCTCCTCGATGCGGTTGCCGACGGCGTCCAGGCCTTGCCCCTGGAGCATGCCGTTGGCCGGGATGAAGAGCGCGACCGCGCAGGGCCCGAACAGCGTGCGGGTGCCCTGGGCCAGGGCGAGATGGGCCTCCTCCGGCGTCATCTCGCAGCCCGCGCCCGGGAAGGCGTTGCCGACCACGAGCCGGTCGGAAAGCACCTCGGCCAGCCTGGCGTGGCCGTTGTTGGCCGCGGGCCCGGAGGCGTCGGGCAAGGCGATGCCGAACTGCTCCGCGATGGCGCGCACGTCCTGCCCGGCGCCGGTCATCAACGCCACGGCCTCGTCGCGGCTCATGCCGGCCTCCGCCGCCAGGGCATCGGTGAGCCTGCCCGGGTCCTCCAGGCTCGCGCTCAACGCATTGGACAGGCGGACGATCCGCACCAGCGCATGCGCCGACTCGACGCGGGCGGCCGGCTCGTGGTGATAGAGGATGGCGTCCACCAGGAAGGGATGCAGCTGCCAGCGCTCCGCCAGCCAGGCCCCCACCTCGGCATGATTCAGGCCGAAGGCCTCCTGCTCGCGGCGCAGCAGCTCATCCTCGTCGCCGTGCGCCGAGAATATCGGCACATAGCGTTCGGGGGCCACGGAGATCAGGGCCAGCCGGCCGACATCGTGCAGCAGCCCGGCCAGGTAGGCCTCCTGGGGATTGGGGTAGTTCATGCGGTCGGCCAGCCGCCTGGACATGACGGCGCAATGCAGGGTGTGGCGCCAGAAATGCGAGAGGTCGAAATCGCCGACGCCGCGGAAGCGGCTGAAGAGCTCGATGATGGAATGGTTGAGGACGATGCTGCGTACCGCGTCCATGCCGAGCATGTTCACGCACTGATCGACCCCCTCCAGGACCCGGCTGCGCCGGTAGTAGGCGGAGTTGGCGATGCCGACCACCTTCGCCGCCACGCCGGTGTCCTTGTTCACCAGGTCGCCCAGGCCGGCGGTGCCTGCGTCCTCCTGATCGCAATACTCCAGCAGCTGCACCAGGACCTGGGGCACGGACGGCAGATGCGCCATGGCCAGACTGCGATGGATATCCGGGGCTTGATGCTGCATGGCTATGCGTTTCGCACGATCGGGCTCGTCAATCTCCGCGGCTTGGATCACGGCCTGCGCACCCCCTGCCCGGAATCGGCAGGAAGGCCTGTCGCCTAATAGTCCGCCTCAAAACCCGCGAAGGCAAAGCTATTCGCCGATGGGCGGGCGCATTTCTCGTCGGCGTTGTTCCGATTGCCACACCCCGGGCGCCTTCCGGTAGCAGTGCCGGGCCCCGGGCCACGGCTGCAGGCCGGCCGTCCCCCTGGGCAGCCTTTCATGGCTGCCCAGGACGAGGCAGCCCCCCGGCGCCAGCCGCTCGGCGAGCTGCGAGGCGATCCGCCGTTGCCGCGGTTCGCTGAAATAGGTGAAGGCCAGGTTGCGGCACAGGATCAGGTGGAAGGCGCCCTGCGGCATCTCCTGCGCGAGGTCCTGCCGGACGAAGCGCACCGGCGCGCGATAGCCGGGCCTCAGGCAGTAGCGCCCGCCCTGCCGCGAGAAGGCGGCCTGGCGCCACTCCCCGGGCAGCTCCCGGAGGCTGCTTTCGGGATAGCAGGCCGTCCCGGCGCGCTGCAGCACCTGCGCGTCGATGTCCGTGGCCAGGATTTCCAGCCGGATGCCCGGGAATCTCGCCTGCAGGCCGAATCGCCAGAGCAGGCCCAGGCTGTAGGGCTCCTCCCCGTTGGCGCAGCCGGCGCTCCACGCCCGCAGCGCGGTCCCGCCGGCCGCCAGGGCCGCTTGCGCCAGGGCCGGCAGGACGACCGCCGCGAGGGCCCGGAACACCTCCCGGTCCCGGCAGAAGCGCGTGACGGTCACCGGCAGGCAGGCCTGCAGCGCCGCCCACTCCCCGGGGTCCGCCTCCAGGCGCCGGCGGTAGGCGGCCGCATCCGCCAGCCCGAGGCCCCGGAGCCGCGCCGCGATGCGCCGGCAGACCCGGCGCCGCACCCGGCGATAGCCCTCCCAGCGGTGGCCCAGTCGCGGCAGCGCCCAGCCGAGCAGGGCCACGCATTCCCGGTCGTTCACGCCGCCGCGCCGACGGGCAGGAGGTAGAGCGGCGTCTCTTCGGCCGGCAGCCCCAGGAGCGAGGCCACGCGCGCCTCGTCGAAGGCCCCCACCACCGCCGAGCCCAGCCCCAGGGAGACGGCCATCAGCTGGACGTTCTGCGCCGCGTGGCCGACTTCGATGTGCACGTACTGGACGCCGCGGCGGCCGTACCTCCAGGTGGTCCGCGCGTAGCGCGCGGCGAAGGCCAGGGTGAGCGCCGCATCGACGAGCCAGTCCTGGTGCAGGGCGGCGGCCGCCAGCTCGGCGCGGCGGTCGCCGGAGGCCAACCTCAGCACGGCGTCCGACCTCGGCTGGTAGCGATAGATGCCGGGCTCCAGGCCCGTCACGGCACCCGCCAGCAGATAGACCTCCAGCGGATAGAGGGCGCCGGCCGAGGGCGCGGTCCTCAGGCCGCCGGCATCGGTGACGCCCTGGGCCGCCCAGAGCAGGCACGCCGCCTTGGCCCAGGACACCGGCTGGCCGCTGTAGGCACGCAGGGTGCGCCGCTGGGCCAGCAGCCTCTCCAGGGGGTGGCCGAGGCTGGGGGCGGTCTTGGGCAGGCGGATGAGGGTCATGGCCGGCTCCCGGAGGCGCGTCTCCCTATCTGTGTAGGCCACGACCGGTCGGCCTGGAAGCGAACCCGGGGCGCGCCTATGCGGCCCGGCAGACGACGAGCGGCACGTACATCTCGGCCGCGCTGGGTCCGCCGTGCACCCCGATGTGGCGGTAGCGCTCCTCGCCCGCGAGCCAGTCCCGGAACACGGCCCGGCCCTGCGGGATCAGGACGTAATCGCCGATCCTGTCGGCGAGACCGGCATGGGAGGCCCCCGGGCCGAACCAGCCCTGCTGCACGAACTGCGCGCCGGGCACGGCCACGGCGCGTCCGGCAAGGCGATCGCGGACATAGGCCTCGAAGCGGGCCTCCCGCCCGGCGCGCACATAGGCATAGGCCGCGCGCGGCTCGCCGCACAGGGGCAGGAGCAGGGTCTCGCGCAGCGCGGGGTGGGCCTCCAGGTCGATGACGTCGTCCGGTGCGGTATCGATCAGGCCGTGGTCCGCGGTCGCGATGACGACGCTGCCGGTGCCGCGCACCGCCTCCAGGAAGCGGCCGAAGGCCGCGTCCAGCTCCGCGAAGGCCGCCGCCACCTGCGGGCTGGCCACGCCGTGCTCGTGGGCGAGGCTGTCGAGCTCCGGCCAGTAGGCGTAGACATAGCTGCGTGCCTCGCTGCCGCGCACCAGGCCGGCGATGGTCTCGAACATCGCCTCCAGGGTGTCGTAGCCGTGCCGCCGGGCGCGGCCCGACAGGGCCACGTTGAACTCCGAGTGGACGATGCGCTGCGGCCCGACGACGTGGCAGGGCACGGGCAGCCGATCGAAGAGGGGCGTGAGCCCCAGCAGCGCCTCGGGCGTGACCCCGGCGGCCTTGAGGGGCTGGTGCCCGAGCCGGGTGCGGAAGGGCAGCACCGCGGCCACACCGCCCAGCTCCCGGAAGTACATGTGCCAGCCGGTCAGGCCGTGCTGCCGGGGGGCGAGACCGGTCATGAAGGTCGGGATGGCGCTCGCCGTGGTCGAGGGGAAGACCGAGGTGAGGCGCCCGCGCAGGTGGCGGCGCAGCGGGCCCTCGCGGCCGAGCAGATGGTCGTGGCCCAGGCCGTCGACCACCAGCAGCACCACGCGGCGGGCGCCGGCCAGCGCCTCGGGGGGCAGGACGCCGAGCGGCGCATAGCCCGTCCCCGGGTCGCCCAGGGCCGCGCCGATGGAGCTCATGAGGTTGACGATGCCGCCGCCGCCGTAGTCGGGCCGGATCATGCCGGCCCCCGGCTCCAAAGAGCCAAGCATGGCCGGGTCTCCGAGTTGGAATGACCTAATGGTAGCGCAGGGGACGGGACGACCCACACCGTTGCGGGCGCGTGGGGCTGGGGAAGACTGGGGAGGATGGTGGGCGGTACTGGATTCGAACCAGTGACCTCTTCCGTGTGAAGGAAGCCATCTACCGCTGATAGTAACCGCCCGAAGAGCTCGGCATTCTACTCAGGCCGCCGCCACGGGTCAAAGCCTTTTTGGGAGGCCGGCAAGTTCCAGTAGAATCGCCGCTTTGCGTCCCGCCTCCCGACCATGATCCGCACCCGCTTCGCCCCCTCGCCCACCGGCTACCTGCACATCGGCGGCGCCCGCACCGCCCTCTTCTCCTGGGCCTATGCCCGGAAGATGGGCGGCCAGTTCGTCCTGCGCATCGAGGACACCGACCAGGAGCGCTCCACCCTGGAGTCGGAAAAGGCCATCCTGGACGGCCTCGCCTGGCTCGGGATCGACTGGGACGAGGGTCCCTTCTACCAGATGAAGCGGCTGGATCGCTACAAGGAGATCGCCCAGCGCCTCCTCGACGAGGGCAGGGCCTATCGGTGCTATGCGAGCCGGGAGGAGCTCGAGGCCATGCGCGAGGCGCAGCGCGCCCGCGGCGAGAAGCCCCGCTACGACGGGCGCTGGCGGCCGGAGCCGGGCAAGGTGCTGCCCGCCCCGCCCGAGGGGGTCGCCCCCGTCGTCCGCTTCAAGACCCCGCGCGACGGCGAGGTCGGCTTCGACGACCTGATCAAGGGCCCCATCACCGTGGCCAACGCCGAGCTCGACGACCTGGTGATCCTGCGCGGCGACGGCATCCCCACCTACAACTTCGGCGTGGTGGTGGACGACTGGGACATGGGCATCACCCACGTCATCCGCGGCGACGACCACGTCAACAACACCCCGCGCCAGATCAACATCCTCCTCGCCCTGGGCGCGCCCCTCCCCGTCTACGCCCACGTGCCCATGATCCTGGGCCACGACGGCGAGCGCCTCTCCAAGCGCCACGGCGCGGTGTCCGTGCTGCAGTACAAGGAGGACGGCTACCTGCCCGAGGCCCTGCTCAACTACCTCGCCCGCCTGGGCTGGGGCCACGGCGACGACGAGAAGTTCTCGATGGCCCAGTTCGTCGAGTGGTTCGAGGTCGGCAACGTCAGCCACTCCCCCGCCCGCTTCGACCAGGAGAAGCTCGCCTGGCTCAACCAGCAATACCTCAAGGAGGCCGACGACGCGCGTCTGGCCGGCCTGGCGAGGCCCTTCCTCATCCGCCAGGCGATCGACCCCGACCGCGCCGACCTGCCGCGGATCGTCGGCCTGCTCAAGGAGCGGGTCGCCACCGTGGAGGAACTGGCGGATGCGGCCCACATCTTCTACCGCCAGGCCGAGCCGGCCGTCGAGGAGCTCCGGGACAGGCTCGCGCCCGAGGCCCTGCCCGCCCTGGAGGCGCTGAAGGCGGCCCTGGCCGGCGTCGCCTGGCGGGCCGCCGACCTGAACCAGCTCATCAAGGACAGCGCCAAGGCGCACGGCCTCAAGCTCGGCCAGATCGGCATCCCGCTGCGCCTGGTGCTCTTCGGCACCGCCCAGACGCCGTCCATCGACCAGACCCTGGAGCTCCTGGGCCGCGACGAGACCCTGCGCCGCTTCGAGGCCGCCTGGCCGCATGCGCTGGCGGTGGTTCAGGCCGGGCGGGACTGAGCCATTGCCCGGACTTCGGACTAGAATGGCCTTGGGGACACTTGCACAAGCCATAGGTAACCATGAAGCCCGCCCATAGCGCGAACCACAAGATGCAGCTCATCGGCTCGCTGACCAGCCCCTTCGTGCGCAAGGTGCGCGTCGTGGCCGCGGAAAAGCACATCGACTACGAGCTGGTGCTGGACGCCCCCTGGAGCGCGGACACCCGCGTGCCCGACTACAACCCCCTGGGCAAGGTCCCCGTCTGGGTGCTGGAGGACGGCAAGACCCTGTTCGATTCCCGGGTCATCGTCGAATACCTGGACGGCATCAGCCCGGTGGCCCACCTCTTGCCCAAGGACGCCCGGGCCCGCATCGCCGTGCGGCGCTGGGAGGCCCTGGCCGACGGCATCTGCGACGCCGCCGCCCTGGTCTACCTCGAGCGCAAGCGCCCGGAGGAGCAGCGGAATCCGGAATGGATCGCACGCCAGCTCGGCAAGGTGCGCGCCGCCCTCGAGGTCCTGAGCGAGGAGCTGGACAAGCGCGACTGGCTCTACGAAGGCGGCTTCAGCCTGGCGGAGATCGCCGTCGGCTGCGCCCTGGGCTACCTGGAGTTCCGCTTCGAGGGCGAGATCGACTGGCGGCGCGACCACCCCAACCTCTCGGAACTCTACGACCGCCTGATGCAGCGGCCGTCGTTCAAGGACACGGCGCCGGTTGCGTGAAGTGGGGAGTGGGCAATGAGCGGCTTCGCCGCCGTGTTTTCCCACTCCCCGCTCCCCACTCCCTACTCCCTACTTCCCGCCTTCAATCACCCCGCCGCCCAGGCAGACCTCGCCGTCGTACACCACCACCGACTGCCCCGGCGTCACCGCCCACTGGGGCGCGTCGAAGACCAGGCTCAGCATCTCCCCCGAGACCGCCGCCACGGTGCAGGCGGCGTCCTGCTGCCGGTAGCGGGTCTTGGCCGTGTAGCGGCCGCCCGCCTCGGGGGCGGGGCCGATCCAGTTGAGGTCCCGGGCCTCCAGCCGGGTGCTGAGCAGCAGGGGGTGGTCGTGGCCCTGGACCACGATGAGCGCGTTCTTCTCCAGGTCCTTGCCCGCGACGAACCAGGGCACGCCGGTTTCGGCGTCCTTCATGCCGCCGATGCCCAGGCCCTTGCGCTGGCCCAGGGTGTAGTACATGAGGCCCTGGTGCTCGCCCACCACCCGGCCCTCGGGGGTGCGCATGGCGCCGGGATGCACGGGCAGGTAGCGGCTCAGGAACTCCCGGAACGGCCGCTCGCCGATGAAGCAGATGCCGGTCGAGTCCTTCTTGGCGTAGTTGGGCAGGCCGGCCTTGCGGGCCAGTTCCCGCACCTCGGGCTTGGGTAACCCGCCCAGGGGAAAGAGCGCCCGGGCGATCTGCGCCTGCGACAGCCGGTAGAGGAAATAGCTCTGGTCCTTGTTGCGGTCCACGGCCTTCAGGAGCCGCCGCTGCGGCGCCTCGCCCTCGAGCCGGGCGTAGTGGCCGGTGGCGATGAAGTCGGCCTGGAGCGCCAGGGCGTGGTCGAGGAAGGCCTTGAACTTGATCTCGGCATTGCACAGCACGTCCGGGTTGGGCGTGCGCCCGGCCCCGTACTCGGCGAGGAAGTAGGCGAAGACCCGCTCCTGGTATTCCCGGCTGAAGTTCACCAGCTCGATCTCGATGCCGAGCACGTCGCCCACGGCGAGCACGTCGAGGAAATCCTGGCGCGCCGGGCAGTTGGGGTCGTCGTCGTCCGCCTCCCAGTTCTTCATGAACACGCCGACGACCTCATGGCCCTGCTCTTTCAGCAGCCAGGCGGTGACGGCGGAGTCCACGCCGCCGGAGAGGCCCACGACGATTCGGCTCATGGCGCGATGCGGCCCAGGGTGGGAGCGGCTTCAGCCGCGAACAGGTCTTCACCTAAGGCTTCGCGGCTGAAGCCGCTCCCACAGGCTAGCGCTTCAGGCTGTCGGATCGGCAGCCCCCACAGAAACGACGCTTTCCGGCTCATGCCGCTTCGACCAGTTCCGTGATCAGGTCCAGGGGATAACGCCGCCCCGCCCGATAGTCCTCCAGGCAGCGCATGACCAGCGGGCTGCGCAGGCGATCCCTGCGTGCCGCGATCTCCTCCGGGGTGAGCCAGAGGGCCCGGAGGATGCCCGCGTCCAGCTTGCGTTCGGGGTCGTGTCCCGTCGCCTTGCCGATGAAGGCGAAGCGCAGATAGGTGCGATCCTTCGATGGGTGGCGCCAACGGTACACCCCCAGCAGGGCCTCCGGCTCGAAGTGGTGCGCCGTCTCTTCCAGCACCTCGCGGCGCACGGCGTCCATCAGGGTCTCACCCTCCTCCAGGTGTCCGGCCGGCTGGTTGAGGCGCAGGCCTTCGGCGGTCTCCTCCTCCACGAAGAGGTACCGCCCCCCCTCTTCCACCAGGGCGGCCACCACCACGTTCGGCTTCCAGATCAAGCGGTTGTCCATGTTTCCTAAACCCTTGTCAGACGGGCTTGCCCCAGAGGTCGTGGTCGTCCGAGCGGGTGATCCGCACCCGCACGAAATCCCCCGGCCTCAGCCCCGCGCCCTGGGCGATGTGCACCACGCCGTCGATCTCCGGCGCGTCGGCGTAGCTGCGCCCCACGGCCCGGCGGCCGTCGGCCTCGTCGACGAGCACGGTCATCTCGGCGCCGCGCCGCGCGCGCAGCTTCTCGGCGCTGATGTCCGCCTGCACGTCCATGAAGCGGGCGAGGCGGTCGAGCTTCACGTCCTCGTCCACCGGGTCGGGTAGCTGATTGGCCCGCGCCCCCTCCACCGGGGAATAGGCGAAGCAGCCCACCCGGTCGAGCCTGGCCGCCTCCAGGAAGTCCAGGAGCAGATCGAAGTCGCCTTCCGTCTCGCCGGGAAAGCCCACGATGAAGGTGCTGCGGATGACCAGCTCCGGGCAGATCTCGCGCCAGCGCTCGATGCGCCGCAGGGTGTCCTCGATGTCGCCCGGGCGTTTCATGGCCTTGAGGATCCTCGGGCTCGCGTGCTGGAAGGGCACGTCCAGGTAAGGCAGGACCTTGCCTTCCGCCATGAGCGGAATGACATCGTCGACGCTGGGATAGGGATAGACGTAGTGCAGCCGCACCCACACCCCCATCTCGCCCAGGGCCTGGGCCAGCTCCAGCATCCGGGTCTTCACCGGGCGGCCGCCCCAGAAACCGGTGCGGTACTTGAGGTCGACGCCATAAGCAGAGGTGTCCTGGGAGATGACCAGGAGCTCCTTCACCCCGGCCTGGACCAGGGCCTCGGCCTCGGCGAGCACGTCGCCGATGGGCCGGCTCGCGAGGTCGCCTCTGAGCGCCGGGATGATGCAGAAGGTGCAGCGGTGGTTGCAGCCCTCGGAGATCTTGAGATAGGCGTAGTGCCTGGGGGTGAGCTTGAGCCCGCCGGGCGGCACCAGGTCCTGGTAGGGGTCGTGCGGCTTGGGGAGGTGGGCGTGCACCGCCGCCATCACCGCCTCCGTGGCGTGGGGGCCGGTCACCGCCAGCACCTGGGGGTGGGCGTCCTTGACCACGCTCTCGCGCGCGCCCAGGCAGCCCGTGACCACCACCTTGCCGTTCTCGCGCAGGGCCTCGCCGATGGCCTCCAGGGACTCGTCCACCGCCGCGTCGATGAAGCCGCAGGTGTTGACCACCACCAGATCGGCGTCGTCGTAGCTGGGCACGATGAGATAGCCCTCGGCCCGCAGTTGGGTGAGGATGCGCTCGGAGTCGTAGGCGTTCTTGGGGCAGCCGAGGGAGATAAAGCCGATCTTGGGGAGGGTTTGCATGGTCATGTCAGCGATATTCTTGGAGCGGGATGGAGTGCGTCGGGCACCCGGAGTTCAAGACGATACCCGGACGACGGGATGGAGTTCGCGGTCGATGCATGCTATTTGTTGCGCCCTGCCCTGCAACACCGAAGCCTCACCCGCATGCACTTCTATCTGCTCGTCATCCTCATCGGCTACGTCTACGTCATCCTCGCCATGAGCCTGGCCATGGAGGGCTGGCTCTCCGGCCTGGCCCTGTTTTTCTCAATGGGCGTGCTGCCCGTGTGGCTCGTGGCCAAGGCCCTCGCCCGCCGTCGCAAGCCAGCCCTCGGCCCAGCCGCCCGCCAGCCAGACGGTCGCCACGCCGAGCAGGATCAGGGCGAGCTGTAGGCCGGTGTGCCTGAGCTCGGCCCGCTTGTGCAGGCCCGGGATCAGGTCCGACATCGCCACGTAGATCATGCCGGAGGCCGCCAGGGCCAGGATGTAGGGCATGAACTCCTGCACCGGCGCCAGGGCGAAATAGCCCAGCAGCGCCCCCAGCAGGGTGGCGAGGCTGCTCACCACGTTCAGCAGCAGGGCCTTGGCGCGGCTGTAGCCGGAGTGCAGCAGGATGAGGAAGTCGCCCATCTCCTGCGGGATCTCGTGCGCGATGATGGCCAGGGCGGTGACCACGCCCAGCCGCACGTCCACCAGGAAGGCCGCGGCGATGATCACGCCGTCGACGAAGTTGTGGAAGGTGTCGCCCACGGTAATCATCAGGCCGGAGCGGCCGTGGTCGTGGGCCGGGGCGTGGGTGCCGTGCGCCTCGCAGGTCTCGACGTGGCAGTGGCGCCAGAGCACCAGCTTCTCCAGCAGGAAGAAGACCAGGATGCCGCCCAGCACCGCCAGGCCCAGCTTCTGGAAGCTGCCCGCCATCTCCAGGGCGTGCGGCAGCACCTCCAGGAAGGCCGCCCCGAGCAGGGCGCCGATGGCATAGCTCACCATCACCGGCACCCATTCGACGCGGGCGGCCAGGGCCAGGGCGGCGAAGAGCACGCTGAGCAGGCCGCCGGCGGCGCCGGCGAGGAGGATCCAGGCGAGGGTGGACATGGAGGCGCTTAAAAGGGAGCGATTCTACTCAAGCCAGATCACGCTGGCCATGCGGCCGGTGCGGCCGTCGCGGCGGTAGGAGTAGAAGCGCCCGGAATCGGTGAACGTGCACAGCCCCCCGCCGTGGACCTCGGCGACCCCCAGGCGGCCGAGCCGCAGCCGTGCCAGGGCGTAGATATCCGCCAGCCACTTCCGCGGCGCCCCGTCCAAAGTGGTGAGGCCGGCCGGGCGGAAGGCGGTGGCCGCCAGAGGGTCCTGGGCGACGAAGGCCTCGCGCACCTCCTCCCCCACCTCGAAGGCCTCGGGCCCGATGGCGGCCCCCAGCCAGGCCATGATCCGCTCGGGCGCCGCCCCCATGGCCTCCACGGTGCGCTCCAGCACGCCGCCCGCCAGCCCCCGCCAGCCGGCGTGGGCGGCCGCCACCACGGTCCCGGCCCGGTCGCAGAAGAGCACCGGCAGGCAGTCCGCGGTGAGCACCGCGCAGACCCGGCCCGGGGCCCGGGCGAGACCGGCGTCGGCCTGCGCCCCTGCCGCCTCCACGCCCGCCTCGGCCACCCGGCTGCCGTGCACCTGGTCGAGCCAGAGCGGCTCGGCCGGCAGCAACCCGCGCAGGCGGGCGCGGTTGCCGGCCACGGCCTCGGGGTCGTCGCCGACATGGGCCGCGGGGTTCATCGAGTCGAAGGGCGGCCGGCTCACGCCGCCTGAGCGGGTGGTCATGAAGGCGCGCACATTCGCCGGCGCGGGCCAGTCGGGGACGATCCATTCAGCGGGCAGGGTCATGTTCGTTTATCCCAGATTATCCATTAGCCGCTCATCAGCCCCGGAATGTGAGGCGGAGCG
>DYFL01000003.1 GCA_020725195.1 Hydrogenophilus sp.
TGGAAGGCCTCGAAGAGGCGCTTGTGCATCCCGGGCTCGATGCCGGGGCCGGTGTCGCGCACGCTCGTCTGGGCGGCGCCTTCGGCGTTGACGAAGGTGCGGATGGCGATGCGCCCGTCGCGGAGGTTCGCGGCGCACAGGGCCTCGGCGCTGTTGCGCAGCAGGTTGAGGAGCACCTGCTCGACGTGCACGCGGTCTGCGATGACCGTGAGCGCGCCTGCCGCGAGATCCGTCTCGATCCGGAAGCCGTGCGTGCAGTCCTCGGCCTCGAGGAGGCCGACGGCGCTGTGCACCAGTTCGTTGAGGTCCAGCGCGACGGCCTCGGTCCCGCCCTTGCGCAGGAAGGTGCGCAGGTGCTGGATGACCTGCGCCGCGTACTGGGCCTGCTTGACCGCCTGGTCGAGGGCGTGCACGAGCTTGTCCTGGTCGCAGCCGCCGCCGGCGAGCAGGCGCCGGGCCGCCTCGCAATAGGCCATGACGGCCTGCAGAGGCTGGTTCACCTCGTGCGCAATGGAGCTGGCCAGGGTGCCCGCGGTCTGCAGCCGCTGCAGGTGCGCGAGCTCGTCGCGCCGGGCGGCGAGCTCGCGCTGGGCCTGCTTGAGCTCGGTGATGTCCATGGCGATGACGTAGAAGCCGATCACCTCGCGTCCCTCCAGATGCGGCAGGAGGCGGACATACAGGTACCGCCGCGCGTCGCCGTGGACGATGACGGTGCTCTCGTAGCTCTGCGGCACGCCGGTGAGCACGGCCGCCAGGCGCGGGCGGATCTCCTCGTAGAGCGCCTCGCCGAGGACCTCGCGGATGGTCCGGCCGTACAGGTTTTCCGGGTCCAGGCCGAAGCACTCCAGGTAGCGGGCGTTGTTGAAGCGGTAGCGCAGGTCGCGGTCCACGTAGGCGAGCAGGCCAGGCACGCCGTCGGCGACGAGCCTCAGGCGGGCCTCGGCCTCGCGCTTGCCGGCCATGAGCCGCTCTTCCCGCAGCACCCGCTCCACCACGGTGGGCAGCAGCTCCAGGTAACGGCGCTCGCTGTCCTTGACGAGGAAGTCGCGTGCGCCGCGCTTCATGGCCGCGACGGCCACGGCGGTGCTGTCGGCGCCGGTGAGCATGACCACCGGGACGCCGGGCTCATTGCGGTGGCCGGCGAGCGCCTGCAGGAATTCCAGGCCGTCGAGGTCGGGGAGGTGATAGTCGAGCAGGATCAGCGTCGGGGCGAGCTCCCGGGCGAGCCGCAGGCCCTCGGTGCCCGTGTCGCACTCGTGGATGGCGTATGCCGTGCCCGCCTCGCGCGAGAGCGCGCGCCGGCAGGCCAGGCGGTCCACCCGGTCGTCCTCGACGATGAGTACCTGCTGGCCGGGCGGGCTCATGGCCTGGCGCCCCCCGCAATCGGCCCGCGGCGACGGGTCGCGTCGTTCATTCCGGCAGCTCGCTCAGCGTCCAGTAGGCGTCGATGGAGCGGATCAGCTCGACGAATTGCTGATAGTCCACGGGCTTGCGCATGTAGCCCGCGACACCGAGATTGAAGCTGTCCACCTTGTCCTGCTGCTCCGAAGAGGTGGTCAGCACCACCACGGGGATGCGCCTGAGCGCCGCGTCCGCCTTCACCACCTGGAGGAACTCGATGCCGCTCATGACGGGCATGTTCAGGTCGAGCAGGATGATGCACGGCCGCTGCCCGCCGGCCCCGCGCAGGGCCTCCAGGGCCGCCTCGCCGTTCTCTACGTGCTCCAGCGGGTTGGCGACGTGCAGCTCCCTGAGCGCGCGCCGCACGGTCATGGCGTCCACCTGGTCGTCTTCCACGAGCAGGATCGGCTTGCTTGCATACTTCATGTTCATTCCTCGATGCCTGGATGTGACGGCCCCGCCGTGCGCGGCAGGGTGAAATGAAAGGTGCTGCCCTGGCCGGGCGTGGACTCGATCCACACCTGCCCACCATACATCTCCACGATCTTCTTCACCAGCGCCAGGCCGACGCCGGTGCTCTCGACCCGGTCGCGCGGGGCCAGGGTCTGGAAGAGCTGGAACACCCGCTCGTGGTGCCGCGGCTCGATGCCCGGGCCGTTGTCCGTCACGCTGAAGCGCCAGGCATCGCGCTCCGGGGCGCAGCGGACCGCGACACGGCCTGCGGGCTTGTCCATATACTTGATCGCGTTCGAGATCAGGTTCTGGAACACCTGCCGGATGCGCGTCTTCTCGACCACGACGGTGGGCAGCGGCCCCTGCACCGTCACGGCGATGTGCGCCGGCGGGGCGAGCGAGTCGATGACCTCGTGCACCAGCCGCTCGAGGTCGACGGGCGTCGCCTGCTCCCTGATGCGGCCGACGCGCGAATAGTCGAGGATGCCCTCGATCAGCCCGTCCATGCGCCGCACCCGGCTCACGATGAGCCGCAGGTGCTCCTTGCCCTCGTCGTCGAGCCGGTCGGCCTGATCCACGGTGAGCCAGTCCGCCAGCGAACCGATGGCGCGCAGCGGCGCCTTGAGGTCGTGCGAGACGACGTAGGCGAAGTTCTTCAGCTCCTCGTTGGCGGCCTCCAGCTCGTGGACCAGGTGCGCGAGCTCCGTCTCCTTCTGCCGGCGCTCGTGGATCTCCCGGCGGATGCCGAAGAACAGCACGGAGAGGAAGGCGAGCGAGGCCGCGAGGAGCAGGCCGAAGCCCAGCAGGGTGTCGTTGGCCTGGCCTTCGGCTTCTTGCCGCAGCCGGGCGAGCCGCGTGCCCTCCTCCGAGGCCATCAGCTTGGCCAGCTCCCGCAGCCGGCGCATCTCCTCGCGGCCGGGCCCCGTCAGCAGGCGCTCGCGCGCCGCCTCGTAGCCCTCGGCGCGGCGCGCCTCGAGCACCCAGTCGAGCAGCTTCATGCGCTCGGCGATGCGCTGTTCGAGCTCGTGGATGCGGCGGAGTTGCAGCGGATCGTCCGCCTTGTCCCGCCTGAGCTCGGACACGAGGCTGCGGATCTGCGCCACGGCCTGTTCGCGCCCCGCCAGGTCGATGGCCTCGCCCAGGATGATGTAGCCGCGCTGCCGGCTCTCGGCCTCGTTCATGAGCGCGAGTATGCCTTCCAGGGCCGCCAGGGCCCGTTCGGACCGGTAGGCCGCGTTCGAGGTCTCGATGAAGCCCGTCGTCGCGCGATAGGCGAGCGCCCCCGTGAGGGCCAGGGTCGCCAGCGCAAAGGCGAACCCCGCCAGCACTTTGATCTCGACGGACCATTTCTTCACGGTGTGAATACCCCTGGGTTGGGTGTGGTGGTGATGCGGCGCCCCGGACGCTCGTCCGGGCAGATGCGCTTGGGCTCCCGGGAGCGATTGGACCGGCCGAATGTAAACGGTATCGGCGCCCCCGGCAATTGACCTGGGTCAAGTACGGGAGGGCCGGAGCGCCGTCAATCGGCACAACGACCGTAGAAGGCCATGGAATGGTTTTTAGAGTGGCAACATGGCGGCAATGGCCGCAAAAAGGCAAGGGCTTACTTTCGTAAGCCCTTGCCTTTTAGTTGGCGCGCCCGGAGCGATTCGAACGCCCGACCCCCTGGTTCGTAGCCAGGTACTCTATCCAACTGAGCTACGGGCGCGGAGAAGCGCGAATTATATAGAAAAATGCGCCCCTCGCAAACGCTATTTCCGAGGGCGGGGCGAGGTCCCCTCGGGCCGTGAGCGGGCCCCCTCTCCCGCCATCGCCCGGCTGCCGCCCGCAGCCCTTATCGTTCCGGGTTGAACTATGCTGAGACGGAGTCGGGCCGCAGGGGCCTCGTCCCCGCCGGACGCGACCGCCACAGATCACTTGCGAAAGGGCATAGCCATGGAGCACACCGTCACCCTGCTCATGAGCCAGTTCGTCACCCACGACGTGAAGCGCCTTATCGTCAGCAGGCCGGAAGGCTTCGCCTTCGTCCCCGGCGAGGGCGTGGAGCTCGCGATCGACCGGCCCGGCCTGAGCGACCGGGGCCGCCCGTTCACCCCCACCAGCCTGGCCGCCGACCGGGTGCTGGAATTCACCATCAAGGCCTACCCGGACCACCCCGACAGCGTGACCCGGGCGCTGCACGCGCTGGAGCCCGGCGCCGGGCTGCGGATGTCCGACCCCTTCGGCACCATCCGCTACCGGGGCCCCGGCACCTTCATCGCCGGCGGCGCCGGCATCACGCCGTTTCTCGCCATCCTGCGCGAGCTGGCGCGCACGGGCAGTCTCGACGGGCATGCGCTGATCTACTCGAACAAGACCCCGGCCGACATCATCTGCGAGAAGGAGCTGCGCCACCTGCTGGGGGCGCGCTGCCTCCTCACCTGCACCCAGGGCGCGGCGCCGGGCCATGGGCACCGGCGCGTCGATCGGGCCTTCCTGCAGGAAAGCATCGCGGACTTCGGCCAGCACTTCTATGTCTGCGGGCCGCCCGCCTTCACGGAGGCGGTGAACGGGGCCTTGCGCGCGCTGGGCGCCGCCCCGGACAGCCTGGTGTTCGAGGCCTGAGAGCCGATCGCGGCCTACACGGCCGCGATGCTGGCCAGCACCCCGACGGGCTGCTTCAGCGAGTGGATGGGGACACCCTTGTCCCAGCTCTTCAGGGTATCGATGAGGATGAGGTCCACGCCCCGGTGCCGCCTGGCGTAATCGAGCACGGCCGGGCTCATCCGGCCGACCGCCCTGACCAGGCGAAAGTCCACGCACGCCCCCTGCAGCCTCTCCAGGAAGCGGGCCAGGGCCTCCGGGACTTCATCCCTGGCCTCCACGACCAGGATGTCGATCCGGCATTTCAGATGCGCGCAGAGCGCATAGGCCGAGTTCAGTACGGCCTTCTTCAGCCTGCTGCCGTTCAGGGCGATCAGCACGTGCATCATGGCGGGGCTCCTTGAAGGGTTGCTTCGACCTCGGGGGGTCTCCTTAGAGGAGCGCACTGCGGGTCAGTTTGTTCCGCCCGAGGATCCGGGTGAGGCCCTGCAGGGCCTCCAGCTGGATCTGCCGCACCCGTTCCCGGGTCACCTTGAGCACCTCGGCCAGCTCCTCCAGGGTCGCCGCGTCCTGGCTGTCGAGGCCGAAGCGCCGCTCGATCACCATGCGGTGCTTCTCGGGCAGCTCGGCGAGCCAGTCCTGCACGAGCTCTCCGACCTCGGCCACGGCGAGCATCTCCTCGGGCAGCTCGGCATGCTCGTCGGGAAGGGCATCGGCGATGGTGAGCGTGGGGTCGACGGCCAGCGGGGCATCCAGCGAGGCCATGCGGTCGTTGAGGCGCAGCATGCGCTCCACCTCCTGCACCGTCCTGCCGGTGTGGGCGGCGATCTCCTCGGCCCCCGCGTCGGGCACGCCGTGCGATTGCAGATGCCGCTGGGCGCGCAGATAGCCGTTGAGCTCCTTGACCACGTGCACGGGCAGGCGGATGGTGCGCGACTGGTTCATGATCGCCCGCTCGATGTTCTGGCGGATCCACCAGGTGGCGTAGGTGGAGAAGCGGAAGCCGCGCTCGGGGTCGAACTTCTCCAGGGCGTGCATGAGCCCCAGGTTGCCCTCCTCGATCAGGTCCAGGAGCGTGAGCCCGCGGTTGAGGTAGTGCTTGGCGATGTTCACCACCAGGCGCAGGTTGTGCTGGATCATCCTCTGGCGCGCCTCGTGGTCGCCGGCCGCGACCCGCTGTGCCAGACTGCGCTCCTGCGCGCTCGTGAGCAGCGGCGTCCTGCCGATCTCGTTGAGGTAGAGCTGGGTGATGTCGCGGACGTCGTCGTCCTCCCACTCCGCCTCCGCTTCCGCCTCTGCCGCCCCGGCCGGCTCGCGCACGCCGGGACCCTCGTATTCTTCCGTTTCCGTATTGACCAGGTCGCCGAGTTCCATGTTCTCCCTCCTGAAGGATGCCTGCGGCACGGCGCTCAAGCGCCGTACCCGGACAGACCGCGCCCGGCCGCGCCGGCGGCCCCCGCCGGGGGCATGGGCGACATGCCGGCCCCCTCCCCGGTGCGGCGGGGGGCCAGGGCCCTGAACCGCTCCAGATTGGTCTCCGCCTCGCGCCTGCGCTTGAACGGTCCGCGGAACACGGCCTTCTCGTCGTAGCTGCCGGCCTCGCTCCCGGGCGGCCAGGACACGACGTAATAGCCCGTGGCCAGGGGCAGGGCGTCCCGCCGGCGGTAGGTCCGCTGGTAGGACTCGGCATCGATCAGCCGGAATCCCTCCGAGACGAAGACGACCTGCATCTCGCTGTACTGTTCCATGATCCCTCCTCCTGCCGTTTGTGGCCGATTCCGAACGGGACGGCTCCCCCTCCTGACCGCGGCCAGGGATACAAAGCTATACCCCTCCCGGGAGCAGCGGAATCCGTAGGGATACTTAAGGAGATGGATATAGGCGGCCGCCGGCGCGGCGCCTCAGCGGGGGTCGGGCTCCGCGGGCGGGAAGTCCCCGGGGGAGGCGGCGCAGCAGGCCGCGCAGGCGATGAGGTCGGGCAGCCGGGCGGCGCCCATCTTGTGCATGAGGTTGGTGCGGTGGACCTCCACGGTGCGGTGGCTGATGCCGAGCCGCCGGGCGATCTCCTTGCTCGACAGGCCCGTGACGACGAGGGCCATGACCTCCCGCTCGCGCTCGCTGAGCTGCGCATAGCGCGCCCGGATCGCGCGCCGGTCGGCCCCCTCCAGGCGGCGCTTCGCGTCGAGCTCCAGGGCATTCTTGACCCGTGCGACGAGGACCTTTCCGGCCACCGGCTTTTCCAGGAAATCCACCGCCCCGGCGCGGGTGACCCGCACGGCCGTGGGGATGTCGCCGTGGCCGGTGAGAAAGACCACCGGCAGATCGATGCCGGAGGCGGCCAGCGCCGCCTGGAGCTCGGGGCCGGTCATGCCGGGCATGGCCACGTCCAGCAGCAGGCAGCCCGGCTGGCCCGCCACGCAGGAGGCGAGAAAGTCCTCGGCGCGGGCATAGGCCTGCACCCGCAGGCCGGCGGCCTGCAGGAGCCCGGAGAGCGCGTCGCGCACGTCCGCGTCGTCGTCGACGAGGTGGACGGTCTGGTTCATGGCGCGAACGGCAGGGTGAAGTGGAAGCGGCCGCCGGGGTTGTGCGCCTCGGCCCACAGCCTGCCGTGGTGGGCCTCCACCAGGCTGCGGCAGATGCGCAGCCCGACGCCGAGGCCGTAGGGCTTGCTGGTGTAGAAGGGCTCGAAGAGCCTGGCCGCGCCTTCGGCGCTGAGCCCGAGGCCGCTGTCCTCGACGCTGACCCGGGCCATGTCCCCGGCCTGGCGGGTCCGGATGGCGATGCTCCCCGCCTTCATCCCGGCGTCGCGGATGGCGTCGATGCCGTTGCGGATCAGGTTGAGCAGGACCTGCTCGATCTGGACCTCGACGGCCATGACCGGGGCCAGCGGCTCGGCGAGGTCGAGCTCGATGGCGATGCCCCGGCTGCGGGCCCGCGGCGCGATCAGCTCCTTGACGCTGCGCACGATGGCGTTCAGATCGGCCGGCTGCGGGTCGATGCGGCCGCGGTTGACGAAGTTGCGCAGGTGCCGGATGGTGTCGCCCGCGCGCAGGGCCTGCCGTTCGATCTGTTCCAGGCTGCGGCGCAGCTGCGCCGGGTCCGGCGCCGCCTGCTCCAGCTGCTGCAGGCCCGCCGCGCCGTAGCTCGCGATCGCCGTCAGCGGCTGGTTGATCTCGTGGGCGAGCATGGTGGCCAGCTCCCCCGCGGTCTGCAGGCGGTGGGCGTGCGACAGCTCCTCCAGATGGCGGCGGACCTGTTCCTCGGCCCGGCGCTGCTCGGTGATGTCGATGCCGGTGCCGATGACGTATTCGACCCGGCCCCGGGCGTCGGCGAGGGGGGTGCCGTTCCAGCAGATGAGCCGCTGGCCGCCGTCGCGCTGCCGCAGGCGGGCCTCGATGTGGACCGCCTCCTGCCCCTCCAGCAGGGCCTCGAAGAGCCGCCGCAGCTCCGCGACCTCGTCCGCCGGGATGAGGAGGTCCCAGACGCTGCGGCCGCGCACCGCCTCCGTGCTCCAGCCCGAGGCCCGCTCGCAGGCGCGGTTGAAGCGGATCACGCGCCCCTCGCGGTCCAGGACGATGACCAGGGCGGCGACGGTCTCCAGGATCGCATTGATGAAGTCCTTGCTGCGGATCTCCACACAGTCCGTGACCCCGCATTCGGCGATCTCGCCGAGGAAGTCGTGCGGGGCGGGCCGCGGGGCGGCTGCCTCCGGCCTGTTCGGCCGGCGCGCCTGCGCTTTCACGGTAGGCATCGGCATTCCCCTCCTGTTTGTGATGTGGCGATCCTGGCCGAGCCGGCTCGCCGGAGACAAAAATACCATTGAAAAGCCGATCTTCGCCACCCCGGGCGGAGGCCGGCAGCGGGGGGGGCTTGTAACGGACATGGCGATTTGGCCACCCCACAGGATGTAACGCCTTCCCGCCATGTCCGTTTCCCTCACCCCTAACCTTCTCCCGCAAAGGGGGAGAGGGTGATGCGGTCTCGCTGCGCGAGTTTCACGGTAACGTTCGGCTGCTTTCCAGCGCGTCCGGCTCGACACAATCCGATAAATAGATGAATTCATCTATTTATCTCGATCATTACTCCAATATTCCTGAGGGTTCTTTCTGCCTAATCTGGAACCGTCTCCACAGAGGAGCCGTGCCATGAACGAGACCCCGAACCTTTCCCGACGCGCCTTCCTGCAGGCGCTGCCGGCCATCACGGCCGGCACGGCGATCCTGCCGGCGCAGGCGGCCGGCGAGGACACCCCACCTCACTGGGCCATGCTGGTGGACGTGCGCCGCTGCATCGGCTGCCAGGCCTGCACCGTCGGCTGCATCATGGAAAACGCAGTGCCGGAGAAGAGCTTCCGCACCATCGTGTCCGCCTATGCGGTGAAGACCGGGGAGACCACCGGCACCTACGTGCTGCCGCGCCTGTGCAACCACTGCGACAACCCGCCCTGCATCGCCACCTGCCCGGTGGACGGCGCCACCTTCAAGCGGGAGGACGGCGTGGTCCTGGTGGACAGCGAGCGCTGCATCGGCTGCGGCTACTGTGTCCAGGGCTGCCCCTACGGCGCCCGCTTCATCAACAAGCGCTCCGGCAAGGCGGACAAGTGCACCTTCTGCGCCCACCGCATCGAGGCGGGGCTGCTGCCGGCCTGCGTCGAGACCTGCGTCGGCGGCGCACGCGTGTTCGGCGACCTGAACGACCCGGGCGGGGAGCTGAGACAGCGGCTGGATGCCGCGAAGGGCGAGGTCAAGGTGCTCAAGCCCGAGATGGGCACGCAGCCCAACGTCTACTACGTCGGACTCGATCCGCGCTTCCAGGATGAGGCGCAGGGCATCGACACCCTCTGGAGGCCAAGCGAAGACGGAGGGCTGAGATGAACGCCAACATCGTCGAAGCCGTCCTCATCGGGCTGGCGGCGAGCGCATCTCTCCAGCCCCAGCCTGGCCTCGTCGACAGCGCGGGCCTGTGGCCCCCGCCGCTCATCTTCTTCTCCACCATTCTGCCCAGGGGTGGCCGCAACGACCACGCCGGGGCCTGAGGAGCATCGTCATGGACATCAAGAAACGCCGTCTGGTCCTCGCCGGGGGCGCCATCGCCGCCTTCTCCGCCAGCTTCGCCCACGCCGCCGGCCGCGTGGCGGACAAGGCCCTGGGCAAAGGCAAGGGCATGCCCAAGCACAAGACCTGGGGGGATGCCCCGGCCCCCGAGTTCAGCGTCGATCCCGCCACCGGCGCCCTGAAGGTGAATCCGGCCCAGCAGGTGAGCTACACCATGTGCACCGGCTGCACCACGTTCTGCGGCGTCCGGGTTCGCTTGGACCGCGCCAGCGGGAAGGTGCTGCGCGTGGCGGGCAATCCCTACAGTCCGCTGTCCACCGACCCGCACCTGCCCATGAAGGCCAGCGTGTACGACAGCTTCGTCAGCCTGTCGCGCTTCCAGGACAAGGGGCTGCCGGGCCGCTCCACCGCCTGCGGGCGCGGCAACGCCGTGCTCCAGCAGATGGATTCCCCCTTCCGGGTGCTCACCCCGCTCAAACGCGTCGGTCCGCGCAATTCCGGGAAATGGCAGCCCATCTCCTTCGAGCAACTGGTGCGGGAGATCACCGAGGGCGGCAATCTCTTCGGCGAAGGGCAGGTGGAGGGCCTGAGGGCGCTGCGCGACCTCGCCACCCCCATCGATCCGGCACAGCCCGAACTCGGCCCCAGGGTCAACCAGGTGGCCATGCTCATGAGCACCAACGATGGGCGGGACGGCTTTGCCAGGCGCTTCATGCAGCAGGCCTACGGCTCGCTCAACTACGTCGGGCATGGCGCCTACTGCGGCGGCTCCTACCGCTCCGGCTCGGGGGCCGTGTTCGGCGATCTCAAGGCGATGCCGCACGGCAAGCCCGACTTCCAGAACGCCGAGTTCGTCCTGTTCATCGGCACCGCGCCCGCCCAGGCCGGCAATCCCTTCAAGCGCCAGGGCACGCTCCTGGCCAAGGCGCGCACCGAAGGCAAGCTCGCCTATGTGGTGGTGGACCCGGTGCTCACCAATGCCGACAACCGGGCCGCCGGCGACCGGTCGCGCTGGGTGCCGATCCGGCCCGGGACCGATGGCGCCCTGGTGATGGGCCTGATCCGCTGGCTCATCGAGAACGACCGCATCGACGCCAAATACCTCGCCTGCCCCAATGCCGCGGTGGCCGAGCAGGCGGGCGAGCCCTCCTTCTGCAACGCTTCTCATCTCGTCGTGGTGGAACCCAAGCACCCGCGCCTGGGCCGCATGCTGCGCGGCTCCGACCTGGGCCTGAAGCTGGCCGGGGAGGCGCGCTACAAGGACGCCGACCCCTACGTGGTGCTGGATGCCGAAGGCCGGCCCGTCTTCCACGACAAGGCCACCGGCCCGGCCCGGCTCTTCGCCGACGCCGTGCTCGAGGTCGGGGGGCAACCGGTCCGTGTGAAGTCCTCCCTGCAGCTGCTGAAGGAGGAGGCGTTCGGGCGCTCGCTAGAAGAGTACGCCGCGGACTGCGGCGTGCCGGCCGAGACGATCATCGGCCTGGCCCGCGAGTTCTCCTCCCACGGCAAGCGGGCGGCGGCGGTGGCCCACGGCGGCATGATGTCCGGCAGCGGCTTCTACAACGCCTTCGGCGTGGTGATGCTCAACGTCCTCATCGGCAACGTGAACTGGAAGGGCGGCCTCATCGCCAATGGCGGCGGCTTCAAGGACGACGGGCCAGGCCCCCGCTACAAGCTGGAGGCCTTCCCCGGCATGGTGAAGCCCTCCGGCGTGCCGCTCGGCCGCAACACGGCCTACGAGAAGACCGCGGAGTTCGCCCGCAAGAAGGCCGAGGGCAAGCCCTACCCGGCCGAGGCGCCCTGGTTCCCCAACGCCCCGGCGCTCGCCAGCGAATGGCTCACCAGCGCCCTGAACGGCTACCCGTACGGCCTCAAGGCCCTCATCCTGTGGAGCGCCAACCCCCTCTACGGCATCCCCGGGCTGCGCGGCCAGATCGGAAAGGACCTGGCGGACCCGAAAAAGCTTCCCCTCATCGTGTCCATCGACCCGCTCATCAACGAGAGCAACGCCTATGCCGACTACATCGTGCCCGACTCGCTGCTCTACGAGAGCTGGGGCTGGCTCGCGCCCTGGAACGGCGTGCCCACGAAGACGTCCACCGCCCGCTGGCCGGTCGTGGAGCCCAGGGCGGACAAGACCCCGGACGGCCAGCCCATCGGCATGGAGACCCTCCTCATCGCCCTGGCCAAGGCCATGGGGCTGCCCGGCTTCGGCCCCGGCGCCCTGACCGATGCAGAGGGCAAGGCCTTCCCCCTGGAGCGGCCGGAGGACTGGTACCTGCGCGGCGGTGCCAACATCGCCTGGCAGGGCAAGGAGCCGGTGCCGGACGCCACGGACGAGGACATGCTGCTCTCGGGCGTGGAGCGGCTGCGGCCCCTCCTGGAGCAGACCCTGAAGCCCGAGGAGGTGCGCAAGGTGGCCTTCCTGCTCACCCGAGGCGGCCGCTACCAGCCGGCCAAGGAGGCCTACGACGAGAAACGCCCCGAATGGATGCGCAATCGCTTCAAGGACCCCATGCTGCATGTCTGGAACGAGGGCGTGGGCAGCGCCAGGAACAGCCTCACCGGCAAGCGCTGGGTCGGCTGCCCGACCTGGACGCCGCCCGCCTTCGCCGACGGCACGCCCATGCGGGCGGTCTATCCGGAAGCGGAATGGCCGCTGCAGCTGGTGAGCTTCAAGTCGGCGCTGATGAACTCCTACTCCATCGCGGCCACCCGGCTGCTCGGCATCCATCCGGAGAACCCGGTGATCATGCACCCGCGCGACGCCGCCCGCTTCGGGCTGCAGACCGGCGACGCGGTCAGGATCCGGACCCCGGGCGGCCAGTCGCGCGGGCGGGTGATCGTCCATGAAGGGGTGATGCCCGGCGTCCTAGCGGTCGAGCACGGCTACGGCCATCGCGAACTGGGTGCCCGCCCGCACCGCATCGGCAAGCGCGATCAGCCCAAGATGCCGGGGCTCTCGGCGGGGATCAACCTGAACGACCTCGGGCTCGCCGACCCCACCCGCTCCGAGAAATCGGTCTGGGTGGACGCGATCTCGGGCGCCACCGTCAGGAACGGCCTGCCGGCAAAGGTGATCCGCGCTTAGCCTGACGCCCCGCCGCCGGGATCCCCGATCCCGGCGGCCCGCTCAGCCCAGGCTGGCCGGATCCGCCCGCAGCATCAGCCGTGCCAGCTCCGCTGCCGAGCCCACCCCTGTCTTATCCATCACATGCTGGCGGTGGATGTGCACCGTCTTCTCGCTGATATCCAGCTCCCGCGCGACGAGCTTGTTGGGCAGCCCCCGGGCCAGCAGCCGGGCCACCTCGCGCTCCCGTGGCGAGAGCCGGGCCAGGGCCGCCTGCGCCTCGTCACGTTGCTGCTCCTCCGCCAGGGCCTCCCGGCAGCGGCGCACCGCCTGCGCCACGGCATCGAGCAGGGCCTGGTCCTTGAACGGTTTCTCGATGAAGTCGCTGGCTCCCAGCTTCATCGCCTGCACCGCCAGGGGCACGTCGCCATGGCCGGTGATGAAGATCACCGGCAGCGTGATGCCGCGGGCCTTCAGGACATGCTGGAGTTCGAGGCCGCTCATGCTCGGCATGCGGATGTCCAGCACCAGGCAGCCCGACATGCCTGGGCGGTAGGCGGCGAGAAACGCCTCGGCGCTCGCGTAGGTCTCGACCCGCCAGCCCACCGATTCGAGCAGGAACACCAGCGACCGGCGCAAGGCCTCGTCGTCGTCGACGACGCAGATCAGGGCATCTTCAAGCGGCTGTTTCATGGGCAGGCAGGGTGAAGGTGAAGGTCAGGCCTTGGCCGTCGGCGTTCGTCTCCGCCCGGAGGCGGCCGCCATGGGCCTCGACAATGGTCTTGCAGATGGAGAGCCCGAGGCCCATGCCGTCGGGCTTGGTGGTGAAGAAGGCCTCGAACAGGCGGGCGCGCAAGGCCACCGGCAGGCCGGGGCCGCGGTCGCGCACGGACACGCGGTACCAGGCCCCCTCACGGGACAGGATCAACTCGATGCGGCGGCGTTCTTCCGGCAGGCCCTTCGTGGCATCGTCGGCGTTCTTGAGCAGGTTGAGCATCACCTGCTGGATCTGCAGCGCATCCGCCTCCACCTCGGCACCCGGAGTCAGCCGGCTGTCCAGCGCCACGGGCGGGGCATTGGCCAGCATGCCGCCGAACAGGGCCACCGCCTCCCGGGCCAGATCCGCCAACGCCAGCCGTTCATGCACCGCAGGGCGCTTGCGGGCAAAGTCCCGGATGCGCTGCATGATCCCGCCCGCCCGCTCGGCCTGGGCGGTGATGCTCGTGCCCGCCTCCTGCACCGCCTCGGGGGTGAGGCGTCCCGCGGCCTGCCTACGCAGCAGGCTCTGGGCGTAGTTGCTGATGGTGGCGAGCGGCTGGTTCAGCTCGTGCGCCAGGGTACCCGAGAGCTCCCCCAGGATGGACAGGCGGGAGAGGTGTTCCGCCTGCTCCTGCTGTTCGCGCATTCGGCTCTCCGCCTCGTAGCGGGCCGTCAGCGCCCGATGCAACTCGGCGGTCCGGACACGGACCAGGTGCTCCACGCGGACTGCATGTACCATCCAACCGAGGAGCACGACGAAACCGATCACCAAGTAAGGCCAATAGCGCCGCACCAGCCCTTCCAGGGTGGTTTCGCGCAGGTAGGCATAGGGGCCGGTCTGGAGCTCCCGGTAGAGTTCGTGCACCGACTGATAGTCCGCCGGGACGCTCCAGCTGTAGCCCTGGGAGGTCGGCGGCATGGACAGCAGTGCAGTGGCCACTGCCTTGGCGAGTCCGCGATCTGCGTGCCGGGCAGTGGCGATGGGCCAATCGGGGTACAGATCGGTAGACAGGCCACAGCGGAACCCCTCGATCCGGCGGGGCGAGAGCACCTTGAAATCAGCCAGTCGCAACGCCCCGCTGCGTGCCATCGACTCCAAGAGGCAGGCGCGCACGATGCCCGCGTCGACCGAGCCGTTCGACACCGCCTGCACGATGCGCTGCATCGGCAGGCCGAGAAAATCGGTCCGGGCCAGATCGGACTCCGGATCGATCCCCAGCCGCTTCAGTTCGCGCACCGCCACGAGGTAGCCGCCGAAGGCCTCGGGCGACACCGCCGCGACCCGGCGGCCCTTCAGGTCGGCAAGCGTGTTGAGGTCGCTGCGATCCGCGCGGGCAATGACCGCGGAGCCGATGGCCCGGTCTGGCGAAACGGCTTCGGGCGACTCCAGGGTTGCGATGCGGGAAAGCCCGTACTGCGCCTCCAGTGCCACATATTGACCACCATTGGTGATGACGAACCCGACTCGCTGATCCGCCACCGCCGATGCCAGAGCCGCTATGTCGTACAACTCCAACGAGAATCGATAGGCCGGCAAGGTCTGGTTGAGGTAGTCCGTAACGTGCGACCAGTTTGCGAGCGCCACCTCGGAACCGCTGTAGGCAAGCACACCGATGCGCACCGCTTGCCGCTCCGCCGCCGGCAATGGACCTGCGCAGAGCGCGAGGCTGAATGCGGCGAGTATCCCGAAAACAAGTTTGTGCACGGCCTTGGGGACCCGGGTATCGATCAGCAGAACATTGTACTGCCCGAAGTCCTCGCCCGCCGGCAAGAGCCCCGGCCGGAGTCCGGAGCCGGGCAACGCTTCGCGTTGTTTCGCGTTACTGAGCAGACATGAAGACAGGCCGGACCGTTGCGTGCGCCCGCACGTCCTGCTTGAATACCCGAATCCGACAATCGGGACACACGGATGGGCAGCGAAACCAAACCCGGCATCATCAAGAAGATCAGCATCGACCAGCTCCAGCCCGGGATGTACATCCACGACCTCGACTGCGACTGGCTGGAGCACGACTTCCTCACCAGCCGGTTCGCGGTCAGGGACGAGAAGACCGTGCGCAAGGTCCGCGAGATGGGCCTCAGGGAGGTCTACATCGACACCAGCCGGGGCAGCGACGTGGCCGACGCCCGCACCGAGGCCGAGGTCAGGCAGGAGATCTCCGCCCGGCTGGAGTCCATCGCCCAGGAAGACGAGCCCTGCAAGAGCGCCGAGCTGGCCGACGAGATCGCCCGCGCCCGCCACCTGCACAAGGCGGCGAGCCGGATCGCCCGCGACCTGATGGCCGACGTGCGCCTGGGCCGCCAGATCGAGATGGAGCGGGTGGAGCCCCTGGTCGAGGGCATGATCGACTCCATCTTCCGCAACCAGGACGCCCTGCTGCCCCTCGCGCGGCTCAAGAGCCACGACGGCTACACCTTCCAGCACTCGGTCTCGGTGTGCGCCCTGATGATCGCCTTCGCCCGCGGCCTCAAGCTGCCCCGCGACAACATCCGGGAGATCGCCATCGGCTCCCTGCTCCACGACGTGGGCAAGGCCCGCGTGCCCGACGCCATCCTCAACAAGCCCGCCAGGCTCACCGAGGCGGAGTTCACGAAGATGAAGTCGCACGTGGTGCAGAGCATCATCATCCTGCAGCACACGCCGGGCATCAGCCAGACCGCCCTGGACGTGGCCGGCCAGCACCACGAGCGCTACGACGGCACGGGCTACCCCAACCGGCTCAGGGGCCACGAGATCGCCTTCCACGGCCAGATGAGCGCCATCGTCGACGTCTACGACGCCATCTCCTCGGACCGGGTCTACCACAAGGGCATGCTGCCCACCGACGCCCTGGGCAAGCTGCTCGAGTGGAGCCGCTTCCACTTCAACCCCGAGCTCGTGCAGGTCTACATCAAGTCCATCGGCATCTACCCCACCGGCTCCCTGGTGCGGCTGGAGTCGGACCGCCTGGGCGTGGTGATCGAGCAGCACCCGGGGAACTCGCTGCATCCCGTGGTGCGCGTCTTCTACCACGCCGACAGGCGCCACTACCTCGAGCCCGAGGACCTCGACCTCGCCAGGCCCCTCTGCCAGGACCGCATCGTCGGCCACGAGGCCTACGAGGCCTGGGGCATCGATCCGAAGAAGTGGCTGCCGGCCTGACCGGCGCCGCCGCCTCCCGCGCCGGCTGACGGCCGGGCGCCCTCCCGAAGCAGGTCTTTCCCCGCCCGATATGGGGTGTTTGCCGTATTTGCCCGGCGCCGGGCCTGTGGCGCAATGGGCGTGGAAAGTCACGACCCGGGAGGCAGCATGCGGCAAGGGATGGCTTGGCTAATGCTGGTCGCGGCGAGCGCCGCCGGCGCGGCGGACGACACCGAGCTGCCGCGCCTCAACGCCCTGCTCAACACCCTCAACCACGAGCAGCAGGCCCTGGCCCAGCAGCTCCAGATCCTCCAGGAGATGCGGCGCGGCAACGCCCAGGCCCTGTGCGGCGGCCAGCTCATGCCGCCCGGGGTGATGGACTACGCCGACTGGGTCACGGCCCGGCAGGGCGCAGCCCGGCGCGAAGACGATTTCCGCACCCAGACCGACGAGCTCTACGCGCGCTGGAGGCAACTGGAGGCCGACAAGCGGCCCGTGCTCCAGCGCCTCTACGAACTGGCCATGCCGAAGAAGGAATAGACACCCGCGGGAGGCGCGCATCATGGACACACCGCAAACCGCGGCCCCCCTTAACGCCGGCCGGAGACCCGGCCGCCGGCCCGGCCCCGTGCGCCGCTTCCTGCTCGACCTGCTCATCGCCGCGGCCTTCACCCTGGCCATCGCCATCTCGGTCCGGGCCGACGTTTACACCCACACCGACGAGACCGGCACCGTGCACCTGAGCAATCACGCCACGGACGCGCGCGACGCCCTGCTGCTCAGGGAGCCCGCCCCCCCCGCCGAGGCCGCACCGGTGCCCGCGCCGGCCGGGCCCGCCCTCGAGACCCTGCCCTTCGCCCCCCTGGTGGCCGAGGCCGCGCGCCAGCACGAGCTGGAGGCCGCCCTCCTGCACGCGGTGATCAGGGCGGAGTCGGCCTACAACCCGCGGGCGGTGTCGCCCAAGGGGGCCGCCGGGCTCATGCAGCTCATGCCCGCCACCGCCCGGCGCCTGGGCGTGGCCGACGTCTACGACCCGGACCAGAACGTGCGCGGCGGCGCCCGCCATCTCAAGGCGCTGCTGCAGCGCTTCGACAACGACCTCCCGCTCACCCTGGCCGCCTACAACGCCGGCGAGGGCGCCGTGCTGCGCCACGGCGGGCGCATCCCGCCCTACCGCGAGACCCGCGGCTACGTCAGGCGGGTCCTGGACCTCTACCGCAGGTACAGCTGGCCGCCCCCCTGAGGCACGCGGGCGGGCGGCCCCGTAGGCCGGGGATACGGCGTCGCCGCGCCTGGGGATACATTGGATTGCCCATGGCCCGGGCGTCGGCAGGGGCATAGACTGAGGGCGATACCCTCCTTGCCCGCCCTGCGCACGCCATGCTCCGGACCCTCATCGTCGAAGACAGCCTCGCCTACCGCAGCTCGCTCGCCGAGCTGCTGAGCGAGCGTTTTCCCTGCCTGGACATCGTCGAGGCGGGCGACGGGGCCGAGGCGCTCACCCTGCTGGACCTGCAGCTGCCCCAGCTCGTCTTCATGGACATCAAGCTGCCCGACGCCAACGGCCTCGACCTGACCCGCGCGATCAAGGCCCGGCACGACGGCGTCGTCATCGCCGTGCTCACCGCCTACGACATCCCCGAATACCGCGACGCCGCCTTGGCCTCGGGGGCGAGCTACTTCCTCGCCAAGAGCGCCTCGACGGGCGAGGACATCGCCGCCGTCGTCGACAGCGCCTTCCCCGCGGCCTGCGGCTGAGCGCCCCCGGCCGGCGCGACCGCCGCCCCTTCCCCATATGTGGGGACCCACCCCCGCATATGGGGTTTCAACCCCACAGGCAAATACCGCATCCACCTCACAGCGCTTTTCCCCGCCCGGACCTAGCCTGAACTCCAAGGCAGCCCGCACCCGACCCGCAGGGGTCCGGCGCAGGACCTGCCGCCTCTAGGAGGGGAACGCCATGGAAAACCGCGCAATGACCAAGATCTCCACGCCGGCGCCGACCGCGCCCTGGCTCGCGCTGCTGGCCCTGCTCGTCGCGATGGCGCTGCAGGGCGCCGCGCTGGCGCAGACGCTGACCATCAACGTGGTCGGCCCCAACGGCGCGCCCATCGCCGGCGGCTTCCGCTGGCTGGTGGAGGAGGACGCCACCCGCGACGTGGACTTCACCCCGGCGCAGCCCGGGCGCGACCTGTCGCTGAGCTTCCACACGAGCTACATGCCGGTGGCGGGCAAGGGGACCTCGGCGGCGCCGACCATCGCCCTCGACCCGGCGAAGCGCTACTTCGTCTCGGTGCTGCCCGAGAGCGGCTACCAGATGGGCGGCGCCCCCGTCGCGCGCGGCCAGGGCTCGGTCACCGTGACGGTGAACAGCCAGCCCATCCCCACCGCGCAGATCTCGATCTTCGCCTTCAACGACAACCAGCCCATCAACGGCGCGCCCGACCTGCCGCAGGAACAGGGCCTCGCCGGCTTCAGCGTCCAGCTCTACGAGGCGGGCGGCACCTACGGGCAATCGGGCGGCCTGGTCAAGCAGGACGCCTTCGGCAACCCCCTCGGCACCACCTACGGCGCCGCCGGCAACGTCGTCAAGCTGGGCGACGGCACCCTCAAGACCGGCCCCGACGGCACCCTGCTGATCAAGAACCTGGCCCCGGCCAAGTACACCATCCAGATCGTGCCACCGGCCGGCTCCGACTGGCACCAGACCTCCACCATCGAGGGCACCAAGGGCATCGACGCCTGGGTGAAGGCGAACGAGCCCTCCTACTTCCAGGAGTTCGGTCCGCCCGGCCACCACGTCTTCATCGGCTTCGTGCAACGGCTCAACGACACGGCCGTGCTCACGGGCGGCGCCAGCATCACCGGCACCGTGGTCAACCTGCACAACTCGCGCCCGCCGGACTACGCCTTCTACAACGGCCACCCCGCCCCCAACTGCTGGGTCGGCCTGAACGAGCTGCCCGCCGCCGGCGGCCGCGGCCTCTACACCGCCCCCTGCAGTGCGGACAGCAGCTTCGCCATCCCCAACGTGCCCCCGGGCGACTACCAGCTGGTGATCTGGGACGAGTACCTCGACGTCATCTTCGCCACCCACAACGTCACCGTCCCGGCCGGCGCGACCGAGCTCGCCCTGCAGGAGGTGCCGGTGTTCAACTGGTTCTCGCGCATCGAGAGCGTGGTCTTCTTCGACGGCAACCAGAACGGCTACCGCGACGCGGGCGAGCTGGGCATCCCCGGGCAGGCGGTCAACCTGCGCTTCCGCGACGGCAGCATCTACCAGGCCTTCCCCACGGACATGGAAGGCTATGTGCCCTTCGACGAGATCTTCCCCTTCTTCAACTGGCTCATCGCCGAGGTGGACTTCCTCCGCTTCAAGGCGACCGGCGCCACCATCGCCGTCGACGCGGGCGGCCCCATCGACGACAACGAGTACTGGTCCTACGGCGGCAAGCTCAACCCGCAGGCGCAGAGCGAGAACGGCGGCGCCCCCTTCCGCACCGAGACCGGGCAGGTGCTCACCCAGGCCTTCCAGGGCTTCCTCGGCCAGACCAGCGTGATCGAGTGGGGCAAGACCCTCTACGCCGCCGGCGAGAACGGCGGCATCTCCGGCATCGTCCAGTACGCCACCACCCGGGCGGAAGACGACCCGCGCTACGCCGCCGCCGAGAACTGGGAACCCGGCATCCCGCGCGTGCAGGTCAACCTCTACCGCGATGCCGACAACGACAGGCTGATCGACGACGCCAACGGCAGCGGCGCGGTGGAACTCGCCGACGTGGACAACTGGCCCTTCGGCTGGAAGGACGGCGGCGCCAAGGGTCCGGAGGACGTCGATCGCAACGGCAACGGCGCCTTCGACCTGGGCGACGCCCTGCAGGTCGTGACCACCGACAGCTGGGACGACAACCCGCCCACCGGCTGCCAGGGCGACAACGCCATGCCCACCGTCGCCGCCGATCACTGCTACGACGGCCTGCGCAACTTCAACCAGGTGCGCCCCGGCGTCTTCGATGGCGGCTATGCCTTCAACGGCATCGCGGCCGGCATCTACATCGTCGAGGCGGTCGCCCCGCCCAGCTACGAGCACGTCAAGGAAGAGGACAAGAACGTCGACTTCGGCGACGCCTACACCCCCAGCCCGCTGCTGCTGCCGGTGGCATGCGTGGGCGAGCTGCGCACGGTGCCGGCCGAGCTCGCCCTCTTCCCCGGCGTGGCGAGCCCCTACGCCGGCCAGAGCCGCCCGCTGTGCGACCGCAAGCACGTGGTGCTGCAGGACCGCCAGAACGGCGCCGCCAGCTTCTTCCTGTTCACCGAGGTGCCGGTGGCCGCCCACATCGCCGGCATGATCCTGGACGACACGGCCAACGAGTTCGACCCCAACTCGCCCACCTTCGGCGAGAAGTTCGCCCCGGCCTTCCTGCCGGTGTCCATCCGCGACTGGACCGGGCGCGAGATCCACCGGGTGTATGCCGACCAGTACGGCAAGTTCAACGCCCTGGTGCCCTCCACCTACTCGATGAACCTGCCCATGCCCTCCGGCGTGTCGCCCAACATGCTCACCGCCTGCATGAACTCGCCCGGGCCCATCGTGGACACGCGTGCGGGCTCGCCGACCTTGGGCCAGTACATCACCGACCCGCACTTCAACCGGCAGTACAGCCAGTTCTGCTACACCTTCCAGTACCTGCCGGGCAAGACCACCTATCTGGACACGCCCGTGGTGCCCATCGCCGCCTTCGCCGGCCCGGACCAGTTCCCCCTGGACTGCGAGTACCCGAACGGCACGCCGGTGATCGCCTGGGCCAGCGGCCAGAACGGGCCCTGGGTGCCGGCCGCCAGCGTGCCGCGCGGCATCACCCTCGCCGCCGCCGGGCAGGTCGAAGTGCCCAACCCCGCCTACGGCGCCCCGGGCGCGCCCCAGACCATCCAGCGCGACCACGGCTTCGGCGCCGCGCCGGGCCGCGTGAGCCTCAACGGCATCAACCTGCCCATCACCGGCTGGAGCAACGACAGCATCAGCGCCACCATCCCGGCCGGCACGGCGAACGGCGGCTACCAGCTCACCGTGACCCGCGGCGACAACGGCGCGGCCACCCGCACCGGGCTCACCTTCACGGTGGGCGGGACGCAGCCCATCCGCGTCGCCCCCGGCGGCTCCATCCAGGCCGCCGTCGACGCCGCCCCCAACACCGGCTCGCCGCTCATCCTGGTGCCCCCGGGCCGTTACGAGGAGCTGGTGATCATGCACAAGCCCGTGCGCCTGCAGGGCTGGGGTGCGCACAGCACCACCATCAACGCGGTCAAGGCCCCGGCCGAGAAGCTCGCCAACTGGCGCGCCAAGCTCGCCAGCCTGCTCGCCGCCAACCAGTTCAGCCTGCTGCCCGGCCAGGAGGCCGCCTTCAACGCCCCGGACAACGAGCCCGTGCTCTTCGGCACCGAGGAAGGCCCCGGCGTGCTGGTGGTGGGCAACGCCGCCAACAACGGCAACGCCAACGAGTTCGGCCCCAACCGGGTGGCGCGCATCGACGGCTTCACCATCACCGGCGCCGACCACGGCGGCGGCGTCTTCGCCAGCGGCTATGCCCGCAACCTCGTGGTGAGCAACAACCGCATCGTCGCCAACCAGGGCACCTACGGCGGCGGTGTGCGCATCGGCCACGCCGTGCTGCTCAACGAGACGGCCGCCTCCGGCTACACCGACAGCCAGAACAGCAACGTCAACATCCACCACAACCAGGTCACCCAGAACGGTTCCCTGGAAGGGGCGGGCGGCGGCATCGCCATCTACACCGGCGCCGACGGCTACCAGGTGCGCAGCAACGACGTCTGCGGCAACTTCTCCATGGGCGACGGCGGCGGCATCGGCCACCTGGGCCTGAGCGACAACGGCGTGATCGCCAACAACCGCATCACCTTCAACCAGACCTTCAACCAGGGCGTGGGCGTGAACGGCGGCGGCCTGTTCATCGGCGGCGCCGCGCCCATCGCGCCCAACACCCTGAGCAGCGGCGCCGGCGACGTGGACGTGCTGGCCAACCTGATCCAGGGCAACCAGGCCGGGGCCGGCGACGGCGGCGGCATCCGCGCCCAGTTCGTCAACGGCACGGACGTGCGCGCCGGCAACGGCGGCACCACCGCCCTGGGCAACTGGCACCGCCTCAACCTCCACAACAACATCGTCGTGGACAACATGGCGGCGCTGGCCGGCGGCGGCATCTCGCTGCAGGACAGCACCCGGGTGTTCCTCGTCCACAACACCGTCGCCAACAACGACAGCACGGCCACCGCCGGCGCGGCCTTCGCCCCGGGCAGCCCGAACCAGTCCACGCCGCAGCCGGCGGGCATCGTCTCGCGCGCCCACAGCAGCGCGCTCAAGGCGGTGTTCGACGACCCGGACACCCCGGCGGGGGTGCGCAACACCCGCGGCGCCTACTCCCGGCCGGACAGCCTCGCCAACAACATCGTCTGGCACAACCGCTCGTTCTACTGGCGGATCGACCCGAACGACCCGGCGGTCTTCGGCCTCATGCCGGTGGTCAACCCCGACGGCAGCGGCGCGGACTACTGGGACCTCGCGGTGCTCGGCACGGCCGCCCCGGCCTGCCTGGCGCCGAGCAACGGCATCCTGACCGCCCTGAGCCAGCACGGCTGCAGCTACAGCGCGAGCAACGGCACGGGCGACCCGCTGTTCGTGGCCGAGTACTTCAACGGCGCCCCGGGCCAGACCATCCTGATCCCCGAGGCCACCACCAGCCTCGCCACGGCCGCGGCCTTCGACGAGGGCGGCAACTTCGTCCAGGTGCGCTTCGGGCCGCTGACCGAGTACACGGTCACCGATCCGGCCACCGGCGCCCAGGGCCCCGCCTACGGCGACTACCACCTGCAGGACGGCTCGCCGGCAGAGGCCCGCGGTGCCACCGGCACCGGCGTGACCACCGACTTCGACGCCCAGACCCGGCCCATCCCCATCGGCACCAACCCCGATGCCGGCGCGGACGAGCGGCTGTGAACCCGGCCGGTGCCGCCGGCCCCCGGCGGCACCGGGCAGCAGAGGAGAGCGAATCATGAAAGCCCTGAAACTACGCAAGCACCTGGGCCTGCTGGTGGCACTGGCCTGGGGCCTGGCCCTCCCCGCCTACGGCGCGGTGTTCGTGCAATGCCCGGGCGACCTCAACGGCGATGCCGACCGTCTCGACGCCGGCGAGGCCATCCCCGCCGCCCGTCCGAACTCGGTGTGCATGCACCTGTCGGCCGGCGACGGCTTCGTCACCATGGCCGACGGCTACCTGCAGTACATCTTCGGCTTCTCCGACCTCACCGGCACCCCGCCCGACCAGGCGGTCGCCGCGGGCCTGCTCGCCGCCAACTTCCCGGCGCCCACCATCGCGCTCAAGCAGGGGCAGGAGTTCTACCTCACCCTCACCAACGTCGCCATGGCGATGCGCCCGGACCTGTTCGACGCGCACTCGGTGCACTTCCACGGCTTTCCCAACGCCGCGCCGGTGTTCGACGGGGTGCCCGAGGCCTCCATCACGATCAAGGAGGGTTCGAGCTTCACCTACTACTACAACATCGTCGAGCCCGGCACCTTCATGTACCACTGCCACGTCGAGGCCACCGAGCACATGCAGATGGGCATGCTGGGCAACCTCTACGTCGCGCCGAAGCAGAACGACCTGGCCCCCGGCAGCAACCTCGCGGGCCACATCCACCAGGCCGGCCACAAGTACGTCTACAACGACGGCGACGGCTCCACCCGCTACGACGTGGAGGTCGCCATCCAGCTCGGCTCCTTCGACCCGGCCTTCCACGACGCCAGCATGAACGTGCAGCCCCTGCCCTTCGCCGAGATGAAGGACCGCTACGCCATGATCAACGGCCGCGGCTACCCGGACACGGTCAACCCCGGCCCGCTCGCGCCGCCGGCCGACAACGGCGGCATCGAGTCGCAGAAGGTGAGCGCCCTGGTCACCGCCACGGCCGGGCAGAAGCTGCTGCTGCGCCTGTCCAACCTCAGCGTCACCAACCTCTTCACCGTCACCGCCCTGGGCCTGCCCATGAAGGTGGTCGGGCAGGGGGCCCACATCCTGCGCGGGCCGGGCGGCGCGAACCTCTACTACGACACCGGCTCGGTGACCCTGGGCGGCGGCGAGGCGGCGGACGTGATCATCGACACCGCCGGCATCGGCCCCGGGACCTACTTCCTGTACACCACCAACCTCAACTACCTCAGCAACAACACCGAGGACTACGGGGGAATGATGACGGAGATCGTCATCCAGTAAGGGGATGACGGCGAGCACGAGGAGAACCGACATGAACACGCTCTTGCACAGACTCGGACAGGCGCTCATCGCCCTCGTCCTCCTCGGCACCGGCGCGGCCTGGGCGGTGGTGGACGGCATCACCGGCCCCACCTTCAACCTCACGGCCAAGGCGGACTACATCACCACCGGCGACGGCGGCAGCTGGCTCGCCTGGGGCTACGCCTCGGACGACGCCGGGCCCTTCCCCGGGGTGATGCAGTACCCCGGACCCACCCTGATCGTGAACCAGGGCGACAGCGTCACCATCCACCTCAGGAACACGCTGCCCATGCCGGTCTCCATCGTCTTCCCCGGGCAGTCCGGCGTGGGCGCCAGCGGCGGCTCGCCCGGCCTGCTCACCCGGGAGGCGCCGGCCGACAACGGCGCGAGCACGGTGACCTACACCTTCACCGCCGCGCAGCCCGGCACCTACCTCTACCACAGCGGCAGCCGGCCCGACCTGCAGGTGGAGATGGGCCTGGTCGGCGCCCTCATCGTGCGCCCGGCGGGCTTCGACCCGGTGACCAGGCGCACCGCCTACGGCCACGCGGGCAGCGCCTACGACCACGAGTACCTGTTCCTGCTCACCGAGATGGATGCCCAGGTCCACGAGCAGGTCGCGCTCAACCTGCTGCTCGGGCTGCCGCCGGAGACGGGGGTGGACACCGTCGGCTTCTTCCCCGAGTACTGGTTCATCAACGGCCGCACCGCGCCGGACACCCTGGCCGCCGCCGCGGTGCCCTGGATGGCCACCCAGCCCTACAACGCCCTGCCGCGCATGCATCCCGGAGAGCGGATGCTGATGCGGGTGATCGGCGCCGGGCGCGACCTGCACCCCTTCCACCACCACGGCAACAACGCCTGGACGATCGCCCGCGACGGCCGCCTGCTGGAGAGCGCCCCCGGCGCCGGGCCCGACCTCGCGGTGTCCGACTACACCATCAAGGTGGTGCCCGGCAGCACCTACGACGCGGTCTTCGAGTGGACCGGCAAGGGCCTGGGCTGGGACATCTACGGCCACGCCCCGGGCGACGCCCTGCAGCCCGACGAGTACGCCCCAGACCACGGCAAGCCCCTGCCGGTGGCGCTGCCCAACCAGCAGGACCTCCTCTTCGGCGGCCACTGGAGCGGCAGCCCCTACCTGGGCCAGTTCGGCGCCCTGCCCCCCGGCGAGGGCGGCCTCAACCTGAACGGCGGCTACTTCTTCATGTGGCACTCCCACACCGAGAAGGAAATCATCAACTTCGACATCTTCCCGGGCGGCATGATGACCATGGTCATCATCGAGCCCCCGGGGGTGCCGATCCCCTGAGCCCTGGAGGAGACGGCCATGAACGCCCGCCACACGATACGCAAGCCCTGGGGGACGCCCGCGCTGCTGGCGCTGGCGCTCCTTACCGCCGGCCCCGCCGCCGCCGCCGAATACTGGCTGTGCGCCAAGGCCACCACCCTGACCATGCCCGACGGCCAGGCGGTCGCCATGTGGGGCTACGCCCAGGACAGCGCCGGCTTCGCCGGCAACTGCGCCGCAGCCGCCACGGTGCCCGGCCCGGCCCTGACGGTGCCGGCCGGCGACGCCAGCCTCACCGTCCACCTGCGCAACGCGCTTGCCGGCCCCGGCGCCGAGCCGGTGTCCATCGTCATCCCGGGCCAGGTGGCAGCGATGGGCCCGGTGAAGTTCACCGACGCCGCCGGCCGGCAACGGGTGCGCTCCTTCACCGCCGAGGCGGCGGTCGGCGCCACCCAGAGCTACACCTGGAGCAGCCTCAGGCCCGGCACCTACCTCTACCACAGCGGCACCCATCCCCAGGTGCAGGTGCAGATGGGCCTCTACGGCGCCGTCAAGCACGACGCCGTCCCTGCCGGGGTCGAGCCGGCTCAGGCCTATGCCGGCGTGCCCTACGCGAGCGAGCTCACCCTGCTCTTCAGCGAGATCGACCCCGCCCTGCACGCGGCCGTGGCCGCCGGCCAGTACGGGCCGGGCCAGCCGATGACCAGCACCATCGACTACGCGCCGAGATACTTCCTCATCAACGGCAAGGCCCACCCCGACGCGGGCCTCACCCTGGCCGCCGGCAGCGTGGGCCAGACCACCCTGCTGCGCCTGCTCAACGCGGGCCTGCAGACCCGCTCGCCCGTGCTGCAGGGCCTGCACCTGAGCCTCGTCGCCGAAGACGGCAGGCCCTACGCCCGCGCCCGGGAGCAGTATTCCGTCTTCCTGCCGGCGCTGAAGACCGTGGACGCCGTCCTCGTCCCCGCGGCGGCGGCGACCCATCCGCTCTACGACCGGCGCCTGGCCGTCACCAACCCCGGGCCGAGCGGCCCCGTCGCCGGCGGCATGCTCGCCTACCTGACGGTGGCGGCCGCCCCGGCCGGCACGCCCACGGCGGCAAACGACGCCTACGCCACCAACGAGGACACGCCGCTCGCCGTCGCCGCCCCCGGCGTGCTCGGCAACGACAGCGCCGGCACCACCGCGAGCCTGCTCTCCGGCACCGGCCACGGCAGCCTGGTCCTGAACCCCGACGGCGGCTTCAGCTACACCCCGCAGGCCAACTACTACGGCCCCGACAGCTTCACCTACCGGGCGCTGAGCGGCGGCCTGGCGAGCGCGCCGGCCACCGTGAGCCTCACCGTCAACCCGGTGAACGACCCGCCCGTGGCCGTCGGCGAGGCCTACAGCGTCGCCGCGGGCGCCACCCTCAACGTGGCCGCCCCCGGCGTGCTCGGCAACGACAGCGACGTCGACGGCAACCCGCTCACCGCGGTGAACCCGAGCGCGCTCGCGGGCCTCACGCTCAACCCCAACGGCAGCTTCAGCTACGCCGCCGCCACCGCCGGCAGCTACAGCTTCACCTACCAGGCGTTCGACGGCGCCGCGACCAGCGCCCCGGCCACGGTGGCGATCACGGTGACCGCCAACCAGGCGCCGGTGGCGGTGAACGACACCGCCAGCGCGCCGCGGCGGACCACGGCCGCCTACACCCCGGTGGTCATCAGCGTCCTGGCCAACGACAGCGACCCGAACGGCAACCTCGACCCCGCCACGGTCCAGATCGTCACGGCCCCGAACAAGGGCGGCACGGTGACGGTGAACGCCAACGGCACGGTGAACTACACGCCCAGGCTCAACTTCCGCGGCACGGAGAACTTCGGCTACCGCGTGCGCGACACCGGCGGGCTGTGGTCCAACACCGCCACCGTCAAGGTCAACGTGAAATGAGCGCCCGGCCCCTCGCGCGGCTCGGCGCCCTCGGCCTCGCGGCCATGCTCGCCGCCGGCTGCGCCGGCCTCCCGGCCGAGCCGGCCGCGCCGGCCGCCGCCGGGGACCTCGGCATCCGGGTCGAGTCCCTGCGGCTCACCGCCGCCGACTACCTGCTGGACCTGCGGCTGCGCATCACCGACCCGGAGCGCGCCGCCCCCTTCTTCAGCCGCAAGACCGAGATCCTGCTCGTCGACCCGGCGAGCGGCGCCCGGCTCGCGGTGCCCAACACGCCCAAGCTCGGCAGGCTGCGCCAGGTCGCCCGCGAGGGCAGGGCCGGGCGCAGCTATTTCATGCTCTTCGCCAACCCCGGCCAATACGTCAAGCCCGGCGCCCGCCTCGACCTGGTCGTCGACGGGCGGCGGCTGGAGGGCCTGCGGGTGGAGGGCGCGGGAGGCCACCATGATCCAAGCGCGAATCTTTGACCCCCCGGATCCCCCATTGGAGGGGCTGCCGCCCCCTCCCCTTCAAGGGGAGCCCCCTGAAGGGCATAAAGGCTGGGGTGGGGATGGGGTTCGACGGGCCCGCGGTCAATCCGGGACCCCCGGTCAATCCGGATCCAGGACGTCCTGCCCCCCTATGGCCGGTCGACTCGCCCTGGCCGCCCTGCTCCTCGCGCTCACCCTTCCCGCCCTGGCCGACGCCCTGGCGCCGGAGCTGCGCGCGCGGCTCTCGGCCGCCGGGCCCGGCGAGACCCTGCCGGTGATCGTCGGCCTGGCCGAGCGCGTGGACCCCCGCCCCTACCAGACCGGCGACCGCGCCCAGCGCCGTGCCGCCCTGATCCAGGCCCTGCAGGCCCAGGCCGCCCGCACCCAGCCGCCCATCCTCGCCGCCATCCAGGCCCAGGGCGGCGGGCGCATCCGCCCGCTGTGGGCCATCAACGCCATCGCCGCCGAGCTGCCCGCCGCCGCCATCGAGGCCCTCGCCCGCCACCCGGCCGTAGCCCGCATCCGCCTCGACGCCGAGGTCCTGGAGCCCGCGATCACCCCGGCCGCGGCGGCCACCCCGGAGTGGAACCTGAGCGCCGTGCGCGCCCCCGAGCTCTGGGCGCAGGGCTATGACGGCACGGGCGTGGTGGTGGCCAGCCTGGACACCGGGGTGGACGCCGCCCACCCCGACCTCGGCCCGCGCTGGCGCGGCGGCGGCAACGGCTGGTACGACCCCAACGGCCAGCACGCCACGCCCCACGACGCATCGGGCCACGGCACCCGCACCATGGGCCTCATGGTCGGCGGCGCCGCCGGCGGCACCGCCATCGGCGTGGCGCCCGGCGCGCAGTGGATCGCGGTGAAGATCTTCGACGACAGCGGCCGCTCGACGCTCAGCCGCATCCACCAGGGCTTCCAGTGGCTGCTCGACCCGGACGCCAACCCGGCGAGCGACGACGCCCCCGACGTGGTCAACAACTCCTGGGGCCTCATCGGCGCCGACCAGTGCGCCCTGGAGTTCCAGACCGACGTCCAGCTGCTCAGGACGGCCGGCATCGCCGTGGTCTTCGCCGCGGGCAACGACGGGCCCTCCGGCTACACGAGCTCCAGCCCCGCCAACAACCCCGAGGGCTGGGCCGTCGGCGCGGTGGACGCCGCCAACGCCGTCGCGGCCTTCAGCAGCCGCGGGCCCTCGGCCTGCGACGGCAGCATCTACCCCGAGCTCATGGCCCCCGGGGTCGCGGTGAAGAGCGCCGACCTCTCCTTCGGCGGCCTGGCCCTCTATGCCGACGTCTCCGGCACCTCCTACGCCGCGCCCCACGTTTCCGGCGTGATGGCCCTGCTCGCCCAGGCCCACCCCGGCGCCGAGGTGGCGGCGCTGGAGGCCGCGCTCGCGCAGACGGCGCGCGACCTGGGACCGGCCGGGGCGGACAACGCCTACGGCCAGGGCCTCGTCGACGCCGTCGCCGCGCACGAGACCCTGGCCGGCGCGCCGCCCCCCGCGAACCGCGCGCCGCTCGCGAGCAACGACGCCTACAGCGTGCTCGCCGGCACGGTCCTCGCGGTGGCCGCGCCCGGCGTGCTCGGCAACGACAGCGACCCGGACGGCAATGCCCTCACCGCGCGGCTCGAAAGCCCGCCCGCGGGCGGGGCGCTGGTGCTCAACGCCGACGGCTCCTTCAGCTACACGCCCAACGCCGGCACCGCCGCCGACAGCTTCGCCTACCGCGCGAGCGACGGCGGCCTCGCGAGCGCCGCGGCCCAGGTCTCGATCAGCGTCGTGCAACCCAACCGGCCGCCCGTGGCGGTGGACGACGGCGCCAGCACGCGCCGCAACACCGCCATCCGCATCGCCGTGCTCGCCAACGACAGCGACCCGGACGGCAACCTCGCCCCGGCGAGCGTCGCCATCACGGCCAAGCCCAACAAGGGCGGCACGGCGAGCGTCAACCCGGACGGCACGGTGAACTACAGCCCGAAGCGCAATTTCACCGGCGCCGAGACCTTCGCCTACACCGTGCGCGACACCCTGGGCGCGGTCTCCAACACGGCCGGCGTCACGGTCACGGTGACGCGATGAACCCGGCGCCTGTGATCCGCCGTAAGTCACCCCCACAACCTGCGTCGTCAAGGAGGAGAACATGAACGCAAGACCCGCCCCCACCTGCCTCACCGCGGCACTCCTCGGCGCCGCCCTGCTCGGCCTCGGCCCGGCCCGGGCCGAGGACTCCACGGCGCACCACCACGGCCACGCCCTGCACGCCGACCACGCCCACCATGCCCATGCCCTGCCCCAGGGCATCGCGCGCTCCGTGGCGCACTACGCCCTGCCCGACGCCCGGCTCGTCGGCGCCCACGGCCGGCCGGTGCGCCTGGCCGCCGAGCTCGACACCCAGGCCCCGGTGCTGGTGAACTTCATCTTCACCAGCTGCACCGCCATCTGCCCGCTCACCACCGCGGTCTTCGCCCAGGTGCAGGACGCGCTCGCGGCCGAGGGCAGGCCCCTGCGCCTGATCTCCATCTCCATCGACCCCGAGCAGGACACCCCGGCGCGGCTGCGCGAATACGCCGCCCGGTATGGCGCGGGCCCCGACTGGCACTTCCTCACCGGCGACGCCGCCACCGTGCTGGCCGTGCAGCGGGCCTTCGACGCCTGGCGCGGCGGCAAGATGAACCACGCCCCGGTCACCTGGCTGCGCGCCGCCCCCGGCACGCCCTGGGTGCGCTACGAGGGCCTGGTCGACGCCGGGACCCTGGTCGAGGAGTACCAGCGGCTCACCGCCGGCCTGAAGACGGTGCGGCGCTGAGGGCGCGTGCGGGATGCGGCCATGCGACCCTTCTTCCAGCGACCGCCGCCGCGCCGCGCCGAGCGTCATCGGGCCGGCGCTCCTCGCGGCCGTCCTCGTCCTGGCGCCGGGCTGGACGGCGGCCGGCGATGCCGCGCTCGGCGAGCGGATCTACCGCGAGGGCAGGCTAGCCTCGGGCGAGCCGCTCCAGGCCCGGCTGCGGCAGGGCCTGGCGCTCGCCGGTCCGAAGGCGGCCTGCGCCACCTGCCACCGGCGCAGCGGCTTCGGCAGCAGCGAGGGCACCACCCCGATCCGGCCGATCACGGGGCGCTACCTCTTCCGGGACGCCCAGGCAGCCGAGCCGCGCCTCGGCCGAGACCCCGGCCCGAGCCGCGGCCTGCGCCCCGCCTACACCGACGCCAGCCTCGCCCGGGCCCTGCGCGAAGGCCTTGACGCGGCCGGCCGGCCGCTGGGCGGGATGATGCCCCGCTATGCGCTGGGCGACGCGGACCTCGGCCACCTCGCGGCCTACCTCCGGACCCTCTCGGCCGCCCCCGACCCCGGCGTGACCGCGACCACCCTGCACTTGGCCACTGTGGTCGACGCCGCCGCCGACCCCGGGCGGCGCCAGGCGATGCTGGAGATCCTCGAGGCCTACTTCCGGGACAGGAACGCCGGCACCCGCCTGGAGGCCGAGCGGGCCCGCCGCGCCCCCTGGGACATGGCGCGCGAGTACAAGGCCTACCGCAAGTGGCAACTGCACGTCTGGACCCTGGAGGGCGCGCCCGAGACCTGGGGCGCGCAGCTCGAGGCGCACTACCGCGCGCAGCCCGTGTTCGCGATGCTGAGCGGCATCGGCGCCGGCACTTGGCAGCCCGTGCACGACTTCTGCGAGCGCACGGCCCTGCCCTGCCTCTTCCCCCACGTCGACCGGCCGCCGCAGGCGCCGGGGCAGTACGCCCTCTACCTCTCGCGCGGCCTCGAGCTGGAGGCCGAGGCCCTCGCCGTCCACCTCGCCCGCAGCGGGGTGCAAGGGCCCGTCGTCCAGGTCTACCGGGACGAGACCGCCGAGGCCGCCCTCGCCCTGCGCCGGGCCCTGGCCGCGGCCGGCCTGCCGGCGCCGCAGGGGCGCGCCCTCGCGCCGGGCGCCGTGCCCGATGCCGGCTTCTGGCGCGCGCTCGGCCAGCCCGCCGCGCTGGTGCTCTGGCTGCGGCCCGCCGACCTCGCCGCGCTCGCGGCGCTCGACCCGCCCCCCGGCGGGCTCTACCTCTCCGCCCGGCTGGCGGACCTCGCCGCGCTGCCGGCGCCGCTCGCCGCGCATGCCGCCCTCGTCTACCCCTGGGAGCTGCCCCAGCGCCTCGCCCCCCGCCTCAGGCGCCTGCACGCCTGGCTCGGGCTCAAGGGCATCGCCCCGCGCGACGGCCCCGTCCAGGCCGACACCTTCTTCGCCGTCACCCAGGCCGGCATGGCCATCCCGCACCTGGTGGACGACTACTCCCGGGACTACTTCATCGAGACCATCGAGCACGGCCTGGACAACGCCCTCGCCCCCTCCTCCTACCCCCGGCCCGGCCTCGCGCCCGGCCAGCGCCACGCCTCCAAGGGCAGCTACATCGTCAAGGCCAACGGGACACACAACCATCTGGAACCCCTGGGCGACTGGATCGTGCCCGACACGGCCCTTCCCGGAGGGGGGAAATGAAGCCGCAGTCCGGCGTGATTCCGTCATGCCGGACTTGATCCGGCATCCAGCGCGGTGTCAGCCGCAAAACCGATGGGACGTGCGGAATTCACCAAGATTGCGTGTCAGGCACGCAAAGACGGACCCCTGAGTTCCGTCGATCACGAAACACGACGCCAGGCGCCCGACGGGCGCAAGAGATACGCCCCCCCGGCAGGAAGAGGGGCGTTTCCGGGATTGGGCTTCAACCCAGGCTGTCGGCCCAGAGGTTGCGCGCCCAGCCGAACATGCGGTCGTAGTCGTCGCTGATGGCCCGGGGCGACTCGCCCAGGGAGCCGGGCACCGCCTTCATCTGCTCGTCGTTGGCATCGTAGGCATACACCCCCGCGACCCAGGAGCCGGTCGAGTTGGTGACCGCGCTGTAGCAGGTGTTGTTGAGCACGGGCGCGGCATTGACCGGCAGGCCGCCGAGCTGGGCGATGATGGCCGAGGCCACGACCTTGGCCTCGGCATTGGCCAGGTGGCCGGACTTGGGCAGCCCGGAGCCGTGCGAGTCGCCGATGACGAAGACGTCCTCCACCCCAGGCACGTTGGAGGCGAAGGTCTTGAGGTCCACCCCCGCCCAGCGGTTGTCCACGTTGATCAGGCCGGCGTCGAACAGGATCTTGCCCGCCTGCATGAGCGGGATGACGTTGAGCACGTCGCCCCGGAAGGTGCCGCCGACGGTGGTCACACTGCGCTGGCTGGCGTTCACCGACAGCACGGGGCTGTTCGGATGGTATTCGACGATGCCGGCGAAGGGCCCCGCGAAGGCGGCCTCGAAGATGTGCCGCTCGGCGATGATCTGCGGGTTGGCGTCGAGCACGATGACCTTGGAACGCGGCTTCTTCTCCCGGAAGAACTGCGCGACCTGGCAGGCACGCTCGTAGGGACCGGCCGGACAGCGGTAGGGCGGCGTCGGGATGGTCATCACGAAACGCCCGCCGTTGCGCATCCGCAGCAGGGCGTCGCGCAGCTGCTGGGTCTGGGGCCCGGCCTTCCAGGCATGGGGCACCAGGGCCTGGGCCTGCGGCGTCTGCAGACCGTCCGGATAGATGAAGCCGATGCCGGGGGCGAGCACCAGCTTGTCGTAGCCCAGGCTGTCGCCATTGGCGAGGTGCACGCTGTGCGCATCCGCATCCACGGCGTCGACCATCTGCGGCACCAGCAGCACCCCGTGGTTGCCGGTCAGGCCGGCATAGCTCAAGGTGATGTCGGCCATATTCAGGCGCCCGTGCAGCACCAGGTTGCTCATCACGCAGGAGATGTAGTTCGGGTTGGGCTCCACCAGCACCACCTCCAGGCCCGGGTCCCACAGGCGCAGGAACTTGGCCACCGTGGCACCGCCGAAGCCGCCGCCCACGACCACCACCCGCTGCCCCGTCTGAGCCCGCAGCGCGGCGGGCATGAGCGCCAGGGAGGCGGTGGCTCCAAAAGCCTTGAGAAAGTCGCGACGATTCAGTGCATGCATCAGGATTCTCCTCTCGGATCCGGCCGCAGCCGGTGTTGTCGCTAAGGGGGATGTCTCGTGGTCAGGGCTAGTCGCCGCCGCTCTCCGGGATGGACTCGAAGTACTCGCCGATCAGCCAAAGCTGGGCGTCGGTGTAGCCGCGCGCGTGGCGGGTCATGACCTTCTTGAATTCGGTGCTGCGCCGGAACTCCTGCATCTTCTCGACCATGCCCTTGGCATCCTTGCCGGCGATCTTGGGCATGCCTTTCTCGGCCCGGCCGTCGGTGCCGTGGCACTGGAAGCAGTTGGAAGCCAGGTCGCGCGCCTCGGTGGACTGGGCGCCCGACGCCGTGGGCCAGGCCAGGGGAACGGCCAGGGCGGAAAGGACGATCAGGCTGTGAGTGAATTTCATGCTTGCCTCCTAGGGGCAGGTGGAAATAGAGCAGTGCGGACCCGGGCGTCGTCGCCGGCGGCAGGGACGTGCAACGGGGCTGCCCGGCGAGCCGGCACTGCAGGCGGAAAAGGGATCCGTGGATCGGCGCACCGGCACTGCGCCTTGGGACGCATGCCCGTCGCTCCGGGTGATGGCCCGTTCGGGGGGCTCGCCATCCGGAATTCAAGATAGCCGGCCGCGCGGACCACGGGCATGGGGTGGATAGCGTATTTGTTGCTCTGGCTCACCGTAGGCGTGCGGAGGCGCCTAGACGAACCGCCTTTTGTCACTAAGCTGGATAGATAAAACGCCTCGCGTCGCGGGCGATAACAACCGGCTGTACGCAAGCTGCAGGTTTCCAGGAGGGGATGGAGTCCATGACTGAAGACAGATCTCACGCCGGAGGTCCGCCTGGCGAAGGCACCGGTCCTACCACGACCCGCACCCCGGTACGCCTGCATGAGGTGTGGACGGCTCCGCCGAGCTGCACCTTCCCCGTCTGCAATCACGTCGAGCACGTCAAGCAGGAATGGGAGTCCACGGCCGACGCCCTGCCCCAGCTCGTCTGCCTGCTGGATGCGGCGGGCGCCGTGGTGCGCTGCAACCGGACCGTGGAGCGCTGGGGGCTCGGCGACGTGGTCGAGGCCCAGGGGCGCTGCCTGCACGCGCTCATGCACCCGCACTGCGCCGCACCGGGCTGTTATCTCAGGCGCTTCCTGGACGAGGTCTGCGGCAGCACGGCGCACGGCGCCGCGGCGCGCTGCCAGGCCGAGGACCCGGCACTCGGGCGCTATCTGGACATCCAGGTGCATGCCCCCGGCCACGGCGGGGCCGGGCAGGAAGGCTACGCGGTGGCCGTGGTCGCCGACATCAGCGAGCTCAAGGCGGCGGAAGCGGGCCTGCAGGCCCTGACCCGGGAGCTCGAGCGGCGCATCACGGCGCGCACCGCCCAGCTCGACGCCGCGAACCGGCAGCTGCGCCAGGAGGTCGTCGAGCGCGAACAGGCCCAGGCGGACCTGGGGCGCAGCCGGGACCGCTACCTGCAGCTGGTGGAGACCATGAACGAGGGCCTGGCCGTCCAGGACCGGGACGGCCGCCTCGCCTACGTCAACGAACGCTTCGCCAGGATGCTCGGCTGCGGCGCCGGCGAGGTCCTGGGACGCCCGGCGACGGACTTCGTCGACCCGGACTGCCTCGCGGACTGGCAGGAGCGCATGGCGCATCGCGGCCGGGGCGATCAGACACCCTACGAGCTCGTCCTCAGGGGCCAGGGCGGCGAACGGGTCTGGGCCAAGGTCTCGCCCAAGGCGATCCTCGACCCCTCGGGCGAGTATGCCGGCAGCTTCGCGGTGGTCACCGACATCAGCGAGCGGGTGCGCGCGGAGCAGGCCCTGCGCGCCTCCGAGTGCGAGCTTCGGCTGCTCTCGGCGCAGGTGATCTCGGCCCAGGAGAAGGAGCGGCAGCGCATCGCCTCGGAGCTGCACGACGGCCTCGGCCAGATCCTGAGCGCGATCAAGTTCTCGGTGGAGAACACCCTGGCGCAACTGCGCGAGCACCCCGCCGCGGCGGGACCGCAGCCCTTCCAGGACATCGTGCCCAAGCTCCAGGGGGCGATCGAGGAGGTCCGGCGCATCTCCATGGACCTGCGGCCCTCCATCCTGGACGACCTCGGCGTCCTCGCCACCCTGGGCTGGTTCTGCCGGGAATACCAGGCCGTCTACCAGGGCATCCGGGTCGAGCTCGATGCCGGGGCCCGGGAGGCCGACATCCCCGTGCCGCTCAAGGTGGTGATCTTCCGCATCGTGCAGGAGGCCCTGAACAACGTCGCCAAGCATGCCCGGACCGACACCGTGCGCATCGGCCTGCAGAAGACCTCGCGCGGCATCGAGCTGGAGATCTCGGACAACGGCGTCGGCTTCGACCCGGCCGAGATCGCCGCGCGACGCGGCCACGGCCTCGGCGGCACGGGGCTGGTGAGCATGCGCGAGCGGGCGGAATGCTCCGGCGGCCGCTTCGCGATCGCGAGCACCAGGGGCGAGGGCACCGTGATCCGCATCCATTGGCCGGCCAGCCAGGAAGCGGACAGCTGAGTCCTTCGGGCCGGATCCTGCATTAGCCACGGGGCAGCCGGGCCGCATCCTGTCCGGCGCCTCAGCCCCTTAGGCTCAGGGCGGCGTAGAGGGCCACCACGCCCTCGACGCGGCTCGCCACCTCGATCGCCCGCGAGGCCTCGCGGGCGTCCCCGAGCCGGCCGCTGAGGCGCACCGTGCCCTCGTGGCTGCGCACCGCGATGCCCAGTCCGCTCGGCAGGTCGTCCAGCAGCAGGCGGAACTTCACCCGGGTCGTCAGCCAGGCGTCTCCCAGATAGCCGGCGACCCGCTCGCGCCGCTCGATGGCACGCGCCGTGCCGTATTCCTGCGGATCGAGGCGGGCGTCGCAATTGCCGTCGGCCTCGCGGAAGACCGTCATCCGGTGTTTCCCGGCCAGGTATTCCGCGTGCGAGATGCTGCCGTCGGCGTCGAGGTCGGCTTGCCGGTATTCCTCGGCCAGCCGGCTCGGCAGGGCCGACTCCGGCACCGGGGGCTGCGCCACGGGCATCGCGAAAGAAGCCGGGCCCGCCAGCAGGGCGGCAAGCAGCAGTGTGATGCGGACAGATCGTGTAGGTGCCTTCATACATTCCTCCTCGGTAGCACGAATTTCTGCAGCCATGCGGCCCTGGGCCGCCCCCCTCTCCAGCAAGCCGCATGCCACGATTTTTTTATCCGCGGAAACAGGCGGTTATGAAGAAGGCCCGGCCCTGCGGGCGGGATAGGGCCCGGCCTTGTCGCCTCTGCCCGACGGGATTTGCCTGCCGGGCCTAGAGGACGGATTCGAAACGGCTTTTTATTTGCCGGGTAGCGACAGACGCCGCAGGCCGCACGGATCGGCGGCCCGCGTCGGCCATCCCCGGCCTCGGCGCGGTCCGGAATGCACCGCGCCGCATTGGCGTCGCGGGCAGCACGGAGTCGGGGTCCGGCAGCGGGAGGTCGAAGGCGATGGCGGCCAGGGTGAGAAAACGGCGCAGATGATCCGGGTCCATGGAGTTCCTCCTTCTCGACTGACAGGGCGCCCCCGGACGGGGGCAGGAGGTTCTCTGCAAGAACCGTTCCAGTCCCGGATCGGGACGGCCTACTGGGAGGACTTGAACAGGGCGGCGGTCAGCCGGTGGCGCTGCAGCAGTCGGTAGAACTCGGTGCGGTTGCGTCCGGCCAGGCGGGCCGCCTCGGCGACGTTGCCGTTGGTGATCTTGAGCAGCCCCGTGAGGTAGTCGTGCTCGAAGCGGGCCTTGGCCTCGGCATAGGACAGGATCTCCGCGGGCCGGTCGCGCAGGGCGCGGGCGACCAGGCCGGCGGGGATGAGCGCGGTGGTGCACAGCACGCAGCACTGCTCCACCGTGTTCATGAGCTGGCGCACGTTGCCCGGCCAGTCGTGGGCGGCCAGCATGGACATGGCCTCGGGGGTGAAGCCGCTGACGGAGCGGCCATGCCGGGCCGCCAGGGTCTTGAGGAACTGGTGCGCGAGCAGGGGGATGTCCTCGCGCCGCTCGCGCAGCGGCGGGATGGCGAGGCCGACCACGTTGAGCCGGTAGTAGAGGTCCTCGCGGAAGCCGCCCTCGGCGATGGCGGCCTCCAGGTCGCGGTGGGTGGCGGAGAGGATGCGCACGTCCACGGGCACGGCCTGGCTCGCCCCCACCGGGCGCACCTCCCGTTCCTGCAGCACCCGCAGCAGCTTCACCTGCAGGGGCGGCGGCATGTCGCCGATCTCGTCCAGGAACAGCGTGCCGCCCTCCGCGCTCTGGATGAGGCCCGGGCGGGCGCCCACGGCGCCGGTGAAGGCGCCCTTGGCATGGCCGAAGAGCTCGGACTCCAGCAGCGGCTCCGGGATGGCCGCGCAGTTGACGGCGACGAAGGGCCGGTCCCGGCGGGGGCTCGCCAGGTGGATGGCGCGGGCGAGCACCTCCTTGCCGGAGCCGGACTCGCCCAGGATCAGCACGTTGGCCTCGCTGCGCGCGGCGAGATGGGCCTCCGAGAGCAGGGCCTCCATGCGCGGGCTGGCGGTGGCGAGCCCGGCCCGCCAGGCCCTGCCCTCGTCCTCGCCGCCGGCGGCCGGGTGCAGCTCGATCGCCCGCTTGAGCAGCCCCACCAGCTCCCCGGCATCGAAGGGCTTGGTCAGGTAGCCGAACACCCCGCGCTGGGTGGCCTCCACGGCGTCCGGGATGGTGCCGTGGGCGGTGAGGACGATCACCGGCAGGGCGGGGTCCTGGGCCCGGATGCGGTCGAACAGGGCGAGCCCGTCCATGCCCTCCATGCGCAGGTCGGTGATGACGGCCTGGGGCCGCGCCACCGCGAGCCGCGCCAGGGCCTCCTCGCCGCTCGCGGCGGTGTCCACCCGGTAGCCCGCGGACCTGAGGCGCATGGCGAGCAGCCGCAGCAGGTCGGCGTCGTCGTCCACGATGAGGACGCCGGGCTGCGCGCTCATCTCGCCTCCGTCTTGCCCGGGCCGCGCTCCTGGAGCTGGAGTTCCAGGCTCTTCAGGCGCTCGATCTTCTCCTGCAGCTCGGCGCTGCGCCGGCGCTCCTGCGCCAGGGCGAGCTCCGCGGCCACCAGCCGCTGCAGCTCGCGCACGTACTGGCGCAGCGGCGCCTGCTCGAAGGCGCCCTCCAGGCCGGCGAGCCACTCCTGGGCCCGGGTGAGGTCCTCGCCGCCGCCGCGGCTCGCCAGGTAGGCGAGCTTGAGCCGGTCGACCGGGCTCGCGGCGGCCCCCGCCTTCAGGCGCCTCGCCTCCGCCGCCTGCACCTTGGCGTCCAGGTGGGCGCTCGCCTCGGCGAAGGCCATCATCTCCGTCAGGGTGAAGGCGGGCTCGGCCCGCACGGCCGCCGACGGCGCGGGCTGCGCCGGGCCGAGGCCGGCGCAGCCCGCCAGGCAGAGGCCGGCGGCCAGGATCGCCATACGTCCCATACGTTCGCAACTCAATCTCTTCCCTCCTCCGGGCCGGGCAGCAGGATGCGGAAGCAGGCGCCGCCCGGGCGCGCCTCCAGCAGGCCCACCTCGCCGCCCTGGGCCTCCACGTATTCCTTGACGATGGCCAGGCCGAGCCCGCTGCCGCGCAGCGGGCCGGGGCGCTGGATGCGGCCGCGGTAGTAGGGCTGGAAGAGCCGCTCCCGGTCTTCCGGCGCCACCCCCGGGCCCGCGTCGCAGACCACGATCTCGCAGCGCCCATCGAGCTTCCTCGCCGTCACCTCGATGCTACCCCCCTCGGGGCTGAAGCGGATGGCGTTGGCGAGCAGGTTGTCGAGCACGGTCTCCAGCCCCGCCCGGTCCCCCAGCACCCTCGCATCGCCGACGTCCGCGCTGAGCTTCACCTGCTTGCCGAGCATGGCCAGCGCCTGACGCTGGCCGGCGGCCTCCAGGAGCTCCGCCACCGCCAGGGGCGAGGCCGTCAGCGGGTTGGCCCCCTGCGCGAGCCGGCTGTAGCTGAGCAGGTCCTCGATGCGCAGCTGCAGGTCGCGGGCGTTGTTGCGCATGATCTCCGCCACCTCCGCCTGCTGCGGCCCCAGCTCGCCCGCCACGCCGTCGGCGAGCAGCTCCACCCCCTCCTTGAGGGCCGCGAGCGGGGTCTTGAGCTCGTGCGAGACCTGGCGCAGGAAGCGCCCCTGCTGTGCCTCCAGTTCCAGCAGGCGCCGGCGCAGCCAGTCCACCTGCTCGCCCAGGAAGACGAGATCGCGGGGGCCCTCGACGGGCGGGCCCGCCCCGAGGTCGTGCTCCCCGATGCGGCGGATCGCCCGGGCCAGCTGCCTCAGGGGCTGGGCGACGACCCAGGAGAAGAGGCCGGCCATGAGCAGCGACAGCGGGACCAGGGCCAGGGCCTGGCCGATCAGGGTCCGCCGGATGCCGTCCGCGGTGCGGCCCAGGGCAGCGACCTGCTGGTCGATGAGGCGGTTGCCCTCGAGGGTCATGGCCGCGGCCGTCCGGTGCAGGCGGTCGAATTCGGGGCCGAGGGCCTCGAACCGCCGCGCCCCGGGCCCCGCACCTGCGGCCAGGCCGTCGAACAGCGTCGCCTCCATGGCCTCGATGGCGCTCAGCTGGCGCTGCTGCCGGCCGTCCAGGGGCAGCCTGCGCAGCGTCGCCACGGCGGCCAGGAAGTCGCGGTGGGGCGCGAGCAGGCTCGCACCGAGCGCCGGATCCTGCAGCACGTGGTACTGGCCCGCGGCCCGCTCCAGGGCGAGGGCGGATTCGGCCATCTGGCGCGTCGCCCGGGTCGCCTCCACGGTGATCGCCACGGACTGGCGGCCTTCGCGCGCCATTTGGTCGAGCATGTAGCCCATCCTCAGCATGCCCGCCAGCAGGGGCAGGGCGACCAGGGAGAGGCCGACGAGCAGCAGGGTGGTGAAGGAGCGCGGATAGCGCAGTCGCGGACGGATCATGCTGGCCCCGGGGAGCGCTCGGGCTAGCCGACCATCCCCCTTGCGATGGCGAAGGCCGTGAGCGCGGCGGCGTTGTGCAGGTCCAGCTTCTTCATCAGGTTGGAGCGGTGCTTCTCCACGGTCTTCACGCTCACGCACAGGTAGCCGGCGATGTGCTTGTTCGCATGCCCCTCGGCGATGAGCTTGAGCACCTCGCGCTCGCGCAGGGTCAGGCTCTCCAGGGCGGTGGGGGCGTTGAGCCCCCTGCCGCCGTCGAGGTAGCCGTTGACCACCTTCTCCGCGACGTCGGGGCTGAGGTAGGTCTTGCCGCTGAGGATGCTGCGGATGGCGAGCATGAGTTCGTCGCGGGTGGCGTGCTTGAGCACGTAGCCGTCGGCGCCGGCCCTGAGGGCCTCGCGGATGTATTCCTCGGCCTTGTGCACCGTGAGCACCAGGATGCGGATATCGGGAAAGCGCCGCTTGATCTCGGCGATGGCCTCGGTGCCGTTGATGCCCGGCATGGACAGGTCCATGAGGATGAGCCCCGGCGTGAGACTGGCGGCCAGGCGCACGGCCTGGCGGCCGTCCTCGGCCTCGCCCACGACCTCCAGGTTCGGGTCCGCCGCGAGCATGGCCTGCAGGCCCTGCCGCAGCAGGGTGTGGTCCTCGACGATGAGTATGCGATTGCTGATCATGATCACCCCCCGAACGACAATTCTAGGAGCCTCTCGGACTTAAAGGAAATCGGCTGCAAATTCGGCGGAACGGTCCATATTTCGCCGCTTTCTTGGGCAATAGTGCGACTATTGCCCGGCGAAATCGCCAAAACTCCGTTTTCGCTTCGATTCTTCAAGTCCGACAGGCTCCTAGTCCAGAGCCGGGGCGTGGCCCGGCGGGGGCCTCTGCCGGGCCGACGCTTGCGCCGGGCGGTAGACGAAGACCCAGTCGGCGTAGCGTTCCGCCCCCTCGAAGCGGCCCTCTTCGGGCTCGAACCCGGCGGTCTTGAGGGGCCGCGCCTCCGAGAGGCTGTGCACGCCCAGGATGGCCCCGTCGGGGCCCTTGACCAGGCCCCACTCGGCCTGCCCGGTGACGGGGTCGCGCCAGAGGCGGCGCAGGTAGCGCTGGGTGCCGGGCAGGCGCGCATCCTCCAGCAGGGCCTCCAGGGTGGGCGGAAATCTTTTCACCTGGCCCGGGGTGGCGCGGTGGTAGCGCTCGATGGCGAGGCGGAACTGCTGCCCCACGAACAGCAGTTCGCGCTCCTTCTCCCGGGTGACGGCGGTGTGCCAGACCGCGGCGGTGGCCCCCAGCACGGCGCTCAGGAGGGCGACGGCGGCGAGCGCCCCGAGATAGGTGAAGCCGGCCTGGCGAGGCGGGTCGGCGGTCGCCTGTGGGAGCGGCTTCAGCCGCGATTCCCCTACGGGCGTTGTATTCGCGGCTGAAGCCGCTCCCACGGCGGCAGCGCAAGGCCGGGTGTCTCTTGCCTTCCGATTGCCTACTGCCAACTGATGACGGTCGACTGGATGCATCCTCACCACTCCCCGTAGGGCGTGCCGTCGGCAGCGTTGCCCTCGGCGCCGCTCTTGACGTCGTAGACCGCGCCCTGGGCCGGGTCCTGGGGCGGCACGGTCACCCAGGAGGCCGCGCTCTCGGTGATCGGGTCCTGCGGGATGCGGCGCAGGTAGCGTTTGCTCACCAGGTCCTCCAGGCTCTCGGGATAGCGGCCGACGTCGCCGTAGTGCTGGTCCAGGGCGGTGCGCATGAGCGCGAGGTTCTCGCGCAGCACCGCCTCGCGCGAGCGCTCCAGGCTGCCGAAGTAATAGGGCACGGCCAGGGTGAGCAGGGTGGCGATGATGGCCATGACCACCAGCAGCTCGATGAGGGTGAAGGCGGCCCTGCGGGCGGGCGCGGGGCGCCGGGCCGGCGGCGAGAGGATAAAAAGCCCCCGGCCCCGCCCCTCGCCCATCGCCTCTCGCCCCTCGCCCGCATTCATGCTCACCACTCCTTGTACGGGATGCCGTTCATCCCCACGCCCGGCGCCAGGGAATGGACGTCGAAGACGTCGTCTCCCGGCTGCGGCTCGTCGGGCGGGCTCGCGTAGCTGCGCAGCCCCCAGGTCTCGGCCGCCGGCCGCTGGGGGTCGGCGGCGAAGGGGTCGCGGGGCAGGCGCCGCAGGAAGTAGATCTTGCGCGGCACGGGGCTCTGGGCGTCGTCCACCCCCGCCACCAGCTCGTCCAGCGAGGCGGGGTAGCCCGAACCGTCGACCCTGGCCAGGATGTGCCCCGCCTCCGAGGCCTTCTTGTAGGCGTCGAGCGCGCCGCGGATCTGGCGCAGGGCGGCCTGCAGGTCCTGCTCCTTGCCGCGCTTCACGGCGAGCTCGGCCATGGGCAGCGCCACCAGGGCGAGGACGGCGACGATGGCCACGGTGACCACCAGCTCGATGAGGGTGAAGCCGCGCGCCTTCATGGGTTGAGGCTCAAGCTGTGCGGCGCCGGCAGGCTCACCGGCAGGGAGACCCCGGCGGCGTCCGCGGCCTGGGGCGCGGAGACGCTGACCTGGGTCTGCGGCCGGGCGGCGAGGGCCTTGAAGGTGATGACCGCGAGGCTGCCGCGGCCGGTGCCGCCCTCGCCCGCCTGGGCGATCTCGACGTGGACCTGGCCGCTGCCGGGGACGATGTCCCGGGTGAAGGTGGTCGGGGTGCCGCCCTGCCTGAGGAAGTCGCCCTCGGCCACCTCCACCACCTCCAGGGCCGTGGCGTCGTAGGCGATCGTCATGGGCACGCTGGCGACCCGGGCGCCGGTCTCGGCCTGGAGCACGAGCTGGAACTGCTCGCCCACCCGGGCCTGGGCCGCGCCCTGCCAGCTCAGGGCCAGGGGGGCCTCGGCGGCGGCCGGCGCCGCCGGGGGCAGGGCCGCGGACACGGCGGGCCGCGCCGCCGGGGCGGGCGGGCGCGCCGGGGCCGCCGCCGGGGCAGGCGCCTTCACCAGGCCCACCGGCTGCAGGGTCAGGGGCAGGTTGCGCAGGGTGGCGTCGGTGCCGGACCAGAAGTGCATGACGTCGGCCTCGGGGCGGCGCATGTTGCGCACGATGCGCGGCGTGATCGAGAGGATGATCTCGGTCTTGCGCGCGTCGTCCTTGTGGCTGGAGAAGAGCCGCCCGAGCAGGGGGATGTCGCCCAGCCCCGGCACCTTGGCCGCGCTCTTGCGGTCCTCGTCGTTGATCAGCCCGGCGAGCACCTGGGTCTCGCCGTCCTTGAGCCGCAGCACCGTCGTGGCGGTGCGGGTGCCGATCTGGTAGGCGACGGTGCCGGAGGTGGGGTTGGTCACCTCGCGGGCGATGGAGCTTACCTCCAGGAAGGTCTTGATCGCGACCTCGTCGTCCATGTGGATCTCGGGCTCCACCTCGAGCTTGAGGCCGACGTCCAGGTACTGCACCTGGCCCGTGACCACGGGGGTGCCGGTGGCCACCGGGGTGACCGAGTTGGTGATCACCGGCACCCGGTCGCCGATCAGGATCTTGGCCTTCTCGCGGTGGCGCACGCGGATGCGCGGGCTCGCCAGGAGGTTGGAGTCGCCCACCTCCTTCCTGAGGTTGATGGTCGCGGTCAGCGGCGTGACCCGGATGTCCTCGGCGCCGAGGCGCTTGAGCGCCTCCAGGGTGAGCGGGCCGGCGGGGGTGGTGGTGGTGACGACCGCCCCGCCGGCTCCGATGATCGATTCCGTCCTGGCATCGGTGCCGGTGACCGTCAGCCCGACCGAGCCGGGCCAGTGGATGCCCAGCTCGGTGAGCCTGCTGCGCAGCACCTCCAGCACCTCCACCTCCAGCATCACCTCGGGCTCGGCGAGGTCCTGGGCGGCGATGAGCTTCTCCGCCAGGAGCACGGCCTCGGGGGTGTCGCGCATGACCAGGGAGTTGGTCTTCTCGTGGATGAAGATGTCCCTGGTCTTCAGCAGGGTCTTGATCAGGGTGAGCATCTGCTTGGCGTCGGCGTTGGTGAAGTGGAAGGTGCGGATCACCAGGTCGCGGTATTCCTTGGTCTTCGCCGGGGTGTTGGGGTAGACGAAGACGGTGTTCTCGTTGAGCACCTTCTTCTCGAGCTGGTTCTGCATCAGGATGAGGTCGATGGTGTCCTCCACCGAGGCGTCCTTGACGAAGAGGGTGGTCTTCAGGTCGGCCTTCACGTCCTTGTCCACGATGACGTTGATGCCGCTGGTGCGCGACAGGGCCTCGAACACCAGCTTCAGGTTGGCGTCGCGGAACTGCAGGCTCACCGGGCGCTTGAATTTCGAGGTCAGCGTGGGCTGGGCCATGGCGTCCTGGGCCTGGCGCGCCTCGATCTCGCGGCGCAGCTCGGCGGCGCCGGCGTGCCCGGGGTTCTCCAGGAACACGGCCTGGAGCTTGGCCTGCGCCCGCTCCAGGTCGCCCTTGTCGAAGAGGGCCCGAGCCTCCCGCACCGCGGCCTCGTGGCGCGCGTCCTTCTCGACGCCGGCGAGGCCCGCGCGCGCCCGGGTGTTGTCCGCGTCCAGGGCGAGCACGCGCCGGAAGTAGCCGGCCGCCTCGTCGCGGCGCCCCGCCTCGGCCGCGCGCTCGCCCAGGGCGACGAGGAGGCCGATGGCGCGGTCCCGCTCGCGGATGTAGTCGGCGCGGATGGCGAGGTCCTTGGGCGACTCGCGCGCCGCGCGTTCGAGCACGGCGAGCCCCTCCTCGACGCGGCCCTGCCTGACGAGGTCCAGCCCCTCGCGGTGCAGCTGGTCGTTGGCGCAGGCGGCCAGCACGGCCGCCAGGAGCAGGCCGGGCAGCCAGCGCCGCCGCCCGGCGAGATGCCTCACCGTCTTCATGATGCCTCCCCCACGTTCATGGACTGCAGGATGTTCAGGGGCAGGTAGGTGAGCCCCAGCTGCCCGCCGCTGGCCTCCTCGACCCGGTAGGTGCCGTCGATCACGTCCCCGGCCGAGACGGTGTAGAGCCGCTCGCCCCGGGTCAGGAAATAGATCTGCCGGCCGTCGGGCTCCTGGTAGCTGCCCAGGAAGGCGAAGGGCAGCGGCGGCGCCGTGGGCGGAGGCGGGGGCGAGGGCTTGGGCGGCGGCGGCGGGGGCGGCGGCACGTACCAGGACTTGCCCGCGAAGAGGTCGGCCGGGGCGCCGCCCTCGGCCGTGCAGGCGAGCCGGTCGCGGCGGATGCGCCCGACCTCCTCGTCGAGGCCGGCGGCCTGCGGCGACCGGGTCTGCTCGGGCTCGGGCTGCCGCGCGGGCAGGGCAGCGTCCTCGGCGGCGCGCGCCGCGGGGCGCTCGGCGTCCCGGGCCGCGGTGGACGCCTGCGCTGGCGTCCGCAGCACGCCGCCGTCGGCGGACACCAGGAGCAGCGTCGCGGCCAGGGCGAGGATCAGGCCGTGCAGGGCGCGCAGCCTCATGACGTGCCCCGCAGGTAGAGGGTGAGGCGCACGGTCACCCGCACCGCGTCCTCGCCGATCTTCTGGCGCTCGAAGGCGACCTGGTCCAGCGAGGCCGCCGGCACCTCGGAGAGCACGGCGTTGAGGAAGCCGCGGATGTTCGGATAGCTGCCCTGCAGCGGCAGGGTCACCTGATAGCGGGCGAGCTGGCCCTGGCCGCTGCGGGCGAGGCGGTAGTCGCCCTGCATGAGATCCAGGCGGTGGGCCCGGGCGGCGTCGTGGATGCGCTCGAGCCAGTTGGGGGCGCTGGCGCCGGCGGGGAAGTGCGCGTAGAAGCGGGCGAGCTGCACCCGCGGGTCCTGCCGCGCGCCGCGCTCGGCGCCGAGCCGCTGCTGCGCCTGCAGCTCGGCGGCGCCGCGCTCCAGGGCCGCGAGCTCGCGCTCGGCGGGGCGCACCCCCGCGTAATACAGGGCCGCGGCAGCGCACGCCAGGCCCAGGGCGGCGAGCCAGGTCCAGGACAGGCGCCGCACCTCGCGCCGCAGCCGCCGCATCCACGCCTTCATGGCCGTCCCCTCCATGCCGCGCCCAGGACGAAGCGCACCGGCCGCTCCCGATCCTGGGTCTGGATCTGATGGTTCTGCAGGTGCACGCCGGCGAGCGGCGCGCTCGCCTCGAGGCGCCGGGCGTAGTCGAGCACCGCCGGGTAGGTCTTGGCCTCGCCGACGATGCGCACCTCCTCGCGCCTGGGCTCGGGCTCGATGCCCAGGAGGGCGACCTCGTCGGTGGTCGCGGCCTCCACGGCGGCGAAGAGGTCCTCCCAGGGGATGCCCAGCTGCTGCAGGACCTCGCGCGCCTGGCGCAGCTCCGCCTCCAGGCGCTGCCCCTGGGGCGAGGCGGCCTCGGCCCGTTCGGGCCGCAGGCCCTGGGCGAGCCGGCCGAGCTCGGCCTCGCGCAGCTCGATGTCCTGGGCGAGCTGGCGGTGGTGCCAGCCCAGGCCGGCCAGGGCCAGCCCGGCCAGCACGAGCCCGGCCCAGCCCGCCCAGGGGCGCGCGGTTTCGCGGCGCCGGTAGTCGAGTCTCAGGGGTCGCATCATGGTTCCGCCTCCTTCGCCTAGCCGTTGAGCGCCATCTCGAGATCGGCGGCCCGCTCCGCGGGCAGGCCCCGCAGCGGCGGCAGGCGCAGCCCCTCGACCGCCTCGCCGGCCTGCTGCAGGGCCTGCTCGGCGGCCGCGTCCGGGGCGTAGACGCAGACCCGGCCGGGCGCGCCGTCCAGGCCGGCCAGCAGGCGCTGGCGCGCGAGCAGACCGGGCAGCGCCCCGGCCCAGCCGGCATCGGCACGCAGGTTGGCGAGGTCGTGCCAGCGCCCGCCCTGCAGCGCCGCGAGGCAGAGCCGGCCGGGCTCGGCCAGGACGAACCAGGTGAGCGGCCCGGCGAGCGCCCGGCGCCAGCGGTTGTAAGCCGCCATGAGATAGGGCTGGACCGAGCGCAGCCGGCGGCCGGCGGCGGCGGCGGCCTCGTCCAGGCCGGCGATGAGCCCGGCGTCCACCGCACAGGCGAGCTGCGGCCCGCCGCCGTCCGGGCTCACGCGGATGTCCCAGGCCTGGGCCGCCGCCTCGCCGTAGACCTGGGCGAAGCGGTGGCGGGCGTAGGCGAGCTCCTCCGCCTCCCCCGCCAGGCCCTCGTTCCAGGGCAGCAGGGCGTAGCGCACGAAGTGGTTGGAGAGCACCACGGTGAGTTCGCCGCCGCGCCCGTCCAGGGCGGCGAGCCCGTCGCGCAGGGCGGCCAGGGCCGGGGCCCAGGGCGGTCCGTCCGGCTTGTTCGGATCGGCGGCGGCCGGCGCCGCGCAGGGCACGACCCGCCCCTCGACCACCTGCGGCCAGCCGGCGCCGAGCCGGACGAGGCCGACCTCGCCCGGGCCGAGCGCCGCGCGCACCGATTCACGCCACGAAGGTGACACGATTGATCTCCTGCAAGGTGGTCTCGCCCCGGCGCACCAGCTCCAGCGCCGACTCCCGCAGGAAGCGGGTGCCGTTGCGCTGCGCCGCCTCCTTGATGAGCCGGAGGGGCTGGCGGGCGACGATCATTTCCCGGATCTCGTCGTTCAGGTAGAGCAGCTCGGCGATGGCCTTGCGGCCCTTGTAGCCCGTGCCCCAGCACTGCCCGCAGCCGCGCCCGGCGGCGAAGGCGTAGCCGGCCGCCAGCCCGGGCGCGAGGCCCGACTCGGCCAGGAGCCTGGGCTCGGGTGCCGCCGGCTCGGCGCAGTGCGGGCAGTTGAGCCGCACCAGGCGCTGGGCCAGGATGCCGTTCAAAGCCGAGACGAAGTTGTAGAGGTCCACCCCCATGTGCATGAAGCGGCCGATCACGTCGAAGACGTTGTTGGCGTGCACGGTGGTGAAGACGAGGTGCCCGGTGAGCGCCGACTGCAGGGCGATCTGCGCGGTCTCCGGGTCGCGGATCTCGCCCACCATGATCTTGTCCGGGTCGTGCCGCAGGATGGAGCGCAGGCCCCGGGCGAAGGTGAGCCCCTTCTTCTCGTTGACCGGGATCTGCAGCACCCCGGGCAGCTGATACTCCACCGGGTCCTCGATGGTGATGATCTTGTCCTGGCCGCGGTTGATCTCGGAGATGGCGGCGTAGAGCGTGGTGGTCTTGCCCGAGCCCGTGGGGCCGGTCACCAGCAGCATGCCGTAGGGCTCGGCGGCGAGCCGGCGCAGGAGCGCGATGGTCGCCTCGTCGAAGCCCAGGCAGTCGAGGCGCAGGCCCCGGACCTGGTCGGCGAGGGCCTGCTTGTCCAGGATGCGCAGCACCGCGTCCTCGCCGAAGATGCTGGGCATGACCGAGACGCGGAAGTCCACCTCGCGCCCGCGCATGGCGACCTTGAAGCGGCCGTCCTGGGGGATGCGCCGCTCGGCGATGTCGAGCTCGGACATGACCTTGATGCGCGAGAGCACCTGCTCGGCGAGCTCCTGGCCCTCGACCGCGCCCACCTGGGTGAGCACCCCGTCGATGCGGTACTTGATGGCGAGCCCTGCGGCCCCGGTCTCGAGATGGATGTCGCTCACCCCGGTCTTGAGCGCGTCGTAGAGGGTGGAGTGCACGAGCTTGACCACGGGGCTGGTGTCCTCGCTGATGCGTTTCAGAGACAGGTCCTCGGCCGCCTGCCCCGCGCGCCCGCCCCCGGTCTGGCCGGCGAGCACGCGGTCCATGGCGTGCATGCCCTCCTCGCGGCGCGCGAGCCAGGCATTGATGTCCGCCGGGTGCGCGAGCGCCCGGGTGCAGGGCTCGCGGACGCGCTCCTCCAGCCAGGCCTGCAGCCCGGCGTCGAAGGGGTCGCCGAACACCGCCACGAGCCGCCCCGCGTCGTCGCGCAGGGCGAGGCATTCGCGCTCCACCGCCTCGGTGAAGGCAATGACCTCGAAGGCGGGCCCGAGGCGGTCGAGGGCGGCCATGTCCAGCACGGGGTGGTGCAGGGTCGCCCCCAGGCGGGCGGCGAACTCGCCGGCGGGCAGGGCCAGCATCTCCTCCAGCACCTCCAGGGTGCGGCGCCGGCCCTGCCCGGCCCGCTCGCGCGCCGCGCGCAGCTGCTCGCCGGCGATGGCCGGGGCCTGCAGGTCGACCGCTTCCGTCAGCTTCATTGGATGCTCCCGGCGAGTTCGAAGATGGGCAGGTACATGAGCACGACGATGAGGCCGATCACCCCGCCGATGAAGGCCATCAGCAGCGGCTCGAAGAGCCGGGTGAACCAGTCCACCCAGCGCGCCAGCTCGTCGTCGTAGAAGCCGGCGATGGCCTCCATCATCCGGCCCAGGTCCCCGGTGCGTTCGCCCACGCGCAGCAGGCGCACGGACACGGCGGTGGTGAGCCCGTGCGCCTCCATGGCGGCGGAGCAGGGCAGTCCCTCGCGGATCGCCCGCGCCGCCTGGCCGAGCGCGGCCTGCATGGCCTGGGGCAGCAGCCCGGAGACCATGTCCAGGGCGGTGACCACGGGGATGCCGCCGCGCAGCAGCATGCCCAGGGTGCGGTAGAAGCGCGCGAGCTGGTAGATCTTGAGCCGCTCGCCCATCGCCGGCAGGCGCCAGAGCCCTTGCAGCAGCCAGCGCCGCAGGCCCGGCTGGGCGAGCGCGTAGACGAGGCCGCCGGCCAGGCCCAGCAGGGCCAGGACGACCAGCCCCGTGTGCGCCTCCAGCATCCGCCCCCAGCCCATCAGGACCTGGGAGAAGAGCGGCAGCTCGCGGCCGACGTCCTCGTAGATGCGGCTGAACCTGGGCACCACGTAGAGCAGCAGGAACAGCGTCACCGCGGTACCCGCCAGCATCAGCAGGACGGGATAGATGGCGGCGCTGACGATACGCTTGCGCACGGCGTCCACCTGGGCCTGGTAGGCGACATAGCGGGCCAGCGCCTCGCCGATGTCGCCGGTCTTCTCGCTGGCGCGCACGGTGGCCACGTACAGCGGGGGAAAGACCGCCGGGAACTGCTGCAGGGCGTAGGACAGGGGATGGCCCTCGTAGAGCCGGGCGATGACGCTCTTCAGCAGCCTGCGCTGCTCGGCGCGGTGCTCCTTCTCGGCCAGGGTCTCCAGGGCCTCCACCAGGTTGAGGCCCGCACGCAGCAGGGTCAGCAGCTCCTGGCTGAAGAGGCTCAACTGGAAGCCCGAGCCGAGGCGCCCGGTGAGGCCGGCGAGCCCGCTCCATGCGGCCTGCGCCTGGACCGAGAGGACCGCATAGCCCTGGGCCCGGGCGAGGGCTGCGGCCTCGCCCGCGTCCGGGGCCTCCAGGGTGACGGCCGCCACCCCCTCCCCCTCCCTGAGCACCCTGATCTGGTATTGCATCGCCGCCTCCCTGCGCCGCTACCAGCTGGTGACGTCGGCCGCCTCGCCGCTGCCGCCGGGCTGGCCGTCCTTGCCGTAGGAGTACAGGTCGTACTCGCCGTGCTCGCCCGGCATGCGGTAGACGTAGGCATTGCCCCAGGGGTCGGGCGGGACCTGCTTCTTCATGTAGGGCCCGGCCCAGCGCGGCTCGTTGGCCGGCTGCGCGAAGAGCGCGGCGAGGCCGAGCTCGGTGCTGGGGTAGCGGCCGACGTCCAGGCGGTACTGGTCGAGGGAACTCTCGATGGCGGCCATCTGCGCCCGTGCCGCCTTGATCTCCGACTTGCCCACCTGGGCGAAGTAGCGCGGCGCCACATAGCCCACCAGCAGGCCGATGATGACCATGACCACCAGGAGCTCCAGCAGCGTGAAGCCGGCTGCCGGCCATGGGTGTGTCGGATGCGCCTGCCGTGCCATCATGCCCCTCCTCGATCCGATCCGCCGCCTCCGGCCACAACGCCGCCGGGGGAACTTGGCTTCAAGGATAGGCAGGGGGACTGCAGTGGGCTCTGGGGCAAACCCTGTATTTGCGCCTACAGGGTTTGCCGTATTTGCGGGCGGCTCGCGGGGGCGTTAGGAGCGGCTGTAGGAGGGGCTTCAGCCGCGATGATCAGGCCGGCAAGGGCATCGCGGCTGAAGCCGCTCCCACGGCGCCCCTCAGCCGGGCGGCGCGTCCCAGAGCCAGGCCGCGCCCCGCACCCCGCTCGCGTCGCCGTATCTCGGCGGCAGGAGCCGGGTGCGCACGGCGTCGGAGAAGACGTAGCGGCCCCAGAGCCGGGGCACGCGCTCGTAGAGCCGCGCGAGCTTGGACAGCCCGCCGCCCAGCACGACGGCGTCCGGGTCGAGGATGTTGATGACCTGGGCCAGGCCCCGCGCCAGGCGGTCCTCGTAGCGCCCGAGGGCGGCCTCGCAGGCGGCGTCGCCCGCCTCGGCGCGCCGCGCGATCTCCGCCGCCGCGAGATCGAGGCCCGCCGCCGCGCGCAGGTCGCGGGCGAGCCCCGGGCCGGAGAGCCAGGTCTCCAGGCAGCCTCTTTTCCCACAGTAGCAGGCGGGGCCCGGCCGCTCGGGGTCCTCGGGCCAGGGCAGCGGGTTGTGGCCCCACTCGCCGGCGATGGCGCTGGGCCCCGTGAGCACCTGGCCGCGCACCACCACGCCGGCACCGCAACCGGTGCCGAGGATGACGCCGAAGACCACCTCGGCGCCGGCGGCCGCCCCATCGGTCGCCTCGGAGAGGGCGAAGCAGTTGGCGTCGTTGGCCATCCGCACGGGCCGGCCGAGCAGGCGCTCGAGGTCCTGCTTCAGCGGCCGGCCGTTGAGGCACACCGAGTTGGCGTTCTTCATGAGCCCCGTGGCCGGCGAGATCGCCCCCGGCGTGCCGATGCCCAGCGTGGCCTCGCCGCCCAGCTCGGCCTCGGCCCCCCGCACGAGCGCGGCGACGGCCGCGAGCGTGGCCCGGTAATCGCCCTGCGGCGTCGCCACCCGCCGGCGCAGCCGCTCCCGCCCCTCGCCGTCGAGGGCGATGAGCTCGATCTTGGTGCCGCCCAGGTCCACGCCTAAGCGTAGTGCCATGTTCCACCTCATAAGGAAGTGTTGATCAGAAGCGGCCACCTGCTGCCGCCACTCTTTACTATCGCGGGGACAGGCCCCCGCACGCCACCTGCCCCGCGTCGACGCCTGCGCGGCCGGCACCAACACCCGGGTCAACGAACCGGGCCGCTCCGTCTGGGCCAAGTCCCCCTCTCCCCTGTGGGGAGAGCCCCCTCCGGGGGATAAAGGCAGGGGTGAGGGGGCAGCGCCGCGCAGCGGCACCGCAAACATGCGCTTGTCCCCGGATGGGGGAAAGCCGCCCCCGCGCCTGGCGTCCTCTTGCCGGATCGACGGCCCCGCAGCCCTCCCCCCGAGCCCCCGCCGGTGCTATCCTGCGTGTCTTTCCAGCGCACGCCCAGCCATGGACACACAACCCCGCAACGAACTCGAACATCTGCTCGTCCAGGTGCACGGCGGCCAGGTGACGCCGGAGGATTTCGTCAGCCGGCTGCTCGGCCTCCAGGTGTTCATGCCGGTGAAGGACGAGAAGCACGCCATCGCCGGCTTCCAGCGCTCGACCAAGGCCGAGCCCCTGGTCATCCAGGACGAGGAGGGCCACCGCGCCCTCGTCGTCTTCTCCGCCCCGGAACAGGCCAAGGAAATCCTGGCCGCCCACCCCGACTACAGCGGCGGCCTGCTGACCGAGTTCTCCTGGGTGCTGCAGCGCATGGGCGGGGGCCTGGGCATCACCCTGAACCCCGGCCTGGAGCTCGGCTTCGACTTCGACCCCGAGATGGTCGCCATGATGTACGCCCTGCTGCCAGAGTCCAAGAAATGAGCCACATCCACACCTTCCAGCGCCCCGATGTGGTGGTGAGCGGCCCCCAGGTCGGCGAGCCCTACGACCCCAACTACAGCCACTACTCGGAAGGGGCGCGCTACCTCTACAGCCAGGGCGCCCACGAGCTCACCCTCTTCTGGACGCGGCCCAGCAGCATCGAGGTCGAGGGCTTCCGCGCCCAGCCCATCGACGTGGGCCTGTATCTCAACGGTCCGGCCGCCTTCCTGCTCTACAAGATCCAGAACGTGTGCGAGTGGTCGGACGTGGCCTTCAACGTGCACCTGGTGCCCGAGCCGCGGGAGCTGCCCGCCGAGCCGCCGGGCGAGCGCGCCCGCCTGCGCCTGGTGCTGGTCGACGCCGACGACGGCCGCGTCGCCGCGCGCCGCCTGGTGTCGCTCGACCGGGTGATGACCCAGGCCCTGCGCCAGGCCATGCAGGACCAGGCCAAACAACCCTTCAACCGCCTGCTCTACGACGCCGCGGTGCAGGAGACCCACGGCCGCTTCGCCGACACCGACGCCATGGTCCCGGCCGCCGAGGTCATCGAGGCCGCGCTGGGCTGATGCGTTTAGGTCATGGGTTCGACAACATGTTTGTGGGAGCGGCTTCAGCCGCGAATGCGGTGCCAGCCGAAGCTTCGCGGCTGAAGCCGCTCCCACGACGGCACCCTGCTCGCGTGCCAATCCGTAATGCTCGCGCCTGAGATCCTCGCCGAATTCGCCGCCCTGCTGGGCCCCGAGCGCGCCCGGGCCGACGCCGACACGCGGGCCCTCTACGCCCGGGACGAGACCCCGAGGTCCTGCACGCCGGAGGCGGTGCTCTTCCCCGCGAGCCACGACGAGGTCGCCGGCCTCGTGCGCCTCGCGCTCAGGCACAAGCTCCCCCTCACCCCGCGCGGCGCCGGCTCCGGCAACGTGGGCGGGGCCCTGCCCGCGCCCGGCAGCCTGGTGGTGAGCTTCGAATGCATGAACCGGGTGCTGGAGTTCGACCCGGACAACCGCCTCGTGGTGGTGGAGCCCGGTGTCGTCACCGACGACATCGACCGCCTCGCGCGCTCGAAAGGCCTCATGTACGCCCCCGACCCGGGCAGCGGCGCCTACTGCCGCATCGGCGGCAACCTCGCGATGAACGCCGCCGGCCCCCGCGCGGTGAAGTACGGCGCCACCCGCGACCACGTGCTCGCACTCAGGGCGGTCACCGGCGCCGGCCGCGAGATCCGCACCGGCAGCCGCACCACCAAGTACGCCACGGGCTACGACCTCACCCGGCTGCTCGTCGGCTCGGAGGGCACGCTGGCGCTGATCACCGAGGCCACGCTCAGGCTGGTGCCGGCACCGGAGCGCATCGCCAACCTGCGCGTGTGCTATGCCGGCAACCGCGCCGCCTGCGAGGCCATCATCCGGGTCATGCGCCAGGCCGTGGTGCCCAGCGCCCTGGAGTTCATGGACCGCCGCTCCATCGAGGCCATCCGCGCCTACGGCGGCGCCGAGGGCCTGCCCGAGGGCACCCGGGCCGTGCTCATGGTGGCCGCCGACGGCGCCCACGACGACGTGCCGCGCCAGATCGCCGCCCTGGAGAAGGCGCTCGCGGGCGAGGGCCTCATCGAGATCCAGAGCGGCTTCACCGAAGAAGAGATCGCCCGCCTGTGGACCGCGCGCAAGTCGCTGTCCATGGCGGTGAAGAAGATCGCGCCCCTCAAGATCAACGAGGACGTGGTGGTGCCGGTCACGCGGCTCGCGGAACTGGTGGAGGCCATCGACGCGATGGGCCGGCGCCACCGCGTGCCGCTCGTCGCCTTCGGCCACGCCGGCAACGGCAACCTGCACGTGAACATCATGGTGCACCAGGACGATGCCGAGGAGATGGAGCGCGCGCGGGCCTGCCGCCGGGAGCTGGTCGAGACCGTGATGCGGCTTGCGGGCAGTCTCTCCGGCGAGCACGGCATCGGCAGCGAGAAGCGCGGCTTCCTCCCCCTGGAGATCGAGGCCGACACCCTGGCCCTCATGCGCGCGCTGAAACAGACCTTCGACCCGCAGGGCATCCTCAACCCGGGCAAGAAGCTGCCGGACTGAGCTCCTGCTTGTCATTGCGAGGAGGCCGCAGGCCGACGCGGCAATCTCGCCTTTCGGACCGCCAACATCAAGACTGCTTCGTCGCTACGCTCCTCGCAATGACGGGCCTACCGCCCCCAATCCTCCGCCAGATCCCGCCATCCCGGATTCATCGCCTCGACGAGCGCGAGCTTCTTCGCCCTTGAACCCGCCTTGATCTGCTTCTCCCGGGCGATGGCCGAATCGACGCTCTCCGTGGCTTCGAAGTAGACCAGCCTGTGGCAGCGGTATTTGCTGGCGAAGCCCGGCGTGAGGCCGTTTGCGTGTTCGTAGAGACGGCGTTCCAGATCGTTGGTCACGCCGGTGTAGAGGACGGAGTTGCCCTGGTTGGTCAGGATGTAGACGTAGTATTGGCGTGCGGACATGCGTCCTCCCTGTGTTTTTGATGAGATTGCTTCGCTGCGTTTATCCTCGCGGAGCGGGGCTCGCAATGACGCATTAGCAACCCGACGCTGTCATTGCGAGGAGCCATGCGACGAAGCAATCTCGATTTTGGCCTCACGATGGACGAGATGGCCACGTCGGCCTGCGGCCGCCTCGCAATGACATGCTACGCAATGTGTCATTGCGGGCGCAGCGAAGCAATCTCACAATAGCGCCTGCCTTACCGACCCCCATCGACCCGGACACCCCGCCCATGAACGCCCTCCTCCTCTACTGCCGCGCCGGCTTCGAGCAAGAATGCGCCCAGGAGATCGTCGACCAGGTCTATGCCCTGGGGATCGAGGGCGAGGCCGAGGCCCTGGGCGGCGGCGGCGCGGTGCTGTTCACGCCCGAATCCGCACAGGCCATGGCGCGGCTTCGCAAGCACGTCCGCTACGACGAGCTCGCCTTCGCCCGCCAGCTCGTCTTCGTCTTCGCCCACGTGGAGCTCTCCGGCCGCGACCGCGCCGGCCCCATCGCCGAGGCGGCGGCACGCCACGGCCCCTACGCCGCCGTCTGGGCGGAGGCCGCCGACACCGAGACGGGCAAGCCCGTGGCCGCCTTCGCGCGCAAGTTCGAGCCGCACCTCGTGAAGGCCCTCGAGGCGCGCGAGGTGAAGTGCGACGCGCGCCGGGCGCCGCGGCTGCACGTCTTCTTCCCGGACTCGGGCGAGGCCTGGCTGGGCGTGTCCGACCTCGACAACGGCAGCCCCTGGCCCATGGGCATCCCGCGCCTGCGCTTCCCGCGCGAGGCGCCCAGCCGCTCGACCATGAAGCTCGCCGAGGCCTTCCACGCCTTCCTCGGCCACGATGACCAGCAGCGGCTCCTGAAGCAGGGCCTGCGCGCCGTGGACCTGGGTGCGGCGCCGGGCGGCTGGAGCTGGCAGCTCGCCAACCGCGGCATCAAGGTCACCGCCGTGGACAACGGCGCCATGGACAGGAAGCTCCTCGCCGACTACCCGGTCACCCACGTGCGCGACGACGGCTTCCGCTACCGGCCCGCGAAGCCCGTGGACTGGATGGTCTGCGACATGGTCGAGAGCCCCTCGCGCATCGCCCAGCTGGTGGGCAAGTGGCTCGCCCAGGGCTGGTGCCGGCAGTGCATCTTCAACCTCAAGCTGCCCATGAAGCGGCGCTACGAGGAGCTGCAGCGCTGCCGCGCGATCCTCGATGCGGCCCTGGCGCAGACCGACGCCCCGTTCCGGCTGCACTTCAAGCAGCTCTATCACGACCGGGAGGAGGTGACCGGCTACCTCTGCCGGGAGGGCTGAATTTTGTTATCCGCAGTTGGACGCAGCGGCTAGCGCGGATCGGTTGGGCAGGCAATAAAACGCCATGACCGCATGACCTGGCTGCCCCTCGCCCTCTTCTGCGCCTTCGCCCTGGCCGCGGCCGACACCGCCACCAAGCGCTACCTCGCCGGCTACACGGTGGCGGAACTGGTGATGGTGCGCTTCGGGCTCACCGCGGCCCTGCTCGCCCCGGTCCTCCTCGTCCTGCCGCCGCCCGCCCCGACGCCGGAGTTCTGGCTCTGGATGGGCGCGGCCCTGCCCCTGGAGGTGGCGGCCGAGGTGCTCTACGTGCGCGCCATCCGCGACAGCCCGCTCGCGCTGACCCTGCCCTACCTCGCCTTCACCCCCGTGCTGGTCACCCTCACCGGCTACCTCCTGCTGGGCGAAGCGGTCAGCGCCCAGGGCTTCGCCGGCATCCTCATGGTGGGGGTGGGCAGCTACGCCCTCAACCTCGGCCACGCCCGGCTCAACGCGCCGCGCACCTGGCTCGCGCCCTTCGCGGCCATCGTGCGCGAGCGCGGCTCGCGCTACATGCTGGGGGTGGCGGTGATCTACGGCGTGACCTCCGTGCTCGGCAAGGGCGCCATGCAGCAGATGCCGGGGCCGGGCTTCGGCGCCTTCTACTTCGCGCTGGTGGGGCTCGCCACCCTGGCGGTCTTCGCCTGGCGCGAGCCCGCGGCGCTGCGCACCCTGGTGCGGCCGCGCGCCGCCCACTGGCTGGTCGCGGGTCTCATGGCGGCGATGGTGCTCTCCCACTTCCTGGCGCTCGCCCTGGTGGAGACGGCCTACATGATCGCCGTGAAGCGGGTGAGCATCCTCATCGGCATCCTCCTGGGCGCCTACTTCTTCGCCGAACGCCACCTCGCCCGCCACCTCGCGGCCGGCGCCCTGATGGTCGGCGGCGTGGCGTTGATCGCGCTCTAGGGGAACGCCGAGGCGCCCCCTCACCCCTGCCTTTATCCCCGGATGGGGGCTCTCCCCCGCCCGCGGGGGAGAGGGGACGGATTCAGCGCTGCTCAGGCCGGCCGCACGCGGCGAGTCCTGTCCGAACCCCTCCTCTGTCCTTCCCACGCCTCCCCCGGCCAGGGGGCCAGGCCCTTGCCGAGAACGACTCGCATTCATGAACGAATCGACGGCCCGGGGCTCTATACCTCAGGCGCCGGATGCAGCCGAGTCGGCCTGTGTCCGGAAACTACTCACCAAGAAGGAGACGCCATGATCCCACCTGCATTCGACTACCACGCCCCGACCAGCGTCGGCGAGGCGATCGGCCTGCTCGCCCGGTTGGGCGGCGACGCCCGCGTCCTGGCCGGGGGCCACAGCCTGCTGCCGATGATGAAGCTGCGCTTCGCCCAGCCCGGCCACCTCGTCGACCTCAACCGCATCTCGGCCCTGCGCGGCATCCGCGAGGAGGGCGGCGTCATCCGCATCGGCGCCATGACCACGGAGCACGAGCTCATCGCCTTCCGGCTGCTGCAGGAGAAGCTGCCCCTGCTGCCGGAGGCGGCGCGCCAGATCGGCGACCCCCAGGTGCGCAACCGCGGCACCCTGGGCGGCGACCTCGCCCACGGCGACCCCGCCAACGACCACCCGGCCATCGCCATCGCCCTGGACGCCACCTTCGTGCTCGAAGGCCCCAAGGGCCCGCGCACGGTGAAGGCCGAGGACTTCTTCCTGGGCCTCTACCTGACCGCGCTCGCCGAGGACGAGATCCTCACCGAGATCCGCGCCGCGCCCTTCGCCCCGGGCACGGGCTGGGCCTACGACAAGCTCAAGCGCAAGACCGGCGACTGGGCCACCGCCGCCGCGGCCGTGGTGCTGCGCCTGGAGGCGGGAAAAGTCGCCTACGCCCGCATCGCGCTCACCAACGTCGCCGCCACCGCCCTGCGCGCCGTCGACGCGGAACAGGCCCTGCTGGGCCGGCCGCTGGACGAGGCCGCGATCCGGGACGCGATGGCCCGGGCCCGGGCGATCTGCGACCCGGCCGAGGACCTGCGCGGCGACGCCGCGTACAAGACCGCCATGGCCGGCGAGATGCTGCGCCGCGCCCTGGGGCACGCCGCCGAGCGCTGCCGCTAGCGCCCGCGAAAGACCAAGATAAGGAGACCGCAATGGCCAAACAACTCATCCGCGTCAAGGTCAACGGCCGCGACATCGAGCGGGCGGTCGAGCCGCGCCTGCTCCTGGTGCACTTCCTGCGCGAGGAGCTCGACCTCACCGGCACCCACATCGGCTGCGAGACCAGCCACTGCGGCGCCTGCACCGTGGACCTCGACGGCCGCTCGGTGAAGAGCTGCACGGTGCTCGCCGTGCAGTGCGACGGCGCCGAGGTGGCGACCGTCGAGGGGCTCGCCCAGGGCGGCGTGCTGCACGCGGTGCAGGAGGGCTTCTACCAGGAGCACGGCCTGCAGTGCGGTTTCTGCACCCCGGGCATGCTGATGCGCGCCTACCGCCTGCTGCAGGAGAACCCCGACCCGACCGAGGAGGAGGTGCGCGCCGGCATGTCCGGCAACCTCTGCCGCTGCACGGGCTACCAGAACATCGTCAAGGCCGTGCTCTACGCCGCGGCCAAGCTGCGCGAGGCGCACAAGGCCGAGGAGAAGATCGCGGCCTGAGCGGCCGCAGGAAAGCGCTGAATTATTTGTCTTTGCGAGGAGCGAAGCAATCCCGCATCCGATCGCGGTTCGAGACCCGAGATTGCCGCGCTGCGCTCGCAATGACAGACGAGGAGACAGGCATGAACGCACCCATCGATCGCGCCGCGGCCTTGGCCGGCATCGGCCAGCCGCGCCTGCGCAAGGAAGACGCCCGCTTCGTCCAGGGCAAGGGCCGCTACGTGGACGACATCAAGCTGCCGGGCATGGTGCACATGGACATCGTGCGCAGCCCGCTCGCCCACGCCCGCATCAAGCGCATCGACAAGTCGGCCGCCCTGGCCGTGCCCGGGGTGATCGCCGTGCTCACCGCCGAGGACCTGAAGCCGCTCAAGCTGCACTGGATGCCCACGCTCGCGGGCGACGTGCAGGCGGTGCTCGCCGACGGGAAGGTGCACTTCCAGATGCAGGAGGTGGCGGTGGTCATCGCCGAGGACCGCTACAGCGCCGCCGACGGCGTCGAGGCGGTGGCGGTGGAGTACGAGGAGCTGCCCGTCCTGGTCGACGCCCTGAAGGCCCTGGAGCCGGACGCCCCGGTGCTGCGCGAGGACCTCGCCGGCAAGACGGAGGGCGCCCACGGCAGGCGCCTCCACCCCAACCACATCTTCACCTGGGAGGCGGGCGACCAGGCCGCGGCGGACGCCGCCTTCGAGGCCGCCCCGGTGAGGGTCGAGGAGGCGCTCTTCTACCCGCGCGTGCACCCCTGCCCGCTGGAGACCTGCGGCTGCGTCGCCGCGTTCGACCCGGTGCGCGGCGAGCTGACCACCTACATGACCTCGCAGGCGCCCCACGTGGTGCGCACGGTGGTGTCCATGCTCTCGGGGCTGCCCGAGTCCAAGGTGCGCATCGTCTCGCCGGACATCGGCGGCGGCTTCGGCAACAAGGTCGGGGTCTACCCCGGCTACGTCTGCGCCATCGTCGCCTCCATCGTCCTGGGCCGGCCGGTGAAGTGGATCGAGGACCGCATCGAGAACCTCTCCAGCACCGCCTTCGCCCGCGACTACCACATGAAGGGCGAGCTCGCCGCCACGGCGGACGGCAGGATCACGGGCCTCAGGGTCCACGTGGTCGCCGACCACGGCGCCTTCGACGCCATGGCCTCGCCCTCGAAGTACCCCGCCGGCCTCTTCCACGTCTGCTCCGGCGCCTACGACATCCCCGCGGCCTACGCCCGGGTCGACGGCGTCTACACCAACAAGGCCCCGGGCGGGGTGGCCTACCGCTGCTCCTTCCGGGTCACCGAGGCGGTGTACCTGATCGAGCGCCTGATCGACGTGCTCGCCCAAAAGCTGAATATCGACAAGGCCGAGATCCGGATGCGGAACTTCATCCGCAAGGAGCAGTTCCCCTACCGCTCGGCCTTCGGTCTGGAATACGACTCCGGCGACTACGCCGCCGCGCTCCGGAAGGTGCTCGACGCCGTGGTCTACCCGGCCCTGCGCGCCGAGCAGGCCGCGAAGCGCGCCGACCCCGCCTCGCCCAGCCTCATGGGCATCGGCCTCACCACCTTCACCGAGGTGGTCGGCGCCGGCCCGACCACGAGCTGCGACATCCTGGGCGTGGGCATGTTCGACTCCTGCGAGATCCGGGTGCACCCCACGGGCAGCGCCATCGCCCGCATGGGCACCATCAGCCAGGGCCAGGGCCACCAGACCACCTACGCGCAGATCGTCGCCACCGAGCTGGGCATCCCCTCCGAGGAGGTCCAGGTCGAGGAGGGCGACACCAGCACCGCGCCCTACGGGCTCGGCACCTACGGCTCGCGCTCCACCCCCGTGGGCGGGGCGGCCGTGGCCATGGCGGCGCGCAAGATCCATGCGAAGGCGAAGAAGATCGCCGCCCATCTCCTGGAGGTCTCCGAGGCCGACCTGGAATGGGAGCTCGACCGCTTCAAGGTCCGGGGCGACCCCGGGCGCTCCAAGACCATGAAGGACATCGCCTGGGCCGCCTACCACGAGCCGCCGCCCGGGCTGGAGCCCGGCCTGGAGGCCGTGCACTACTACGACCCGCCGAACTTCACCTTCCCCTTCGGCGCCTATCTGTGCGTGGTGGACATCACCAAGGCGACCGGCGAGGTGCAGGTGCGGCGCTTCTACGCCTTGGACGACTGCGGCACCCGGATCAACCCCATGATCATCGAGGGCCAGATCCACGGCGGCCTGACCGAGGGCTTTGCGGTGGCCATGGGCCAGAAGCTCGACTTCGACGCCCAGGGCAACATCCTGGGCAACACCCTGCTCGACTACTTCCTGCCCACCGCGGTGGAGACCCCCCGGTGGGAGACCGACTACACCGTCACCCCCTCGCCGCACCACCCGCTGGGCGCCAAGGGTGTGGCCGAGTCGCCCCACGTGGGCTCCATCCCCTGCTTCAGCAGCGCGGTGGCCGACGCCTTCGCCCACCTGGGCGTCACCCACCTGGAGATGCCGCACACCGCCTACCGGGTCTGGCAGACCTGCCGCGAGCTCAAGCTCGCGGCCTGAGGAGAAGAGATGGAGGTCAGGCTGGAGCGCCGCTACCCCATCCCGGTCGACGCCGACCGGGCCTGGGCCGTGCTGCGCGACGTGCCGGCGGTCGCCGCCTGCCTGCCCGGGGCGGCGCTCACCGAGCAGATCGACCCGGCGCACTACAAGGGCACGGTCACGCTCAAGGTCGGCCCGACCACGGCGCTGTTCAACGGCGACCTGGAGGTCGTCGGCCTCGACGCGGCCGCGCGCCGTATCCAGCTCAAGGGCCGGGGCGCGGACAAGGCCGGCTCCGCCGCCGCCATGGCGCTCACCGCCGTCATCGAGCCGGCGGAAGGGCCTGATGCCTGCGTGCTCCACGGGGACGCCACGGTCACGGTGAGCGGCAAGTTCGCCCAGTTCGGCGGGCGCATGCTGGGCCAGGTCTCGGACATGGTCCTCGCGCAGTTCGTCGACCACTTCCGCGCCGCGGCCGCCGTCCTCCCGTCCGCCGGCGCCGCAGCGCCGCCGCCCGCCCCCGCGCTCAACGCCCTGGCCCTGCTCTGGGCCCTGGTCAAGGGCTGGCTCGCCGGCCTCTTCGGCCGCCGGGCCTGAGCGGTCATGGACGAGGCCGCCCTCAGCGAGGCCCTGCGGGCGGCGCGCTACGTCGCCGAGCCGGGCCTCGTCACCACCCTGTGGCTCGCCCTGGAGATCGGCCGGCCGGTGCTCCTGGAGGGCGACGCCGGCGTGGGCAAGACCGCGGTCGCCGCCGCCCTGGCCCAGGCCCTGGATCGGCGCCTGATCCGGCTGCAGTGCTACGAGGGCCTGGACCTGCAGCAGGCCGTCTACGAATGGAACTACGGCCGCCAGCTCCTCGCCATCCGGCTGCACGAGCACGAGGCGGGCGCTCTCGCCGAGCGCGACCTCTTCGCCCGCGACTACCTCCTGGAGCGCCCGCTGCTGGCGGCCATCGCCAGCGACACCCCCTGCGTGCTCCTGATCGACGAGCTCGACCGCGCCGACGAGGCCTTCGAGGCCTACCTGCTGGAGGCCCTGTCCGAATACCAGATCAGCATCCCGGAGCTGGGCACGGTGCGCGCCCGCACCCCGCCCCTGGTGGTGCTCACCAGCAACGCCACCCGCGAGCTCTCCGACGCCCTGCGCCGGCGCTGCCTCTATTACTTCCTCGACTACCCCAGCCTCGCGCGCGAGATCGAGATCGTGCGCGCCACCCTGCCCGAGGCGGAGGCGCGCCTGGTGGCCGAGGCGGTCGCCTACGTCCAGCGCCTGCGCCGCGAGGACCTGCAGAAGACGCCGGGCATCGCCGAGACCCTGGACTGGGTGCGGGCGCTGCACCGGCTCGGCCTCCAGGCCCTGCCGGACGACCCCGCCGCCACCCTGCAGACCCTGTCCTGCCTGCTCAAGACCCGGGAGGACCAGGCCCAGATCCGGGCCCGGCACGCCCTGGCCGGGGCGGCCGGCTGAAGGAGCGGACCATGGCACCGCGCCCGCTGGAGAGCGTCGCCGGCTTCGCCGCCTACCTGCGCGGCCACGGCTACAAGGTCGGCGTGCCCGAGCAGCAGGCCATGCTGCAGGCGGCGCTCGCCCTGGGAGTGGAGCGCTACGACCGGCTCGAGGCCTGCTGGCGCGCACTCGTCTGCGGCGCGGCGGGCGAGTGGCGGCGCTATCCCGAGCTCTTCGCCCTCTACTGGCGCCCGGAGCGGACCAAGGGCCGCGTGCGCGTGAGCGGCGAGCCCCGGCCCCGGCGCGACCTGCGCGAGCTGGTCGTGGACCTGCAGCGCGGCCTGGACGCCGAGGCCGCCGCCCGGGCGGCCGGACTCGGCGCGCCCGGCGAGGCCGCGGCCGAACGGCCGGCCGAGACCGGACTCGCCCAGGGCGGCGCCAGCCGCGCCGAGGCGCGGCGCGACTTCCGCGACTGGCCGCCCGAGGACGCGGCGCGCCTGGAGCGCATCGTGGAGGCCACCGCCCGGCGCCTGCGCGCCCGGCTCACCCGCCGGCGCCGGCTCGACCCGCGCGGCGGCGCCCTCGACCTGCGCCGGACCCTGCGCCGCTCGCTGCGCACCGGGGGCCTGCCCTTCGAGCCCGCCTGGATCAAGCGGCGCCGCGAGCGCCCGCGGGTCTTCATCCTGGTCGACGTGAGCCGCTCCATGGAGCTCTACGCCCGGCTCTTCCTGCACGTCGCCCGCGCCTTCGCGGCGGTACTCCGGGCCCGGGTCTTCGTCTTCCACACCCGGCTCGCCGAGGTCACCGCCTGGCTCGCGCGCCCCTCGGGCCGGGTGCAGGAGAAGATCGACGCGGTGACCGCGGGCTTCGGCGGCGGCACCCGCATCGCCGCGAGCCTCGCGGCCTTCGCCGGTGCCCACGCGCGCGGGAGCCTTTCCCGCTCGGCCCGGGTCTTAATCATGAGCGACGGCTATGACAGCGACGACCCGCGCGAACTGGCCGAGCGCCTGGCCGCCATCCGCCGGCGCGGCGCGCGCATCTACTGGCTGCACCCCAGCCGCGAGCCGCCCCAGTCCGTCGCCCTGGCGCCCGCGCGAGGGATCGTCAACGCCTTCGCGCCGGTCCATGACCTGGAGAGCCTGGCGCGGCTGGCCGGGCTGCTGGAGTGATCGCCATGGGGACACCCATACACGGCATGTCGGATCGGCCGTCATCGCAGCGCAGGCGGAATCCTGCGATTGCGGCGGTCCGAAATCACCCCGCGGCGTCACCCTCTCCCCAACCCCTCCCCCGCCTGCGGGGGAGGGGCTATTCCTCCCCTCTCCCGCAAGCGGGAGAGGGGCCGGGGGTGAGGGAAATTTTGGGCGGCATTGATAAGTCCAAGAACCGGGCCTCGGCCTGGGTGACGGCCTGATCGGCATCTCTGCAGGCCGCGGCCCGAGGGCTTACGAGAGGAGACCAAGACCATGAACAGCGTCCTGGAAACCGCCGCCCGCCTCGAACGCGAGGGGGTCGCCTTCGCCCTGGTCACCGTGCTGGACGCGGTGGCGCCGATCTCCGCCCGGCCCGGGGACAAGGCGGTGGTCACCCCGGACGGCCGCTTCCACGGCTGGGTGGGGGGCGGCTGCGCCCAGCGCTTCGTGGTGCGCAGCGTGCGCGCCGCCCTGGCCGACGGCCGCGCCCGGCGCATCCGCGTGGTGCCCGAGGCCGAGGTCGGGGATGCGGCTGCGGAGGTGGAAACCTTCGGCTCCGCCTGCCCTTCGGGCGGCAGCCTGGAACTGCTCGTCGACCCGGTGCCGCCGCGGCCGCAGCTCGCCGTGCTGGGGGACTCGCCCGTGGCCGCCGCGCTCACGGCGCTCGCCGCCCGGACGGGCTTCGAGGTCACCGTGGCCGCCCTGGACGCGGACGCCGCTTGCTTCCCAGACGCCGCCGCCGTGCTGCCGGCCTTCGACCCCGCCGCCCTGCGCGAGCGCACCCGGCCCGGGGCCTTTGTCGTGGTCGCCACCCAGGGCAAGCTCGACCTCCTCGCCCTGAAGGCCGCCCTGGGCCTCGGCGCGCGCCACGTCGCCTTCGTGGCCAGCGCGCGCAAGGCCGCCGCGCTGAAGGCGGCGCTGCTGGAGGAGGGCCTGCCGGCCGCGGCGGTGGCGGCCATCGCGTCCCCGGCGGGCCTGCCCATCGTCGCGAAGACCCCCGAGGAGATCGCCGTCTCCGTGCTCGCCGCCCTGGTCGCCCTGAGGCACGGGGCGCCGGCGCCCGAACCGACCGAGGCCGACGCGGCGCCGGCCGGGGCCGCAACGGCCCGGGCCGGCGGGGGAGGCTGACATGGGCTGCCCGCTCAAGGCCGGCGGCGGGCTCCACTCCCGGCTCGCGATCGGCGCGGTGCTGCTCGCCGCCGGCCGCGCCCAGCGCCTGGGCGGGCGGCCCAAGCCGCTGCTGGAGCTCGGCGGCGTGCCCCTGATCCGGCGCAACCTCATCGCCCTCTCCGGCGCCGGGGTGGACGAGGTGGTGGTGGTCACCGGCCACCGCGCCGAGGCGGTGGAGGCCGCCGTGCAGGACTTCCCCGTGACCCTGGTGCGCAACCCGGACTACGAACAGGGCCGGATGAGCTCGGTGCGCGCCGGGCTCGTGGCGCTCTCCGAGCGGATGGACGCCGTCGTCGTCGCGCTCTCGGACCAGCCCCTGCTCGGCGCCGCAGACATCACCGCCCTCATCTCCGCCTACAAGCGGCGCGGGGAAGGCGCCGTGGTCATCCCCTACGTCGGCGCGCGGCCCGGCAACCCCATCGTGTTCGAGGCGGCCCTGCGCGAGGAGATCCTCGCGGGCGACATCAGGTTCGGCTGCCGCCAGTGGATCGCGCGGCACCCGGAGCGCATCGCCCGCTTCGAGACCGACAACGTCCACTACCTCGTGGACCTCGACACCCCCGAGGACCTCGCGCGCTTCCGCGCCGACTACGGCCACGCCCTGCGCTGGCCGGAAGACCTGAAGCCTCTGACGGACTAAGGTGACAGCATGAACAGCGTGGACGTGGAAGTGCTCCGGACGGCGGTCTCCTGGCTCGAGGCGGGCCGGCGCGTGGTCCTGGGCACGGTGGTCAGGACCTGGGGCTCGGCGCCGCGCCCGCCCGGCTCGCTCATGGTCATCCGCGACGACGGCCTGGTGGCCGGCTCGGTCTCCGGCGGCTGCGTCGAGGACGACCTCATCGGCCGCCTCTACACCGGCGAGCTGCCCGTGTACAAGCCCGAGGTCGCCACCTACGGCGCCGGCGCCGAGGAGTCGCGCCGCTTCGGCCTGCCCTGCGGCGGCACGGTGCAGATCGTGCTGGAGCCGCTGACCGAACGCGCGCGCCTGCGCGAGCTGCTCGCCGAGATCGAGGCCCACCGCATCGTGGAGCGTCGGCTGGAGCTGGCCACCGGCGCCGTCAGCCTGGGCCCCGCCCGGGCGGGCGACCGGCTCAGCTTCGACGGCGCCACCCTCGCCACCGTGCACGGGCCGAAATACCGCCTGCTCGTCGTCGGCGCCGGGCAGCTCACGCGGTATCTGGCCGCCATGGCGGTGATGCTCGACTACCAGGTCACGGTCTGCGAGCCGCGCGAGGAATACCACCGCGCCTGGGCGCCCATGGAGGGCGTGGCCCTCTCGGACGAGATGCCCGACGACCTCGTGGAGGTCATGGCCCTGGACGCCAACTGCGCGGTGGTCGCCCTCACCCACGACCCCGTCCTCGACGACCTGGCGCTCGCCCGGGCCTTGAAGTCGCCCGCCTTCTACGTCGGCGTCATCGGCTCGCGGCGCAACAACGAGCGGCGGCGGCAGCGGCTGCTCGAGCTGGAGCTCGCCCCCGCCGAGGTCGCCCGCCTGCACGGGCCGGTGGGCCTCAACCTGGGCGGCCTCACCCCCTCGGAGATCGCGCTCTCGATCCTGGCGGAGATGACCGCCCTGCGCCGCGGGGTGGACACCGGCCGGCCGCTCGACGACTGGAGCGCCTCCCAGCGCGAGTGCAGGGTCGACGTGGGCTGAGGCGGCCAGCACAATTTCCTCCCCCTCGACGGGGGAGGGATCCCTTACGAAACCGATCTCGGACTCGCCATGACCACCCCCAGCTATGCCCTCCTCCTCCACGGCGGCGCCGGCGACTGGCGGGACGCGCCCGAGGCCCCCATCCTCGAAGGCCTGCGCCGGGCACTGAAGATCGGCCGCGCGCTGCTCGCCGAGGGCGGCGGCGCCCTCGACGCCGTCACCGCCGCGGTGGCGGCGCTGGAGGACGACCCGCTCTTCAACGCCGGCACGGGCTCCGTCCTCAACCTGGAGGGCGAGGCCGAGATGGACGCCCAGGTGATGGCGGGCGAGGGCCTGCGCTGCGGCGGGGTGGCGGCCATCCGGCGGGTGAGGAACCCCGTCCTCGTCGCCCGCGCGGTCATGGAAGAGAGCGGGCACTGCCTGCTCGCCGGCGAAGGCGCCCTGCGCTTCGCCCGCGCCCTCGGCTTCGCCGACCACGACCCGGTCACCCCCGGGCGGCGGGCGAAATGGCAGGCGCGCCGCGCCGCGGCGCTCGCCGACCCCGCGCAGCCGCTCGCCCGGCTGTCGCCTTTGTACGACGCGGGCGGCACCGTCGGCGCCGTGGCCCTGGACCTGAACGGCCGCCTCGCCGCCGCCACCTCCACCGGCGGGATCACGCTCAAGCTCCCCGGCCGGGTGGGCGACAGCGCCGTGCCCGGCGCCGGCAACTACGCCACGCGGGCGGCCGCCGCCAGTGCCACGGGGCACGGCGAGCTGATGCTGCGCGCGCTCGCCGCCAAGGCCGTGTGCGACCGCATCGCCGCGGGCGTGGACCCCCAGGGGGCCGTCCAAGGGGTGCTCGCGGACATGGCAATAACATTGGGGAACGAGGCGGGCCTGATCGCCCTGGACCGCGCGGGACGCATCGGCATAGCCCACGGCACGCCGGCCATGCCCCATGCCTGGGCCTCGGGCGAGCGGCCCGAGGGGGCGGCGGCGATGCGCTCGGACTAGGGGGACGCCGCAGGCCGGCGCAGCTACTCCTCCTGCCGCTGCAGCCCGTATTTCTCGATGCGGTGGCGCATCATGTCGCGCGAGAGCCCGAGCAGATTGGCCGACTTGGAGACGTTCCAGTCGGTCTTGACCAGGGTCCTGTGCACCAGGTCCCGCTCCACGTCCGAGAGCTTGGCGATGGGCCGCCCCGGCGCCAGGGCGTCGTGGCCGTCCGCCTCCGCCCTGTCGTCGTGCAGCAGGCCCGGGCAGACGGCGAGCTGGTGCGGCGCGATCAGGTCGTCCTCGGCCAGGAGCACGGTCTGCTCCAGCGTGTTGCGCAGCTCCCGGACGTTGCCGGGCCAGGCATAGCCGAGCAGCAACTCCCGCGCCCCGGGCGTGAAGCGCAGGCCCGGTTTGCCGTAGCGCCGGGCGTGGCTCTGCAGATAGTGCTCGGCGATGCGCAGGATGTCCTCGCCGGTCGCGCGCAGGGGCGGCATGGCCAGGGTGATCACCCGCAGGCGGAAATAGAGGTCGCTGCGGAAGCGCTTTTCCCGCACCATCTTTTCCAGGTCCTGGTTGGTGGCGCTGATGATGCGGATGTCCACCCCGCGTTCGCGCACGCTGCCGATGCGGCGCAGGGTCTTCTCCTCCAGCAGCTTGAGCAGCTTGGTCTGGATCGACGGGTCGACCTCGCCGATCTCGTCCAGGAACAGCGTGCCGCCGTCGGCCCCTTCGACCAGGCCGATCTTGCGCTCCTTGGCGTCCGTGAACGCCCCGCGCTCGTAGCCGAAGAGTTCGGCCTCGAGCAGGTTGGGCGGCAGCGAGGCGCAGTTGATCTCGACGAAGGGCCGCGCGCCGCGCGCGCCCTCGACGTGCAGGGCCCGCGCCAGCAGCTCCTTGCCGGTGCCGGTCTCGCCGGTGATCAGGATGGCGGGCAGCCCCCCGTCCCGGATGCGCCGCTCGGCCTCCAGCACCTGCCGCGCCCGCGCCTTGAGCTCCCGCATCGGCGGCGACTCGCCGATGAGCGTATCGAGCGTGATCCCGCGCGCCTGGCGGCGCTGATAGACCGCGAGGGCGTTCTCCAGCTTCGACTGCCCCAGCGTCCGCTCCAGCACCAGCTTGAGCTCGGCCAGCGACACGGGCTTGGCGAGGTAGTCGCAGGCGCCCGCCTTCATCGCGTCGACGGCGACCTGGATGCTGCCCTCGCCGGTCATCATGATGATCTTGACCTGCGGGTCGAGGGCGAGCGCGTCGCGGATCAGTTCCAGTCCGGTCCTGCCCGGCAGCATGTGGTCCGTGAGCACCAGGTCGGGGTGCAGGCCCTCCAGCTTCTTCAGGCCGGCCTCGGCGCTGTGCGCCACATGGGCCTCCCACTGGTTGCGCTCGAGGTACAGGCGGATGTTGTCCGCCAGCAGCTCGTCGTCTTCGATGATGAGGACGGAGTTCGCCATGGCATCACGCGACGCCGAAGTCCAGGGTCACCCGGGTGCCCTCGCCTTCGCGGCTGTGCAGGCTGACGCTGCCGCCGAAGCGCTCCATGATGCGCTTGGCCAGCGCCATGCCGAGGCCGAGCCCCTTGCGCTTGGTCGTGTAGAAGGGCTTGAACGCGAGCTCCGCCTGGGCCGCCGACATGCCCGTCCCGCTGTCGGCCACCACCAGGGCGACGCGCCGCCGCCGCGGCTCGGGCTTGAGCTCCAGCCTGAGCTCGCCCCCCTGGGGCATGGCCTCGATCGCGTTGGAGACGACGCTCGCCAGGGCCTGGGTGGCGAGCGCCCAGTTGCCGAGCACGGGCGGCGGCGGCACCGCCGGCCGCACGAATTCGCAGGCGATGCGGCCCCGCTCGAACTGGGGCGCGAATTGGCGCAGGCATTCCTCGACCAGGGCGTCGAGCGCCAGGGTCTGGATCTCGCCCGCCACCGGCCGCGAGAAGACCAGCAGGTCGCGCACCCAGCGGCCGAGCCGGTCCACCTGGGCGATGATGTCCGCCGCGTTCTTCCGGGTCGAGTCGAGGTCGCCGTCCAGGGCCAGTTCGGCGCTGGTGCGGATCGAGGCGAGGGGATTGCGGATGCCGTGGGCCACGGCGGACGACATCTCGCCGATGGCGCACAGCGCCTCCGCCTCGACCAGGCGCCGCTGCTGCTCTTTGAGCAGGGTGTCGGCGCGGCGGATGATGCGGGACAGGGCGAAGTAGAGGAAGGCCGCCCCGATGGCGACGCTGACCCAGACCAGCATCTGGCCGCGGCGGATGGTCTGCTCCAGGCTCAAGGGCTCCTTGTAGATCTCGACGACGGCGGTCACCTCGCCGTTCGGGCCGACGAGCGGGATGTAGTTCTCGACGAAGAACCTGGCCGGCTCACGGCGGAACTGCTGCTCCCTTTTTTTGGGAAGCTCGTTGGCATCGTATTCGGTGGACACCATGACCTGGGCGGCGAGCGCCTGCTCCAGCTCGTCGTTGCCCAGGTCGATCCTGCCCACCAGCTCGGGGTTGGTGGACCAGAGGATCTTGCGGTCGGGCGCGAACACGGTGGCGAGCAGCGCATCGGGCAGGGCGCGCAGGTGGTCGTAGAACTGGCTGCGCACCGAGTCCGCCGCGCCCGTCTCGACGCCGAGCCGGGCCAGCTCCACCCGCGCGTCGAGGATCTGGCCTATGGTCGCCTCCGTCACCAGGCTGGCAGAGCGGATCTGCACCTCGGCGAGGCTGTGGACGAACTGGCTGGTCAGGATGGCGTCGCGCTGCAGGATCTCCTGCTTGAGGAAGTGCGACAGGATCGACGCGAAGGCCACGCTGAAGACGAAGACGGCGACGAAGCTGACGATGGAGAACCAGCGCAGCAGGTCGAACGGCCGGCCTGCGTCCGGGTCTGCGGGCCGAGCCGGGTCCGCCGCCTGCGGCCCGCCGGCGCCGGAAAGCCGTGCCCTGAGCGTCATCTCCAGTCTACGGTACATGATCCGCCTTCCTTGGATGGAGGCATGAAGCCGCTACATCCCGAAGTATGGTTCCCCACCCTCCCGGATCAAATACGGTGTTCACCCCATATTCCACGGCGTGCATCGCGTATCCGCCGGCCGGATCAGTGGCGCGATGGATCCGAAACGGATGTACTCGACGTTGGACCGGATTGCAGCGGCGGAAATCGGGATTGCCGCGTCGCTGCGCTCCTCGCAATGACAGCATGGATAGTGCGGGATGTCGCGATCCGTCATTTCGAGGAGGCCGAAGGGCGGCGCGGCAATCTGTCCCTCCATTCGACCAAGATCGAGATTGCTTCGCTACGCTCGCAATGACGTCACCGCGGGCGCAATCGGGTAGGAGGCGGGGTTGCCCCCGCCGTCCTCCCACACCACCGTACATGCGGTTCCGCATACGGCGGTTCATGTTGAACACTGGAAGCGCCGGTGGGTATCCACCAGCGACACCAGCCCCATGCGGTCGAACCAGGACTTCGCGAAGGCGTGGTTCATGTGGCTGGCCCCGGCGTTCCACCAGGCGCCGCGCCCGTTGGTCGCCGAGCGCCACGCACGTGCTTCGGACAGTCCTTGCTTCATCAGCATCCTGGCGCGGGCGAAGGGGCGTTTGCCTTGGCGCCATATACGGCCCCGCAACTTGCGCCTGATCCACCCGTCCAGCTCCTGCCACACGTCCTTGACCTGAGCGTACCTGAAGTAACTCACCCAGCCGCGCAGCAGCGGGTTCAGCGCTTCGATGGTGGCTTGCACGCTTTGCCCGCGGGTGCTGTGCAACACGTCCTTGACGCGCTGGCGCAGCCTGGCCAGGCTGCCCGCAGCCACCTTCAGCCGCGCCTTGTCCGCCCCGATCAGCCCGTAGCCGAGGAAGTCCCGCGTGCTCGCACGCGCCACCGCACTCTTGGCCGGGTTGATCTGCAGCTTGAGCTTGCTACTCAGGAAGTGCCCGATCGCCGCGAACGCCCGCTGTGCAGCCTTCTGGCTGCGAAGGTACACGTTGGCATCGTCCGCGTAGCGCACGAAGGCATGGCCTCGGCACTGCAGTTCCTGGTCCAGGTCGTCCAGCACGATGTTGCTCAACAGCGGCGACAGCGGCCCGCCTTGTGGCGTGCCCTCCTGCCGTTGCTGCACCAGCCCATCGCGCATCAGACCCGCCTCCAGGAACCGCCGGATCAGCTTCAGCACCCGCTCGTCCTTCACCTGGCGTGCCACGCGCGCCATTAGCACGTCGTGGTTCACCCGGTCGAAGAACTTCGCAATGTCGATGTCCACTACCCAAGCCCGTCCACTGCGCACATGCTCGCGGGCCGCTTGCACGGCCTGCTGTGCGCTGCGTCCTGGCCTGAAACCGTAGCTCGACTGGCTGAAGCCAGGGTCGAAGATCGGTTGCAGGATTTGCAACAGCGCCTGCTGGATCAGCCGGTCCACCACGCTGGGCACGCCCAGTGTCCTGACCCCGCCGTCGGGCTTGGGGATGTCCACCGCTCGCACCTCGCGCGGCAGGTAGCTGCCGTCCAGCAGCGCCGCCCTGACTGACAGCCAATTCGCGTGCAGCCACGCCCTCAGGTCTTGCACCCGTAGGCCATCCGGCCCCGGTGCCCCCTTGTTGCGCAGCACCCGCTCGTAGGCCGCCCACATGTTGCCGCGTTCGACCACCTGCTCCATGAGCGCTTCGGCGGCCACTTCCGCTTTCGTGCGCCCCGCTGTCGCCGTGCACGGCTCTGCACCGCCGCTGGCTCCGGCCGGATTCCGCCCGCCTCGGCCAGCACCGGCCGCGCCCGGGGTGTCGGCCCCGGCGCGCGCTTGCGCTTCGTCGTCGTCCATCGAGAGCATCGGTCCTACTCACGGTCCTTCATGTTCGGCCCTTCGGCGCGCGGCGCGCCTACTATGGCCTCTGCTGACTTCTGCAGCCCCCTCCCAGCGCCTCTCGACGCCGGTAGCCCTCTCGGGCAGGACTGCAGATCTCCCCGGGTATTGCGCACCCACCTTCACGCTTATGCCTGTCGGATCTACGCCGTGTCCTTCCGTGCAAGTACCGGGCTTTGACGATATCGGCCGCCTCACCCGGACACGTCGCCTCGTATCCGCTTCCTGATGGAACTACTAGCCATTCGACTAAGCGCGATAACATGCGCTAAGTCGCTGGTTATGTTCGTCAGGCCAGCACTTTGCCTGCGGCTTCCTTCAGATTCCGCCTTGCGACGGACACCCTTGCCGTTCAGCTAACGGTTCCCCCTGCCGGGCCCGTAGAGGACTTCCACCTCCAAGTGAGTGCGCCCTGCCGGGCGCACCGAAAAAAAGCCCGGACCCCGCGCTCCGGGCTTCCTCCCCCCTCGCGGCGCTGTTTCGCCTACTTCAGCGTCAGCGCCAGGGAGCGCACCGTTCCGTTCGACGAGGTGGCCCTGACCGCGGTCGTGCCGGTGGGCAGCGCCACGACCGCGTCCACCGCCCAGTTGCCCGCGGCGTCGGCGACGGTGGAGCCGGCGGCGCCGAGCACCGTGCCGGCCGCGTTGACGAAGGCGAGGGTCAGCGTCTGGCCCGCGGCCGGGGCGATGCTGCCCTGGGCCCGCAGGCGGCTCTTGCTCCGGACGTATTCGGCCCGGGTGAAGTTGAGCGTCTCGGCCGCCGCCACCTGCACCGTCACCGTGGCCGCGTTGGCGGAGACGGCGCCCGCCGCGTCCTGGGCCTGGTAGCTGAAGCTGTAGCTGCCGCCCGCGCCGGCGCTGAAGGTGACGATGCCGCCCGCGACGCTGACGCTCGCGCCGGCCGGCGTCGGCTGCGTCACGTTCACGGCGGCGGCGAGGTCCGCGGCGCCGTCCGGGTCGGTGTCGTTGGCCAGCACGTTGAGCTGGATGGGGGTGTTGGCGACCGCGCTGTAGCTGTCCGCGACCGCGACGGGCGCGTCGTTGACCGGCGTGATGTCGAGCGTGACGGTGCCGGTGTTGGAGACCGCCGTGCCGACCGTCACCGTGTAGCTGAACTGGTCCGTGCCGCTGGCGTTGAGGTTGGGCGTGTAGCTCACCGTGCCGTCGGCGTTGATCAGCGCGATCCCGAGCCGGGGCGCCGAGGTCAGGGTCACCGTCCCGCCGAGGGCGTTGGTGTCGTTGGCCAGGATGGCGAGGCCCTGGACGCCGGCATCCTCCAGGAAGCTGAAGCTGTCGTTCACGGCCACGGGCACCCCGCCGGGCGCCGGGGCCCCGGCGGCGAGGCCCGTGCTCACCTGGGCCGCATTCATACCGAAGGCGCTGGAGAGCACCCGGACATGGGCGGGCGCCGCGATCAGCCCAGGCACGGTGATCTGGCCGTCCACGAGGTCGCCGCGGAAGCTGCCGTAGGCCAGGGTGAGCGTGGGCGGGGCGAGCGTGTCGCTGGAGCTCGCCGCCACCGTCAAGGTCCCGGCGCCCGGATCGAACAGCGCCTGGCCGATGCTGACCTCGTCGGTCACCACGTGCGGGATGTAGACGGGCACGATGTTGCCCGCGGCGTCGCGCGCGGCGATGTCCGCCACGCACACCGCCGAGGGCAGCGCCGCGGGCTGGGCCTGGCCCCAGTGCAGGCCGGGGGCGGTGGCGAACATCTGGGTCGAGGCGGCACCCGCCGGGGCGCTGTAGGGCGGGCTGACCGCCCCCGTGACCGGGTCCACGGTACCGGCGCAGGGCGCGTCGAAGAACGAGAGCTGCGGCGCGATCGCGGCCGGCCTCGCCTGGCCGGGCAGCCGGCCCTGGGTGGTCTCGACCGCGGTCGCGAAGACGTCCACCTTCCGGGCCGCGGCGTCCCGGGCGTAGCTCGCGCGCTCGACGCCGATCCGGCTGGGCAGCGTGCCGGCGTAGACGCGGCCCATGAGGCTGAAGTCGACGGTCTCGACGTAATCGACCGTGGCCCCGCTCACCGGGTCCACGCCCAGGCCGGAGCCCACCGGCCCTTCGATGCGGAAGAGGTTGTGGTTGCGCTGCGCCCCCGTGGAGTCGATGAAATCGGGCAGCGGGCTGCCGGTGACCGGGCCGATGCGGTCGGGCGAGGCGATGTAGAGCTTGCCCGGGACCGGGCCGGTGATGGCCGGCAGCTCGGCCCCGCCGGGGGCGTCGGCGGGCAGCAGGAAGGGGCCCAGGCGCGAGTTCAGCGCGCAGTCGAAGCTGCCCTGCGGGCAGGCGATGCCGACGTCGTCGGTGTAGAAGAGCCGCTCGCCCGCGACCGCCTCGAACGTGTCTTCCCCATAGGGGTGGATGATGCGGTAGGTGCCGGTGGCGGGGACCGGGTTGAGCACGATGCGGATGCGGGAGAAGACGACCTGGTCGCCGGGGATGGGCGGTCCGGCGGCGAAGGCGGCCTCCTGCGCCAGGACCAGCAGGGCCCGCGCGTTGTTGCGGGCGGGCGCTGCCGCCGTGGCGGCGAAGTAGAAGTGCTCGTCGAAGAACTGGGCCGGGAACACCTCGGGCACCGCGGGCGGGTCGCCCGGCAGCAGCAGACACCAGCCGCCGTCCACCTCGGCCTGGTTTTTGGGATCGCAGAACTCCAGGGCGAGGCCCGTGGTGTCCTGGTACCAGGCCGGGTAGCCGCCGACGGAAGGTGCGGTGCTCACGGGGCCGACGCGTTCGAGCACGGCGTGGGCCGGCCCGAAGGCCGCGGCCAGGGCGAGCGATACGGCGAGGGCGAGGCGCTTCGGTTTCATCATCTCGGTGCTCGCGGCGAGAGGCATGGCACGGTTGTCGCAACCGCGTGACAGATGCCGGGATTCGATCGTAGGCATGGCGTTCTCCTTGAACCACGACCCAGACCGGGATTGGGGGAACAACGCGGTTCGGCCTGGTCATGCCCGCCTAGGGCATAAGCCGTGCCAGGACAGGCAAATCCATTCAATACAATCGCTTAAGTCCCAGGCCGGGTGGGGAGGGCGGTCCATGCGAGGGGGTACTCCGGCATTGCCCACCCAAAGCCGGGTGCATTCCCCCAGTAACCAGCCTCCGGGGCGCGGCAACTCCGGCCGCCCGCCGCCCATCCCGCGGCCTGGTGGAAGCAGCCTGTCGGACTTGAAGAATCGAAGCGGAAACGAAGTCTTGACGGCCCGGCGGCTTGCCAGCCAGGCGTTGATTTCCAGATGTCCCGCCGGGACGGGACCCTGCCCTCGAGGTCGAACGGCATTCGCCTGCCTCGATATGGCGGCTCCAGCCTACAGGGTCTTGCAGCCCCCCTGGCAGGCGTGCACCACCGCCGGGTCGACATGGTTGATGGTCGCCAGGATCTGCCGAGGCTCGGCCAGCACGGGCGCCATGGTCCAGCGCCGGCTGGCGTCGTTGCCGATGCGCACCATCGCGGTGTGGGTCTCGTCCACCGCGTCGATGTCGGCGTCGCGGTCGTAGAAGCCGAGGCGGTAGCGCAGCAGGCGGATGTCGGCCGGCTCACCGGTGAGGAACTGCCAGCCCGGTCCGACGCCATGGCGCTCGGCATAGAGCTTCAGTCCCCTGGGGGTGTCCTGCCCGGGCCGCAGGGTGATCGAGTAGAGAAAGACCTCGCGCCCCGCGCGCTCGCCCAGCATCGCCTGCACCCGCAGCAGGTTGCTCGTCCCCAGCGGACAGATGCCCGCGCACTGGGCGTACATCATGTTGATGGCGACGACCCTGCCGCGGATCAGGTCGTCGTAGAACCGGACCGCCTTGCCCTCGTGGGTGTAGAGGGTCACGTTGGGCAAGGCGCTGGCCCGGGCCGCGCCGCGGGGCGCCGCGGGCGCCCGCTTGCCGAGGCCATGCCAGGCGCCCAGGCCGGCCAGGCCGAGCGCCCCCATCCCCGCCAGGAGCCCCCGGCGCGATGCGTTGATCGTAGTCTCCTTGTCCATGGCAGCGCTCCTCGTTACCTGATGTCCCAGCGGACCATCATGGCGTGGTCCTCGTGGATCGTGTTGTGGCAGTGCATCACGTACTTGCCCGGGAAATCGCGGAAGCGCAGGAACACCCTCATGGCGGCGTTCGGCCCCAGCACGAAGACGTCCTTGCGCCCCCGCTCGTGCGCGGGCACGGCCACTTTGTCCCCGCCCACGACCTTGCCGAGGATGAAGCCCTCTTCGAAGTGGATGTGGATGGGGTGGCTCCAGCCGCCGGACGGATTGACCAGCTCCCAGATCTCCGCGCTGCCCTTGTCTATCGTGGCGCGCGCCGAGCCGACGTCGACCAGCCGGTCGTTGATGGTCCACAGGCCGCCCTTGCGCGCGAACTCCCAGCGCCTGACCCGCGCCGACGCGATCTCGGCCGCAGTGGGCGAGGGCAGCGGGCGCAGGCTGGCGGGCACGCGGCTCGCGTCCACATCGGGCGGCGTGCGGTCGACGAGGATCTTGAGCACGCGCATGCCCGGCGCCTTGACGTCCTTGGGCCCGCGCGTGTCCTCCTGTTGCAGCCGGTTGACGAGATAGAGCTCGGTGCCCAGGGGATGGACGGAGAAGTCCACCACGATGTCGGCGCGCTCGGCCACGCCCAGCCTGACCCGGGTCTGGCCGAGGAGCGGCGCGGGCAGGAGGTTGCCGTCGTTGGCGATGTAGGTGAATCGCTGGGCGCTGTTGGCGGCGTTGACCAGATAGAACTCGTAGAACCGCGAAGGCCCCGCGTTGAGCAGGCGCAGCCGGTACTTGCGCCGCGCGACCCGCAGCACCGGCTCGATCTTGCCGTTGACCGCGACCTTGTCGCCCAGGGTGCCCTCCGAATCCAGCTGGTCGTAGAAGTGGATGCCGCCGGGGTCGAAGCGCAGGTCCTGGAACATCAGGGGGTAGTCGTAGGGGTGGCTCGGCAGCCGCAGGGCGGCCGGGTCGGGGTCGCGTTCGTCGCCCGAATCCAGCCCGTCGTAGAGCAGGTAGAAGCCGGCCAGGCCCCGGCTCGCATTGGCCGCGGTGAAGTCCAGGGTATGGTCGTGGTACCAAAGCGTGCCCAGCGCCTCGCGCGGGTCGCCGATGCCGCCATACTGGTCCAGGCCGGCATAGACGTTGGGGTAGAAATGATCCTTCCAGCGGCCGGGCTCGGCGAGGGTCGGCCCGGCCTTGACCGGGCTGAAATAGTCCCCGGGGAAACCGTCGCTCTCCGAGGGCGTGTGCAGGTTGTGCAGGTGCATGCTGACCTCGGGCGAGCCGAAGCCGACGTGGTCCTGCGGCAGCTCGTTGTATAGCCGCACGATGGCCGGGCGCCCGTAGCGCGCGAAGATGGTGGGGTTCGGCTGCGGCCCGCCGGCGGTGACGCCCTCGTAGCCCCAGGCGAGCTGGGGCGGGTAGTTCGGATGGAACACCCAGTCGGGGCGCGCCCGTGCCCTCAGTTCGTAGAGGTCCGTCTGGGCCGGGTCGGGGGCCGGTGCGCCCAGGATCTCCTCGAAGCGCTGGTGCTCTTTGCGCCCGCATTCTCCCGAGTCCCCGTTCGCCGACAGCCCCGGCGCCGGATCGAACGCCCCCGTCTGCTGCAGGGGCTCGATCGCCGCGGGCAGCTCCTCCTGCCAGGGCAGGGTCGGCGGGCTGGGCGGCAGCAGCAGGTCCTGGGAATCGTCCGCCGCCACTGCGCTCTTGCGCGGGGTCCAGACCGCCGGCGCGGCCAGGACGGCGGCGCCGGCCTTGAGGAAGCTGCGTCTTGATCCGAGGGACAACGCATCGGCAGCGCGGTCCCGGTTGGCATGCAACTCGCGCAGCGAGACCGCGTCCCCCTCTCCCGCTCTGCGGGAGAGGGCAGGGGCGAGGGAACCGCTCTTGGCCGGCCCTGCCGTGGCACGCGGGTGCTGGCAGGCACTTGTTTCATCGGGCGTGGGCGGCGTGCCACGCCATGAACGGTCGGAAGGCGATATTGCATCGTTCATGTCCCTCTCCTCTCATTCCGTATCGGAAGTCCTGCGGGGGCCTGGCCTGCCACTCGATGGGTGATAGGCATCGAGCGTGCCAACCGTGCAGACGGACGGATACCCGCCGGGAAGCGAGAACCGGCGCCGCTCGCGGCGGGATGACGGCGGGGCGGCGGTGGGGAACCAGCCCCAATCCTGGGGAGCCACGCGGCCCCTTCCCCCACGGCAGACCGGTGCCCCGCCGCCCGCGGCGGGTGGCACGGCTTGTGCGCTTATCCGCATGCAGGCGGCAGCTTCCCGCTGCAGCCCCAGAATTCACGACGGAAGGCGCTGCTTGCGAAGGCTCGTTTTGGTGCGGCCGGCCCGGCTGCTCGCCGAGAAGCTGGAGCCCCGGGAGCGGGCGCGCGTATGCCTGGCGCTGGGCTTCGCGCTGTTCCAGGGCTTCCTCTTCGCCCGGCCCGGCCTCCCGGCCGCCTGAAGCGGCGTGTAGCGCCGCGCCCCGGCCGAACCCGGATTTGCAATGGGATGGACCTGGGGGAAAACCCGCAAGATCCGGGGGGATACCCCCCATTTCCGGTCCCCTGTCATACCGAGGCGCCGACCTGCTGGTCGTCGCTGGCCGCCGTGCCATGGGACAGCCCGATGGCTGGCACGGAACCTGCGATACCCAGGTCGACGCCCTCACGCCGGGATCTTTAGGCGAACGCGGCTAAAGCGTCATTCCCGCGGAGGCGGGAATCCAGTGCCTTCTTGGCTGGGCTCCCGCCTGCGCGGGAGCGACGAAAGCGAATGACTCCGCGTCACCCCAAGGGCATCCCATCCCGCAAAGGAGCTGCCATGCCACCGCTGCCGCGCATCCTGATCGTGGAAGACGAGGGCCTCCTGGCCGAGAACCTGAAGACCTTCCTCGGCCGCCGATCGCCCGAGGTCCGCATCGCGCCGGACGGCGAGCGGGCCCTGGAGCTGCTCAAGACCTTCACGCCGGAGGTGGTGGTGATGGACCTCGCGCTGCCGGGCATCGACGGCCTCGAGGCCTATGCCGAGATCGTCCGCCGCCGCGCCCGCCCGGTCGGCTGCGTCATGATCACCGGCCATCCGACGGACGACCTCGCCGAGCGCGCCGGCCGGCGCGGCATCCGCCATGTGCTGTACAAGCCGTTCAGCCTCGCCGAGCTGCAGCGGCTGGTCGACCGCTTAGCCGAGGAGTATTTCAAGGGGGAGCATTTCTGCGGGGCGGCCGCAGCGCGGGGGCCCCAGGAACCCGATGCGCCGCCCCCGTCTCTAATGGACCGATAGGGAGATGGCATGATGGCGCTGCGGCACTACCTGTTTGTCCTCGGCATCCTGGCGCTGGCCGGCTGCGCGACCCCGGCCGAACGCGCCGCGCGCGTGCAGGCCGAGGTGGAGGAGATGATCCAGGTCTACGGGCCCGCCTGCGAGAGGCTCGGCTACCGTGCCGACGAAGACCGATGGCGGGACTGCATCCTGCGCCTGTCGGCGCGGGACGACTACCGCACCCGCCCCATCACCACCACCCACTGCTTCGGCCACCGCGGCTTCTTCCACTGCACCAGCTATTGATACCGCCTCGCTGGAAGGCCAAGAAAAATAATCCTTGACAGCCCCGCCCCTGCCGTCCATAGTGCGCGGGCGTTTATCTGTAGTCGGTGTTTTTCGTCAGCTGTCGTCTCTGCTTGTCGGTAGTCCAGTTGTCCGTTATTCCCCTGAGCTGAGATTGCGTAACCGTCGGCCTGACGCCGACATCCCCTCCTCATTTTTTTAGGAATGCAAAAAATGGCAACTGGTACTGTCAAATGGTTCAACGACGCCAAGGGCTTCGGTTTCATCACCCCCGACGAGGGCGGCGAGGACCTCTTCGCCCACTTCTCGGCGATCCAGGGCAACGGCTTCAAGAGCCTGAGCGAGAACCAGCGGGTCAGCTTCGACGTGACCACCGGCCCCAAGGGCAAGCAGGCCTCCAACATCCGCCCGGCCTGAGCGGACGCTGGCCTGACCACGCAGAAAAGCCCGGCGAGCCGGGCTTTTTTGTTTACCCCTCACCGCGCGGCACCTCGTAGACAAGAGTGCCGCCCCATAAGGAGCACACTCCGCATGGCAAAAGAAGACCTGATCGAGATGCACGGCGTGGTCGCCGACGTCCTGCCCGACACCCGCTTCCTGGTGACCCTGGACAACGGCGTGCAGGTGGTGGCCTACGTGGCCGGGAAGATGCGCAAGCACCGCATCCGCATCCTGGCCGGCGACAAGGTTGACCTGGAGATGTCGCCCTACGACCTGAGCAAGGCGCGCATCACCTTCCGCCACAAGGACGAGCGTCCCCCCACCGCCCCTTCCGGTCCCGCCCAGTTCCGGCGCCGCTAGCCGGCCGAGCGCGCCGCGTCCCCTGTCCCGTCGCAGGCCGCGGCGGTTGACAAACACCCCGCGCGTAGCCATCGTCCCTCCAGCCCGCCGAAGTTCGACACCCGCCATGGTCACGGACATCTCGCTCGAAAAGATCGTTCAGCCCCACCTGCTCACCTGCCCGCCCGAGACCCCCCTGGCCGAGGCGGCCCGCAGGATGGCCGATGCGCATTGCAGTTCGATCCTCGTCGAGGAGGCGGGGGAGATCGTCGGCATCTGGACCGAGCGCGACGCCCTGGCCGTGGACGTCACGGACCGCGAGACCTATCGGGCGCCCATCGAACGGCACATGTCCTCGCCGGTCAAGCGCATCGAGCTCGACACCTGCATCGGCGAGGCGGCCCAGCGCTTCCAGGAGGAAGGCGTGCGCCACTTCCTGGTCGTCGACCGCGAAGGGGCCGCCCGGGGCATCGTCAGCCAGACGGACGTCGTGCTGCAGCGGGGCGTCGAGTACTACGTCTCGCTGCGCCAGGTGAATTCGGTGTACAGCCGCGAGCTGATGAGCGTGCCCGGCCGCACCCCCCTCAACGAGGCGACCCGCAAGATGCGCGCGGACGGCCATGACGCGGTCGTCACGCTGTACGAGGACGGCAGCCGCGGCATCCTGACCGAACGGGACGTGCTGCGCATGATCGGCGCCGGCGCCGTCCTCGAGACGGTGCGGGACCTCGCCAGCCGCCCCCTGATCACCATCGACAGCGAGGCGAGCCTCTACCAGGCGCGCCAGCTCTTCACCGCCAACCGCATCCGCCACCTCGGCGTCACCGAGGGCGGCGAGCTGGTCGGCCTGATCACCTTCGCCGACATCCTGGAGAACATCGAGATCGACTACGTGCGCCAGCTGCGCGAGACCCTGATCGAGCGCGAGCACAGCCTGGCCGAGAGCAACCAGCAGCTGCGCCTGGCGGCCAAGGCCTTCGAGCACACCTTCGAGGGCGTCATGGTGACCGACGCCGGGCACGTCATCGAGTCGGTGAACCCCGCCTTCACCCGGATCACCGGCTACCGCGCCCACGAGGTCGTCGGCAAGACCCCGGCCGTGCTCTCCTCGGGCCGCCACGACGCGGCCTTCTACCGCGAAATGCGCGAGGCCCTGGCCGCGAGCGACCACTGGCAGGGCGAGATCTGGAATCGCCGGCGCACGGGCGAGCTCTACGTCGAATGGCTCAACATCAACGCGGTCAAGGGCGACGACGGCGCGGTCAGCCACTACGTCGCCGTCTTCTCCGACATCACCCGCCGCAAGCAGGCCGAGGAGAAGACCCGCTTCCTCGCCTACCACGACGCCCTGACCGGGCTGCCCAACCGCGCCCTGTTCAACGACCGCCTCGCCCAGGCCATCGCCCACGCCCGGCGCCGCAAGGAAGGGCTGGCCGTGCTCTTCCTCGACCTGGACCGGTTCAAGGAGATCAACGACACCCTGGGCCACCACGCCGGCGACGAGCTGCTGCGCCTCGTGGCGCAGCGCCTGGTGGGCTGCGTGCGCGACACCGACACGGTGGCCCGGCTCGGCGGCGACGAGTTCACCCTCGTCCTCGAAGAGATCAAACACGCCGAGGACGCCGAGGCCGTCGCCCGCGAGATCCTCGCCGCCCTGGCCGAGCCCGCGACCCTGGAGGGCGAGACGGTGCGCACCTCGGCCAGCATCGGCATCAGCCTCTATCCCGAGCACGGCAAGCAGCACGAAGTACTCCTGCGCCACGCCGACGCGGCCATGTATGCCGCCAAACAGGCCGGCCGCGGCACCTGCCGGCTGTTCCAGGCCGCCATGCTGGCGTCGGCGGCCAAGGCTTAGCCGAAGCAGCCCGGATGCAGGCCTCAGGCCGGAATCCGGGAACTGCGCCTTGACCCTGGATTCCATTCCGCTGCATCCGGCTACGCCCGGTCCCACACGCCGGCCCCAAGCTTCATCCATGTTTCCGACGGCAAACTGCACGATGTGCATGCCCTCGACCTGCTGCCTCTGGAACCCGGCGCCATCTACGTGATGGATCGTGGTTACGTCGATTTCGGGCGGCTGCATGTCCTGCATCTGGCTGGTGCCTTCTTCGTCACTCGGGCCAAGTCGAACATGAGCTTCCATCGGGTCTATTCGGCCAAGACGGACCGCAGTTCGGGCCTGATCTGCGACCAGACCATCGCCCTGGATGGCCACTACACCAGGAAGGACTGCCCCGACCACCTGCGCCGCGTCCGTTTCAACCTAGAAAAAGCAGTTGATCCGCAGATGACGCAGATTTACGCAGATATTTCAAAGAATTAGCCCCTTCCAGCCTGCCACCCATGCGGTGAGTCTGGATATTCCGGCAACCCGTTGATGCCATAGGCCTTTATCTGCGTTCCTCGGCGTCATCTGCGGATTCAAGGTTTATAAGCCATGACCCTGGGCCGAGAGCAGCACGGGGCGGAGGCGCCCCGGGATTCACGCCCTGCCGCCGGCGTTGCACCGGCGGCGGCAACTGTCAGGGCAGGGAAACCGGCCGGGTGAACTCGTGGTCGGTGTCCTGCACCAGGGTATGGCAGGCGTGGCATTCCTGGGCGAAGCCGGCGTCCTTGCCGTAGGGCTTCAGGTCCTTGCCCAGCCAGCGGGCATAGCCCCAGCCACCGGTGGCGGCGTAGCGCTTGTTGTCCCTGACCATGATCTCCACGTGCACGAACTCGCCCGGCTCCAGGGCGGCGGGGAAGCGCTCGTGCGGCGCCTCCTTCCAGACCAGCTTCGCCAGCACCGTGCCGTCTGGCCAGGGCAGCGTCTTGCCGGCGCGGGCGGCCTGGATGGCGGTGTCGTTGCCCAGGATGGCGCGCACGTGGTTCTTGTCGGTGCGGTAGGACGGCGAGATCAGCCGCCAGTCCTTGTAGTCCGCCGGCAGGCGGATGCCGTTGGGGGCCGGAGCCGGGCCGCCCTCAGCCGCGGCGGGCAGGGCGGACACGGCCAGGCCCAGGGACAGTAGTGCAATACCCGTTGCTCTCATCGGAGATCTCCTTTGTTGTCTCGGTTGAAAGTGCGGAGCCGGCCGGGAGCGACGGTCTCGCTCGGCGGGCTCACCCTTCCCTAAACAGCGGACAACTCGGATTTATTCCCGGGCAGTACAAACGCACCGGGCCGGCCGCTCAGGCCCGGGTGTCGGGCGGCCCGACCCAGAAGAGGGGGTTGTGCGCCACCTCCCACAGATGGCCGTCCGGGTCCTTGAAGTAGCCGGCGTAGCCGCCCCAGGAGACCTTCTGCGCCGGCTTGACGAGCGTCGCCCCGGCGGCGAGCGCCTGGCCCATGACCTGCTCCACCTCGGCCTCCGAGGCGACATTGTGGGAAAGCGTGAAGCCCTCGAACCCGGAGCCCTCCGGCGACACGGTCGCGTCCTCGGCCAGGGCCTCGCGCGCATACAGGCCGAGCCAGGTGCCGTTCAGCGTGAAGAAGGCGACCTCGGGCGGCGACTCCATGCGCGGAAAGCCCAGGCCCTGCTCATAGAAGGCCACGGCGGCGGCGAGGTCGCGCACGCCGAGGGTGATCATGCTGATCCGTGGATTCATCTGCGTCGGCTCCTTTGTGTGGCGTTACTGCGTACCCTGCCCTCCCGCCCGGAGGATGCAAAGACGAGCGGCCTGCCCCAGGCCCTTGCCGCAGCGTCAACTCGCCGAGCCAGGTGCAACCGGCCCCAACGTTACCTCCTCTCTACGGCCTAGTCCTAAGCGTGGGGGCGCTGCGCGCCCGATCTCCGGCCCGATATTTCCAGACCCCGGCGGGGCCGGACAAGATCCACCCGCCATCGAAGGGCGTCCCTGTCGTCAACGGCGCAGCGACTGAATCGACATAGCGCAGCGCCTGGCGGTTGATGACGTCGACGCGCAGCCATTGATCCCCGATAAACACCCAGAGGAAGCCGTTGTGGCTGAGCAACCCGGTCACGGGGGCATAGGCGAGCGCCGCGCCGAAATCGAAGCGCCAAAAACGCCCCGACTGCTCATCCAGCGCGAACAGCCCATGGCTGGTGCCGACGACCAACCGGCCCTGATGCCGCGCCAGTGCGCTGAAGGTAACCACATCCTCCCCGGCGTCGATCCGGAACTGCCTGGGCTTCCCGGCGGCGGGCCGCATCTCGAGGGCCGCGCCGCCCATGCCGCCCTCGTCCGTCCCGACCCAGATCGCCCTGGCCTCGACCAGCAGGGGAAAGCGGCTGAATGAAAGCTCCTCGTCCTCGTCGATCAGCTCGATGCTGCCCGCATCGAAGTCGGCCTTTCCCAGCGAGCCATAGCTCCCGAGGACCATCGCCCTGCCGTCCCAGGCACAGCTCTGCACGTGTTCGGAGTAGAGATTGCTCCCGGTGTCCTCGGCACTGTGCAGCGGCCTGGAGGTAACCCTGAGCGCGCCCAGGTAACGATCCGGCGAGGTTGGCCGGAGGATGACAAACCCCCTGGGCGCGGGTCCGGCCCTGAACCCGCCGCGGGGCGTGCCGTCCTCCTTGACCCTCTGTGCCTCCGGATAGTGCTGCACGGCGATGACGAAGCCATCCCGCATCGCACACATGGGACCGTACCAGGCGGCGCCGTTGGCGAAGCCGCTGACCGGCCGCTCCTCCAGCTTGTTGCCATTCGCCCTGGCCTGCCAGAGGCTGCGGCCGCCGTTGATCAGCGCGATGTTCCTGTTGGCGACGATTTCGGTCGCCCCGATGTCGCCCAGGCGGACCAGGGCGGTCGCCTGTGTCGACAGCCGGAACTGGACGGACGGGATCTCTGCCAGCGCATCCGCCCGGGCCGATGCGGGCAGAAGCAGCGTCAGACAGAACAGATATGTACAGGCCCGATTCCGTTTCATTGGTCTGCCCTATGTTCAAGTCCGGCGTGGCCGGGACATCGATTGGCGCCCCGATTCATGTCCCTGCGCCGCCCCCCGATACCGGGCGCAGCTTCAGCCAGTCTTCGCCTAACGCACCTTTTCCTTCGACCGACACCGCGAACACCGCGGACTTCGGAGTGTAGGGCGCCTCCGGGACGGGGGTGAAGTCGCCATGCCGGCGCAGGTGCATTTCGGTGTGCACCACCCGCCCCTGGTGCCGGAACACCATGAGCATCTCCCCGTCGTCCATCGATTCGGACGTGATGACGGACCTGCACTCAGCCGGCGCGATGGCGAGCCGTTTGCAGACCTCGTCGGTGGGCATGTAGGGGCCGAACAGAAACAGCTCGTCCCACTCGAACCCGGTGAGCTGCGCGATCGCCACCTCCTTGCTGTGCTTGTCCCGCAGCGCCTTCTTCAAGGCCCAGCCGACCTCACCGCTTTTCAGATAGCGGTAGACGTCGCCGCAGCCGGTCAGGGTGAGCAGGAGACAGGCGGCAATCAGTGCGCGCATCAACAGCCCTGGCGTTGGCATTGCGGGGCGCAAAGACACCGAGCGAAGCCTGCTGGTGGCGTATCCCCTTCGAAGCGCTTGTCAGCCGCGGAGTATTTCATTGGCTGAGATGCAGGCGATCCGAGATCGCCTTGCGAATCTCCGCATCGGGGAATTCAGAGGGGTGTTGACGCCGATACTCAGCCACTCTTTGCACCAGCACGGTCTCGCCCCCGGTCTCAAACAGCCTGGTCAGCTGGAATGCGCTCTGCTCATAGTTGACGAACATGATGATCTCGCCGTCCAGGTTCATTTCAAGTTGCTTGATTGCGTCTTCAGCCCGGTTCTCTCGCAATGCGTTGAGGACGACGACTTTCACATATGCGTTTCCAATGGCCGGATGGCCGACGCCGCCCAGATAGCCCTGGAAATAGCCCGAGATGTAGGCCGCGATACTGAGGATGGCTACAGCCATGAACATCAAAGAGACCTTGAGGATGGGGCGCATGGGGATGGCTTACCTGCTAGTTCAGGGGACGCGCCGCTCTGGGGCAAAGGGTTAGGGCGGCATAGCGGCTCATTGATTTTCTGGGCTGTTCACGGGTTTCCTACGGTAGAAATGCCTGCCGAACGTGATGCAGCCGG
>DYFL01000065.1 GCA_020725195.1 Hydrogenophilus sp.
CGCACGTACGGTTCGGAGGGCGGGGAGGGCGCTAGCCCTTCCCGACCCCTATCGAGAGGACGGTCGCACACTACCGTTTGAGCCAGCACCTTAGGCCGTCAGCCGCCGCAGGGCCTCCGCATACTTCTCCGCCGTCTTCCTGACCACCGCCTCCGGGATCTCCGGCCCCGGGGCCTGCTTGTTCCAGCCCGAGTCCGTGAGCCAGTCGCGCACATACTGCTTGTCGAAGCTGGGCGGGTTGGCCCCGACCCGGTACTCGTCCGCCGGCCAGAAGCGGGAGGAATCCGGGGTGAGGGCCTCGTCGATCAGGGTGAGCTGGCCTTTTTCGTCCAGGCCGAACTCGAACTTGGTGTCGGCGATGAGGATGCCGCGGGTCGCCGCATATTCCGCCGCCTCCTTGTACAGGGCCAGGGACGCGTCGCGCACCTGGGCGGCGAGCGCCTTGCCCAGGATCGCCTCGCAGCGGGCGAAGTCGATGTTCACGTCGTGCTCCCCGACGGCGGCCTTGGTCGAGGGGGTGAAGAGCGGCTCCGGCAGCCGGCCGGCCTGCTCCAGCCCCGGCGGCAGGGGGATGCCGCAGACGCTGCCCGTGTTCTTGTAGTCGGCCCAGCCGGAGCCCACCAGGTAACCGCGTACGATGGCCTCGACCGGCAGGGCCTTCAGGCGCCTGACCACCACGGCGCGGCCCGCGACCTGGTCGCGCTCCTCGGGGGCGACCACATCCTCGGCCCTGTCGCCGGTGAGGTGGTTGGGCAGGATGTGGCGGAGCCGCCCGAACCAGAAGTTGGACACCGCGGTGAGCACGCGGCCCTTGCCCGGGATGGGGGTGGGCATGACCACGTCGAAGGCGGAGAGGCGGTCGGTGGTGACGATGAGCATGCGCTGGTCGTCCACGGCGTAGATGTCGCGCACCTTGCCCTTGTGGATGAGCGGCAGGGATCGGATATGGGTCTCGTACAGGGCGTCGGGCATGGCGGGTCCGCAGGAAGGAAAATGCCGGCACAAGGCCGGCAGGACATCGGATCGGGATGGTAGCCGTTATTGGGTGGCGAGCACGATCTTCTTCATGACGACCTCGATCCTGTCGTAGCTCGGGCAGTGCTTGACGTGCACGGGCGACTGGACCAGCTCGATCTGCACCCGGCTGCCCGGCGGCACGTTGGTGCGCGGGAAGCTCAGGTCGCGGAACAGGAGCTCGCCGTCCCGGTAGAAGAGGAACTGCAGGCCGGAGCGGCTCGAAAGGGTGCGGTCGGAATCGTTGCTCAGGGTGCCGGTGACGAAGGACCAGCAGCTGCGCCCGTCGATGCGCGAGAGGCTGGTCTCGATCTCGTAGTCCAGGGTGACCCGGTCCCCGAGGGCCTGCCGGAAGCTCTTGCGCACGGGCTTCGGCGGTTCGGGCGCCTTTTCGGCGGCGGGCAGCACGAAGCGCTGCGGTGCGGGGCGTTCGGCCTGGGGCGGGGTGCTCGAGCAAGCCCCGAGGAGCAGCGGGACGAGGAAGGCGGCGGCCGGTCCGGCGTAGGAGCGTGTCTTCATCGGGCGACCTCTGGGACGAAGTGCCCTAGTGTAAATCCGCACTGGCGAAATGCCAAAGCGATATGCACCGGCCGTCAGGGGGCGGGCAGCAGGATCGGTTGCAGGACGACCTCGATGCGGTCGTAGCTGGGGCACTGCTTCAGGTGCAGGGGCGATTGGAAGAGTTCGAACTGCACGCGGCTGCCCGGCGGCACGTTCGTGCGCGGGTAGGTCAGGTCGCGGAACAGCAGCTCGCCCCGGTGGTAGAAGAGGAACTGCAGGCCGGAACGGCGCGACAGCGGCGTCCCGGATTCGTTCGTCAGCGTGCCGGACACGAAGGAATAGCAGCTCTTGCCGTCGATGCCGGAGAGCCGTGTCTCCACCAGGTAATCCACGGTGTAGCCGCCCGGGAGGCTCTGCCGGTAGGTGCGTTCCCCGAGCTGCGCCGGCCTCTCGGGCGGCACCTCCTGCACGGCGCAGCCGTGCAGGAGGTGCAGCGCAAGGAGGGCGCCGCAGGCCATCTTGCTCAGGGTGTTCAGCCTCATGCCCAGCCTCCTGTGCGCGTCCGCTGTCCAGAAACGCCAAAGGCGGCCCCCGGCCGCCTTTGGATGACTTCGGGAGCCCTATCCCTTAGTTGACCTTGGGATCCAGCTCGCCCTTGTCGTAGCGCTTCTGCATCGCTTCCAGCGAGTAGACCTTGGTGATCTTGCCCGCCATGCCGGCGGCGCCGAAGGCCTCGTAGCGGTCGCGGCAGATGCCGGTCATGGCCTTCTGCGCCTCCTTGTAGTACTTGCGCGGGTCGAAGTTGGCCTTGTTCTCCGCCAGGTGCTTGCGGATGGCGCCGGTGGAGGCCATGCGCAGGTCGGTGTCGATGTTCACCTTGCGCACGCCGCTCTTGATGCCGGCCACGATCTCTTCCACGGGCACGCCGTAGGTCTGGCCCATGTCGCCGCCGTAGTTGTTGATGATGGCGAGCCAGTCCTCGGGCACGGAGGAGGAGCCGTGCATCACGAGGTGCACGTTGGGGATGCGCTCGTGGATCTCCTTGACGCGGTCGATGCGCAGCACCTTGCCGGTGGGCTTCTGGGTGAACTTGTAGGCGCCGTGGGAGGTGCCGATGGCGATGGCCAGGGCGTCCACGCCGGTCTTCTTGACGAAGTCGGCGGCCTCGTTCGGGTCGGTGAGCAGCTGGTCGTGCGAGAGCTTGCCCTCGGCGCCGCTGCCGTCCTCCTCGCCGGCCATGCCGGTCTCCAGCGAGCCCAGGCAGCCCAGCTCGCCTTCCACGGACACGCCGCAGGCGTGGGCGAGCTCCACCACCTTGCGGGTGGTCGCGACGTTGTACTCGTAGCTGGCCGGGGTCTTGGCGTCTTCCATCAGGGAGCCGTCCATCATCACGGAAGAGAAGCCGGACTGGATGGAGCGGAAGCACACCGCAGGCGAGGCGCCGTGGTCCTGGTGCATGCAGATGGGGATCTGCGGGTACATCTCGATGGCGGCCAGGATCAGGTGGCGCAGGAAGGGCTCGCCGGCATAGGAGCGGGCGCCGGCGGAGCCCTGCAGGATCACGGGGGCATCCACGGCGGCGGCGGCCTCCATGATCGCCTTGACCTGTTCCATGTTGTTGACGTTGAAGGCCGGCAGGCCGTAGCCGTTCTCGGCGGCGTGGTCCAGCAGCTGACGCAGGGAAATGAGGGCCATCTGACAATCTCCTAGTTGCAGTGATTCAATCGGTCTTCCGCTCGCCCACCCGGACGATCTTGAGGGTGTTGGTGCCGCCCGGCTTGCCGATGGGCTCGCCGATGGTGAGCAGGATCAGGTCGCCGTTGCGCACCGCGCCGCGCCGCCTGAGTTCGTCCTCGGCCTCGGCCAGGAGCTGGTCGCGGTCGGTGCTCGAGGGCCTGAAGTTGATGGGGTAGACGCCGCGGAAAAGCGTGACTTTTCTACGCGTCTCGGTTTCGGGTGTCAAGGCGTAGATGGGCACGTTGGTGCTCATGCGCGAGGCCCACAGCGCCGTGGAGCCCGACTGGGTCATGGCGGCGATGGCCTTCACGTTCAGGTGCAGCGCGGTGTAGGCGGCGGACATGGCGATGGCCTCGTCCACGCGCAGGAAGCCGTGGTCCAGCATCTTGCCGTCGAAGTAGGGCTCCATCTCCTTTTCCGCCTCCAGGCAGACCCGGTGCATGGCGGCCACGGCCTCCACGGGGTACTGGCCGGCGGCGGTCTCGGCCGAGAGCATCACCGCGTCGGTGCCGTCGAGCACGGCGTTGGCCACGTCGGAGACCTCGGCGCGGGTGGGGATGGGGCTCGAGATCATGGACTCCATCATCTGGGTCGCGGTGATCGCGAGCTTGTTCTTCTCCACCGCCATGCGGATCATCTTCTTCTGCAGCGCGGGCACGGCGGCGTCGCCCACCTCCACGCCCAGGTCGCCGCGGGCGACCATGATGGCGTCGCTCGCGTTGAGGATCTCCTCCAGCTCCTCGATGGCCTCGACCCGCTCGATCTTGGCCACGATCCAGGCGCGCCCCCCCGCGGCGCGCAGGATCTCGCGCGCCTGCTGGATGTCGGCGGCGCTCTTGGGAAAGGACACGGCGAGGTAGTCGGCCTTGAGCTTGGCCGCGGTCTTGATGTCCTCGATGTCCTTCTCGGTCAGCGCCGCGGCCGACAGCCCGCCGCCCTTGCGGTTGATGCCCTTGTTGTTGGACAGCACGCCGCCCTGCACCACCGTGCAGATCACCTCGTTGCCCTGCACGTCCTCGACCCACATCTCCAGGCGGCCGTCGTCGAGCAGCAGGGTGGAGCCGCGGGAGACGTCCTTGATCAGGTCCTTGTAGTCGAGGCCGACACGCTCCTGGTCGCCCAGCTCGCAGCTGGCGTCGAAGATGAAGCGGTCGCCCGCCTTGAGGGTGATCCTGCCGTCCCTGAACTTGCCGATGCGGATCTTGGGGCCCTGCAGGTCCACGAGCACGCCGACGGCGCGGCCGCGGGTCTTGGCGACGGAGCGGATGAGCTCGGCGCGCTGCAGATGCTCCTCCGGCTTGCCGTGGGAGAAGTTCAGGCGCACGACGTCCACGCCCGCCTCGACCATCTTGTCCAGGACCTTGGGGTCCGAGCAGGACGGGCCGAGCGTGGCGACGATTTTGGTTCTACGTAGCATAGTGTGTGGGGAAACGGGAAACGTGAAACGGGAAACGCAAAGGCGCCCATTCCATACGTTTCCCGTTTCTCGTTTCCCTTTTCCCGTTACTTAGATGCCCGCTCTTCCAGGATGGCCACGGCGGGCAGCTTCTTGCCCTCGAGGTACTCCAGGAAGGCGCCGCCGGCGGTGGAGATGTAGGACACCTTGTCGTAGATGTCGTACTTCTGGATCGCGGCGATGGTGTCGCCGCCGCCGGCGAGCGAGAAGCCATTGGCGTTGGCGATGGCCATGGACACGGTCTTGGTGCCCTCGCCGAACTGGTCGAACTCGAACACGCCGACGGGGCCGTTCCAGACGATGGTGCCGGCCTTGGCGATGATGTCGGCCAGTTCCTGGGCGCTCTTCGGGCCGATGTCGAAGATCATGTCGTCGTCGGCGACCTCGTCGGCGTTCTTCAGCACGGCGGGCTCGTCGGCCGAGAACTGCTTGCCGCATACCACGTCCACCGCGATGGGGATGGAGGCGCCGCGCTTGGCCATCTTCTCCATCAGGGCCTTGGCGGTGGGGATGAGGTCGTGCTCGCACAGGGACTTGCCGACGTTCCTGCCGGTGGCGGCGAGGAAGGTGTTGGCGATGCCGCCGCCCACCACCAGCTGGTCGCACTTCTCTGCCAGCGCCTCCAGCACGGTGAGCTTGGTGGATACCTTGGAGCCGCCGACGATGGCGACCATGGGGCGGGCGGGGTTGGCGAGGGCCTTGCCCAGGGCCTCCAGCTCCTCGGCCACCAGCTTGCCGGCGCAGGCCACGGGGGCGAACTGGGCGATGCCGTAGGTGGAGGCCTCGGCGCGGTGCGCGGTGCCGAAGGCGTCCATGACGAAGACGTCGCACAGGGCGGCATACTTCTTCGCGGTCTCCTCGACGTTCTTCTTCTCGCCCTTGTTGACGCGGCAGTTCTCCAGCAGCACCACCTCGCCCTCGGCGACGTCGAAGCCGCCGTCGACCCAGTCCTTGATCAGGCGCACCGGCTTGCCCAGTTTCTTGGACATGACGTCGGCCACCGGCTGCAAAGAAACTTCAGGCGTCCACTCGCCCTCGGTGGGGCGTCCCAGGTGGGAGGTGACCATCACCCGGGCGCCGGCCTTCAGGCAGTGCTCGATGGTGGGCATGGAGGCGGTGATGCGGGCGTCGGAGGTGACTTTGCCGTCCTTGACGGGCACGTTGAGGTCGGCGCGGATGAACACACGCTTGGCCCTGAGGTCGAGGTCGGTCATGCGGAGGAACTTGGCCATGGGAGACTCCTGGAGGTAAGTGGTAAGGGCTGAGCGGGCTCAGGCCTTACGGCTCACGGGAAACGGGAAACGGGAAACGGGAAACGGGAAACGCCAGAGGCGGCACAGGGGGGCAGGCGTTTCCCGTTTCCCCTGAGCCGCGCAGCGGCGAGTCCCGTTTCCCGAGGCATTACTTCGCGACGTGCTGCACCAGGCGCAGCATGTTGCAGGTGTAGCCGTACTCGTTGTCGTACCAGGCCACGACCTTGACGAAGGTCGGGTCCAAGGCGATGCCGGCCTCGGCGTCGAAGGTGGAGGGGGCGGAGTTGCCGACGAAGTCGGTGGAGACCACCTTCTCCTCGGTGTAGCCCAGCACGCCCTTGAGCGCGCCTTCGGAGGCGGCCTTCATGGCCTTGCAGATGTCCTCGTAGGAGGCTTCCTTGTTCAGCTCGACGGTGAGGTCGACCACGGAGACGTCGGAGGTGGGCACGCGGAAGGCCATGCCGGTGAGCTTCTTGTTGAGCTCGGGGATCACCTTGCCCACGGCCTTGGCCGCACCGGTGGAGGACGGGATGATGTTCTCCAGGATGCCGCGGCCGCCGCGCCAGTCCTTCATGGACGGGCCGTCGACGGTCTTCTGGGTGGCGGTGGCGGCATGCACGGTGCTCATCAGGCCGCGCTTGATGCCGAAGCTGTCGTTCAGCACCTTGGCCACCGGGGCCAGGCAGTTGGTGGTGCAGGAGGCGGCGGAGACGATGGCCTGGCCGGCGTACTTGTCGTGGTTCACGCCGTAGACGAACATCGGGGTGTCGTCCTTGGCGGGCGCGGACTGCACGACCTTCTTGGCGCCGGCCTTGATGTGGGCCTCGCAGGACTCGGTGGTCAGGAAGAAGCCGGTGCAGTCGATGACGACGTCGGCGCCCACCTCGTTCCACTTCAGGTTGGCGGGGTCGCGCTCCGCGGTCAGGCGGATCTTCTTGCCGTTGACGACCATGTTGCTGCCGTCGACCTTGACGTCGCCGTTGAAGCGGCCGTGCACGGAGTCGTACTTCAGCATGTAGGCCAGGTAGTCGGGCTCCAGCAGGTCGTTGATGGCGACGATCTCGATGTCCTTGAAGTCCTTGGCGACCGCGCGGAAGACCATGCGGCCGATGCGGCCGAAGCCGTTGATGCCAACTTTGATAGCCATGTGATGTACTCCTGTTTATTAAGTTGCAAAACCGGAGGGGCACCCGCGGGTGCCCCTTGAATGCTTACAGCACGCCCTTCACGGTCTTCACCACGTTGTCCACGGTGAAGCCGAACTCCTTGAACAGCGCGCCGGCCGGGGCGGACTCGCCGAAGCGGTCGAGACCGACCACGGCGCCGCGCAGGCCGACGTACTTCCACCAGCCGTCGGTGACGCCGGCCTCGATGGCGACCTTGTGCACCGTGGGCAGCAGCACGCTGTCCTTGTAGGCCTGGTCCTGGCGGTCGAAGACGTTGGTGCAGGGCATGGAGACCACGCGGGCCTGGATGCCCTCGGCCTTCAGGGCCTCCCGGGCCTTGAGCGCCAGCTCCACCTCGGAGCCGGTGGCGATCAGCACCACGTCGGCCTTGCCGCCTTCGGCCTCGGCCAGCACGTAGCCGCCCTTGCGGATGGCCTCGACCTGGGCGTCGCTGCGCGCAACAAAGGGCAGGTTCTGGCGCGACAGGATCAGGCTGGTCGGGCCGTCCTGCTTCTCGACGCCGGCCGCCCAGGCGACCATGGTCTCCATGGTGTCGCACGGGCGCCAGACGTTCATGTTCGGGATCATGCGCAGGGTGGCGGTCTGCTCCACCGGCTGGTGGGTCGGACCGTCCTCGCCCAGACCGATGGAGTCGTGGGTGAAGACGTAGATCACCCGCTGCTTCATGAGCGCCGACATGCGCAGGGCGTTGCGGGCGTATTCCGAGAACATCAGGAAGGTGCCGCCGAAGGGCATCAGGCCGCCGTGCAGGGCCATGCCGTTCATGATGTGGGACATGCCGAACTCGCGCACGCCGTAGGAGATGTAGTTGCCGCCCGGGTTGCGGTGCAGGGGGTGGCAGCCCGGCCAGTTGGTCAGGTTGGAGCCGGTCAGGTCGGCCGAACCGCCCACGCGCTCGGGCAGGGTGGAGATGAGGCGCTCGATGGCGAGCTGGCTGGCCTTGCGGGTGGCGACGGTCTCGGCCTTGTCGGTGGTCAGCTTGATCGCGGCCTTGACGCGGTCGGTCCAGTCGGTGGGCAGGCGGCCTTCCATGCGGCGCTTGAACTCGGCGGCCTCGGCCGGGTACTGCTTGGCGTACTCGGCGAACTTGTTGTCCCAGAGCTTCTCCAGGCCCTCGCCCTTGGTCCTGGCGTTCCAGCCCTCGTAGACGTCGGCCGGGATCTCGAAGGGGCCATGGCTCCAGCCCAGGTGCTTGCGGGTGGCCTCGACCTCGGCGTCACCCAGGGCGGCGCCGTGCACGTCGTGGGTGCCTTCCTTGTTGGGCGAGCCCTTGCCGATCACGGTCTTGCAGCAGATCAGGGTGGGCTTGTCGGTGTGCTTCTTGGCCTCCAGGATGGCCGCCTCGACCGCCTCGGCGTTGTGGCCGTCGACGTTGCGCATCACGTGCCAGCCGTAGGCCTCGAAGCGCTTGGGGGTGTCGTCGGTGAACCAGCCCTCGACGTGGCCGTCGATGGAGATGCCGTTGTCGTCCCAAAAGGCGATGAGCTTGCCCAGGCCCCAGGTGCCGGCGAGCGCGCAGGCCTCGTGGGAGATGCCTTCCATCATGCAGCCGTCGCCGAGGAAGACATAGGTGTGGTGGTTGACGATGTCGAAGCCGGGGCGGTTGAACTCGTGCGCGAGCAGCTTCTCGGCCAGCGCCATGCCGACGGCGTTGGTGATGCCCTGGCCCAGGGGGCCGGTGGTGGTCTCGACACCGGGGGTGTAGCCGTACTCGGGGTGGCCCGGGGTCTTGGAGTGCAGCTGGCGGAACTGCTTGACGTCCTCGATGGAGACGTCGTAGCCCGTCAGGTGCAGCAGGGAATAGATCAGCATGGAGCCGTGGCCGTTGGACAGCACGAAACGGTCGCGGTCGGCCCACTGGGGGTTGGCCGGGTTGTGGCGCAGGTGGTGGTTCCACAGCACTTCGGCGATCTCCGCCATGCCCATGGGGGCGCCGGGGTGGCCGGAGTTGGCCTTCTGCACGGCATCCATGGAGAGCACGCGGATGGCGTTGGCGAGGTCGGTGCGTGTAGCCATAATTCTTGTTCCTTCGAGAAAAAAATCCTGCCTGTCCGAAACTTCGTTTTTGGACGCAAAGGGCTGAATTATGTCCCAGGGCCATCACCAGGGCAAGACAGCCGACCGCCCCGAACCGGGGGCCCCGCGAGGCCTGGCGCGGGAAGTGCCGAGGCGGGCGGGATGCCGGGGAGGGGCGGGATCGATAGAAATATTTTATTGTTTTCCGGCTTCTTCTTATTGTCCCCGGCGCACCCATTCCTTCCAGGCACCCAGGAGCTCCGGATTGAGGGCGGCGACGACCGAGCGGTTCCAGAGGTCGCCCTGCCAGAACTCGTCCTCGGCGAGGGTGCAGACCGCGCCGCCCGCCTCGATGAGGATGCGCCAGCCCGCGGCGTAGTCCCAGAGCTTCTGCGAGCCGTGCAGGTACAGATGCAGCCGCCCGGCCGCCAGATAGCACCAGTCCAGGGTGCTCGCGCCCAGGTTGCGCTGCGAGCTGTAGGGGTGCTCGGCGGCGAGCCGGACGGCGAGGGCCCTGGGCAGGCGCTTGAAGTCCACCCCGGCGATCGAGCGGTGCAGCGACCTCGGCGGCGGCTTGATGGGCAGGCGCTCGCCGTTGAGGTAGGCGCCGCCGCCGGTCTCGGCCGCGAAGAGCTCGTCGTCCTGGGGGTTGTAGACCACGCCGATCTCGGTGCGGCCGTTCTTCACGAGGGCCACGGAGATGGCGAAGAAGGGCAGGCCGCTGACGAAGTTGGTGGTGCCGTCGATGGGGTCCACGCACCAGACCCCCTCCGCCCCCTCTTCCCAGCTGCGGCGCTGCTCGGCCTCGGTCATCTCCTCGCCCAGCACCGGGTGGGGGGCGATGGCGGTCAGCGCCGCGATCAGGGCATGCTGGGCCGCGACGTCCGCCTCGGTGAGCAGGCTGCCGTCGAGCTTGCGCTCGTGCGCGACCTTCAGGTAGCGCGGCATGATCTCTTCGCGGCCGACCTTGCGCACCGCGGCCATGACGGCCGCAAGCAGCGGCGAGGGGCGATGGGCGAGAGGCGGAGGGCCGCTGTGCGGCTGCGCCGCGTCGCTCGTCATCCCGCCGGCCCCTAGCCCCTGGCCTCGCGCCACTTGATGGAGCAGCCCATGCCGGGGATCTGCTCCCGCGGCCCGCGGCCGGTGAGGGCGACCTCCTTCATCGCCTCGAAGAGATCCCGGCGCGCGTCCTCGGCGGCGGCCTCCTTGCGGGAGGCGTCCAGGCGGCCGCGGTACTGCAGCTCCAGGTCCCGGTTGAAGCCGAAGAAGTCCGGCGTGCACACCGCCCCGTAGGCGCGCGCCACCGCCTGGGTCTCGTCGATCACGTAGGGCATGGGGAAGCCGAACTGCGCGGCCACCGCCTTCATGTTCTCGAAGGCGTCCTCCGGGTACTCCGCCGGGTCGTTGGACATGATGGCGATGGCGCCGATGCCGTAATCCCCGAGCTCCCGGACGTCGCGCACGATGCGGCTGCGCACCGCCTGCACATAGGGGCAGTGGTTGCAGATGAACATCACCAGCAGGCCCTTCTCGCCCCTGACGTCGGCCAGGGAGTAGTAGCGGCCGTCCACGCCCTGAAGCCGGAAGTCGGGCGCCTTCCAGCCGAAATCGCAGACGGGGGTCTCCATGCGCACCATAAGCCTCGCTCCTCGCTCCGAACCTCACTGGCCGATAATATAACCGCCCCAATACACCCCTGTCCCGACATGCCCGCACCGCGCTTCTATCTCGATCTGCCCCTGGCCTTGGGGGCACGGGCGGACCTGCCCGAGGCGGTGGCGCGCCATGCCCTGGGCGCGCTGCGCCTGAAGGACGGCGACGCGGTGACGCTCTTCAACGGCGACGGCGCCGAATACCACGGCGTGCTCGCCGTGCGCGGCAAGGCCGCCTGGGCGGAATGCCGGACCCGGGAGGCGCCCGAGCGGGAGTCGCCGCTGAGGGTCGCGCTCGCCCAGGGCGTGTCGGCCGGCGAGCGCATGGACTACACCGTCCAGAAGGCCGTCGAGCTGGGGGTGGCGGGCATCACCCCCGTCCTGATGCGCCGCAGCGTGGTGCGCCTCGATGCGCAGCGCGCGGAGAAGCGGCGCCGGCACTGGCAGGGGGTCGCGGCCGCCGCCTGCGAGCAGTGCGGCCGCAACCGCGTGCCCGAGGTGGCCGCCGCGCAGCCCTTCATCGCCTGGCTGGGCGGGCTCGGCGGGGGGCCCGGGCTGCGCCTGCTGCTCGACCCGGAGGGCGGCAGGGCGCTGGCGGAATTCGCGCCGCCCGCAGGGCCGGTCCTGCTCCTGGCCGGCCCGGAGGGCGGCTTCGACCCCGAGGAGAAGCGCCTCGCCCGCGCCGCCGGCTTCCAGCCCCTGCGGCTCGGCCCGCGCGTCCTGCGCACGGAGACCGCCGCCCTGGCCGCCCTGGCGGCGCTGCAGACCCTCTGGGGCGATTTCTAGAAAGGCCCCGCCGCGCTATAGTGGCGTGCGAGGCCGACGGCCGAGCCTTCCGAGCGGAGGGCCAACAACTCTACCCGCGCCCATGATGAAAACCCCAACCGACCCCGAGCCCTCCTTCGTCGACTGGTTCCGCGCCGCCGCGCCTTACATCCACGCCTTCCGCGGCAAGACCTTCGTCATCGCCTTCGGCGGCGAGGCCATGCAGCGCGGCGACTTCGTCGACCTCATCCACGACGTGAACCTGCTCAACGCCCTGGGCGTGCGCCTGGTGCTGGTGCACGGGGTGCGTCCCCAGGTCGAGGCCCGGCTCAGGGCGCGCGGCCTCCTGCCCCAGTACGTCAAGGACATGCGGGTCACCGACGCCGAGGCCCTGGAGTGCGTGAAGGAGGCGGTGGGCACGGCGCGGGTGGAGATCGAGACCCTGCTCTCCCTGGGGCTGCCCAACACGCCCATGGCCGGCGCCGAGATCCGTGTGGCCTCCGGCAACTTCGTCACCGCGCAGCCGGCCGGCGTGGTGGGCGGGGTGGACCTGCTGTTCACGGGCGAGGTGCGCAAGGTGGCGGTCTCGGCCATCCGGGAGCGGCTCGCCGCCGGCGACATCGTCCTCATCTCCCCCCTGGGCTATTCGCCCACCGGCGAGGTCTTCAACCTCATCCTGGAGGACGTGGCCACCGCCACCGCCGTCGGCCTCGGGGCGGAGAAGCTCATCTTCATCCTCGACCACGGCGATACCGTGGACGCCGAGGGCAGGCGCGTGAGCCGGCTGACCGCCGCCCAGGCGAGCAGGCTCGCCCGCGAGCTGCCCGAGGGCGACATGCGGCTCTACCTGCCGCACGCCGTGCGCGCCTGCAAGCAGGGGGTCTCGCGCGTGCACCTGGTCAGCGCCGACGTCGACGGCGCCCTGGTGATGGAGCTCTTCACCCACGCGGGCGTGGGCACCATGGTCACCCGGCAGTCGGTGGAGAACCTGCGCCCGGCCACCATCGACGACGTCGGCGGCGTGCTGCAGCTCATCGAGCCGCTGGAGGAGGCCGGGGTGCTGGTGCGCCGCTCCCGCGAGCTCCTGGAGCAGGAGATCGAGCGCTTCTTCGTCGACGACCTGGACGGGCGCATCGTCGGCTGCGTCGCCCTCTACCCGCTCGCCGGGGCGCCGGCCGGCGAGATGGCCTGCCTCGCCGTGCACCCCGACTTCCGCGGCGGCGGCCGCGGCGAGGCCCTGCTCGACGCGGTGGAGGAGGCGGCACGCGGGGTGGGCATGAAGCAGCTCTTCGTGCTCACCACCCGCACGGCCCACTGGTTCATCGAGCGCGGCTTCGCCCCCGCCACTCCGGACGACCTGCCCACCCCGCGCAAGGCGCTCTACAACTGGCAGCGGCGCTCCAAGGTCTTCGTCAAGGGCTTACGCTGACGGGACATGCCCCGACTCAGGCGGTCCAGCGCCTCGGGTAGAATACGCCCCTTGTTTCATTGAGGCGTGCCCGTGCTCACCGTATCCAACCTCACCATGCAGTTCGGGGCCAAGCCCCTGTTCGAGAACGTCAACGTCAAGTTCGGCGACGGCAACCGCTACGGCCTGATCGGCGCCAACGGCAGCGGCAAGTCCACCTTCATGAAGATCCTCTCGGGGCTCCTGGAGGCGAGCGCCGGCAACGTCGCCAAGGACCCCCACGAGCGCATGGCCTTCCTGCGCCAGGACCAGTTCGCCTTCGAGGACGTGCGCGTGCTCGACGTGGTGCTGATGGGCCACGAGGAGATGTGGCGCTGCATGCAGGAGAAGGACGCCATCTACATGAACCCCGAGGCGACCGAGGAAGACTACATGCGCGCCGCCGAGCTGGAGGCCCGGTTCGGCGAGCTGGGCGGCTACGACGCCGAGGCGCGCGCGGGCGAGCTCCTGCTCGGGGTGGACATCCCGGTGGAGAAGCACGACGGCCCCATGCGCGAGGTCGCGCCCGGCTGGAAGCTGCGCGTGCTGCTCGCCCAGGCCCTGTTCGCCGACCCGGACATCCTGCTCCTGGACGAGCCGACCAACAACCTCGACATCAACACCATCCGCTGGCTGGAGGGCGTGCTCAACGAGCGCGAGTCCACCATGATCATCATCTCCCACGACCGGCACTTCTTGAATCAGGTCTGCACCCACATGGCCGACCTGGACTACGGCACCATCACCGTCTATCCGGGCACCTACGACGACTACATGGAGGCCTCCACCGCCGCGCGCGCCCGCCAGGCCGCGGTCACCGCCAAGAGCAAGGAACGCATCGCCGAGCTGGAGGAGTTCGTGCGCCGCTTCTCCGCGCACAAGGCCAAGGCGCGCCAGGCCACCAGCCGCAAGAAGCAGATCGAGAAGCTCCGGGTCGAGGACGTCAAGCCCTCCTCGCGCCAGTACCCCTTCATCCGCTTCGAATACGACGAGCGCGACCGGCTGCACCGCCTCGCCCTGGAGGTGGAGGGCCTCGGCTTCGGCTACGAGGCGGCGAACCCCGTGATCCGCGACTTCTCCATCGCCCTGGACGCCGGCGACAAGCTCGCCGTCATCGGCGAGAACGGGGTGGGCAAGACCACGCTGCTGCGCCTCTTGATGGGCGAGCTCACGCCCCAGGCCGGGGCGGTGAAATGGGCCGAGAAGGCCAGGCTCGGCTACTTCGCCCAGGACCACGCCGCCGACTTCGCCTCCGAGCAGAACCTCACCGACTGGATCGGCGAATGGGTGCGCGCCGGCGGCTACGAGGGCGAGGACCTGACGACCCTCATCCGCGGCACCCTGGGCCGCCTGCTCTTCTCGGGCGACGAGGTGAAGAAGCCGGTGCGGGTGATCTCCGGCGGCGAGCAGGGCCGCATGCTGTTCGGCAAGCTCATGCTCATGCGCCCCAACGTCATGCTCATGGACGAGCCCACCAACCACCTGGACATGGAATCCATCGAGTCGCTGAACACCGCCCTGGACAAGTACACCGGCACCCTCATCTTCGTCTCCCACGACCGCGAGTTCGTGTCCTCGCTCGCCACCCGCATCGTCGAGATCAAGCAGGACGGCCGGATCGTCGACTACCGCGGCAGCTACGACGAATACCTGGCGAGCCAGGGCATCGTCGACTGAGAAGCCCTGAGCCGGCAGAAGGCAGAGGAACGAGATGCACGGAAGATTCCGATCCAGACCTGGGCTCGGCGCCGGGGGCCCGGCGCGGACGCTGGCGACGGCGGCCGCCGTCGGCCTGCTGCTCTCCGGCTGCGTCCACGACGCCGCCGCCTACCTCTTCGACGCCGAGCAGAAGCACGCCATCACCCTGATCCGTAGCCAGGACTGGTTCTGGAAGGACACGGTACAGCTCGCGATCGTGGTGGACCGCCTGCCGGACTGCCAGGATGGGCTCACCGTGGAGGACGTGCCCCGCCGCGCCCCCATGGAGCTCTATCGGCCCGAGCCGGGCGTCTATGCCGAGGCCATCTACATCCTGCAGATCGAGCGGCGCCACTACGCCGTCAGCCCCCTGAGCTGCCGGGCCCAGGCCTTCGACCGGGCGCCGGACGAAAAGGGCGCGCTGGTGGGGGTATTCCGGGAAGAGTCGGGGCGCCTGCGCTTCGAGCCCGCCGGCGGTGCGGCCGACGGCCACACGCTGCGCTGAGGCGATCAGCCCCGGCGCATGGAGTCGAAGAAGTCCGCGTTGCTCTTGGTCGCCCGGATCCTGTCGAGGAGGAATTCCATCGCCTCCAGGTCGTCCATCGGGTAGAGCAGCTTCCTGAGCACCCAGACCTTCTGCAGGATCTCCGACTTGAGCAGCAGCTCCTCCTTGCGGGTGCCGGAGCGGTTGACGTTGATGGCCGGGTAGACCCGCTTCTCGGCCATGCGCCGGTCGAGGTGGATCTCCATGTTGCCGGTGCCCTTGAACTCCTCGTAGATCACGTCGTCCATGCGGCTGCCGGTGTCGATGAGGGCGGTGGCGAGGATGGTCAGGCTGCCGCCCTCCTCGATGTTGCGCGCCGCGCCGAAGAAGCGCTTGGGCTTCTGCAGGGCGTTGGCGTCCACGCCGCCGGTGAGCACCTTGCCCGAGGCCGGCACCACGGTGTTGTAGGCGCGGGCGAGCCGGGTGATGGAGTCGAGCAGGATCACCACGTCCTTCTTCGCCTCGACCAGGCGCTTGGCCTTCTCCAGCACCATCTCGGCCACCTGGACGTGGCGGCTCGCCGGCTCGTCGAAGGTGGAGGCCACCACCTCGCCGCGCACGGTGCGGCTCATCTCGGTCACCTCCTCCGGGCGCTCGTCGATGAGCAGCACGATCAGGGTGACCTCGGGGTGGTTGGAGACGATGGCGTGCGCGATGTGCTGCAGCATCACCGTCTTGCCCGACTTGGGCGGCGCCACGATGAGCCCCCGCGAGCCCTTGCCGATGGGCGAGATGATGTCGATCACGCGGCCGGTCATGTTCTCCTCGGCCTTGATGTCGCGCTCCAGCCTGAACGCCTGGTTCGGGAACAGGGGCGTCAGGTTCTCGAACATGATCTTGTGCTTCAGCGCCTCGGGCGGCTCGCCGTTGACCTTGTCCAGCTTGGTCAGGGCGAAGTAGCGCTCGCCGTCCTTCGGGGTGCGGATCTCGCCCTCGATGGTGTCGCCCGTGTGCAGGTTGAAGCGGCGGATCTGGCTCGGGCTCACATAGATGTCGTCCGGGCTCGCCAGGTAGGAGGTGTCGGGCGAGCGCAGGAAGCCGTAGCCGTCCGGCAGCACCTCCAGCGCCCCGTCGCCATGAATGCTTTCGCCCTTCTTGGCCTTGTTCTTGAGCAGGGCGAAGATCAGTTCCTGCTTGCGCATCCGGTTGGCGTTGTCGATCTCGCACGCCTCGGCCATCTCCAATAGCTGGCTGACGTGCAATTGCTTCAGTTCGGATAGATGCATGGACGACCCTGGAACAGAGTTACGTGCGGAATTCCGCAGGGGGAGAGGCTTGCTGTGTCGGGAGGACGCCCGGCCTGGAACGGCCGGGCTGAGGCGCAGACTAGCGGAACTCAGATATTGCTGTCAACAAAGGCGGTGAGCTGGGACTTGGACAGGGCGCCGACCTTGGTCGCCTCGACGCTGCCGTTCTTGA
>DYFL01000066.1 GCA_020725195.1 Hydrogenophilus sp.
TTTCACCTTTCACCTTTCACCTTTCACCTTTCACCTTTCACCTTTCACCTTTCACCTTTCACCTTTCACTCTGACATGGACCCACTCGTCATCGCAGGCCAGACCTATGCCTCCCGCCTCCTGGTGGGCACGGGCAAGTACAAGGACTTCGAGGAGACCCGCGCGGCGGTCGAGGCCTCGGGCGCCGAGATCGTCACCGTCGCCATCCGCCGCACCAACATCGGCCAGGACCCCAGGCAGCCCAGCCTGCTCGACGCCCTGCCGCCCGCGCGCTACACCTACCTGCCCAACACCGCCGGCTGCTACACGGCCGAGGACGCCATCCGCACCCTGCGCCTCGCGCGCGAGCTCCTGGACGGCCACGAGCTGGTGAAGCTGGAGGTGCTGGGCGACCCGCAGAGCCTCTATCCCAACGTCATCGAGACCATCAAGGCCGCCGAGGTGCTGGTGAAGGACGGCTTCAAGGTCATGGTCTACACGTCCGACGACCCCATCGTCGCGAAGCAGCTGGAGGACATCGGCTGTGTCGCCGTCATGCCGCTCGCCTCGCTGATCGGCTCCGGCATGGGCATCCTCAACCCCTGGAACCTCGCGATCATCATCGACCGCGTGAGCGTGCCGGTGATCGTGGACGCCGGCGTGGGCACCGCCTCGGACGCCGCCATCGCCATGGAGCTCGGCTGCGACGCCGTGCTCATGAACACCGCCATCGCCGGCGCGAAGCACCCCGTGCTCATGGCCGGCGCCATGAAGAAGGCGGTGGAGGCCGGGCGCGAGGCGTTCCTGGCCGGGCGCATGCCCAGGAAGGTCTACCAGGCGAGCCCCAGCTCCCCCACCGGCGGCCTGATCGGCACCTGACCCCGTGAAAGACCACGCGCACGGGGGCGGCCACCGCTCCGTCCGCAGCTACGTGCTGCGCGCCGGGCGCATGGGCACCGGCCAGGCCCGCGCGCTCGCCGAACTGGGGCCGCGCTTCCTCATCCCCTACCGGGTCGAGCCCCTCGACCTCGAAGCCGCCTTCGGCCGCGCCGCGCCCAAGGTCGCCGAGATCGGCTTCGGCATGGGCGACTCCACGGCCCGGATCGCCGCGGCCCGGCCCGACACCGACTACCTCGGCATCGAGGTCCACACCCCGGGGGTGGGCGCCCTGCTGAAACGCATCGGCGAGTCAGGGCTCACCAACCTGCGGATCGTGCAGCACGACGCGGTGGAGGTGCTGGCGCACATGATCCCCGACGCGGGTCTCGACGGCGTCCACATCTTCTTCCCCGACCCCTGGCACAAGAAGCGGCACCACAAGCGGCGCCTCATCCAGCCCGCCTTCGTCGCCCTGCTGGCGCAGAAGCTCAAGCCCGGGGCCTACCTGCACCTGGCCACCGACTGGGAGGACTACGCGCGGCAGATGCTGGCGGTGCTCTCGGCCTGCCCGCTCCTGGAGAACACCGCACCGGACTACGCCCCCCGCCCCGAATACCGGCCGCTCACCAAGTTCGAGAACCGGGGCTTGAGGCTGGGGCACGGGGTCTGGGACCTGGTGTTCCGGCGCCGTTGAGTCAGCGCCCACTCACACCGCGCGGCCACAGGAAAAAGAGCCCGGCAGCGCCGGGCGGTGGAGCCAAACGAGGAGACGGCCCTCATTCCTTGAGCCGGTTCACCCCCATGATGCGCAGGGCGAGCTTCTGGAACAGGGGCTCGGTGGCGCCGCGCTTCATGTTCCAGAGGAAATACTTCTCGAAGGCCACCTTGGCCCAGTGCGCCCACTTGCCCTTCTTGGACCAGGTGAGGTTGCGCGGCGGGATCTGCGGCAGGGCGATGAAGGCCGCGCCGGTGTCGCCCATGTCGGCCAGGCAGAAGGCGTTCCAGGTCGCCACCTTCTCCGGCTCCTCGCCCTGGATGTCGTGCAGGATGTTGTGCGCCGTGGCGGTGACCATGGATTCGATCATGTAGCCGGTCTTGGGCGTGCCCGTCGGCACCGGCGTGGCCTCCACGGGCGGGATGGCGATGCAGACCCCGACCGAGTAGATGTTCTTCCACTTGGGGTTGCGCTGGAACGAGTCCACCTTGACGAAGCCGCGCGGGTTGACCAGGTCCTCGCCCACCGCCGCCACGGCGTCCACGCCCTTGAAGGCGGGCAGCATCATGGAGTACTTGAAGGGCAGCTCGTGCTCCTTGATCACCTCGCCGCGGTCGTTGTGCTCGGCCACGAACATCCTGCCGGCCTCGACGCGGGTGACCTTGGCGTTGCAGATCCACTTGATGTGGCGCTGGCGCATCTCGGACTCCAGCAGGCCCTTGGAGTCGCCCACCCCGCCCAGGCCCAGGTGGCCGACGTAGGGCTCGGAGGTGACATAGGTCATGGGCACCTTGTTGCGGATGCGGCGGCGGCGCAGGTCGGTGTCCATGATCATGGCGAACTCGTAGGCCGGCCCGAAGCAGGAGGCCCCCTGCACCCCCCCGACCACGATGGGGCCGGGGTCCTTGACGAATGCCTGCCACGCCTCGTAGGCGTGCTCGGCGTGGTCCACGGTGCAGACCGAGACCGTGTGGCCGTCGGGACCCAGGCCCTCGATCTCGTCGAAGGCGAGCTTGGGACCGGTGGCGATCACCAGATAGTCGTAGTCCAGGCTGCGGCCGTCCCGCAGCACGATCCGGTTCTCGTCCGGCCGGATCTCGGTCACCGGCTGGGCGATGAAATCGATGCCCTTGTTATTCAGCGGCCCTTCCAGGTCGAAGCTGATGTCGGCCCGGGTGCGCCAGCCGACCGCCACCCAGGGGTTGGACGGCACGAAATGGAAACTCGGCTGCGCCGAGACCACGGTGACCTGGTGGGCCTTGCCGACCTGGGCCTTGATGTCGTAGGCCGCCGGCAGTCCGCCCGTGCTGGCCCCGATGATGACGATGTGCGCCATTTCGACTCCTCGATATCTCTCTGTGCAAGACCGCGCCTGTCGCCGCCCTCGCCGGGCGCGCGGCACCTGTGAAAACGCCGCCCCGGTTCACATGGCGAAGAGCTTGGGGATCGCCTCCAGGCCCTCGTCCACGAGCTTCTGCAGGTCCTCGGGCACGGCCTCCTCGCCGTAGGCCATGCTGGCATAGGCCGACAGCGACTTCAGGGCGCAGGCGATCTTCGCCACCTCGGTCGCCGTGTCGGGGGCCATCTCGATGCCCGGCTTCAACTTCCACATGTCCGCCATCGTTTCCTTCATCGCGTCATCCTCCAAGGTTGCGGGATTCGGGCTAAGCGCCCCGGCAATGGCTAGCAATCCGTGTGCCAGCTGCAAGAGGGCTTGTTCTATTCAACCTAGCAGCATTCCAGGCCGGGACAACGCCGGCGCCGTCATGACACATTGGCACCAAAACCTCAACGCCTTCGCCCGGAACGTCCCGGGCATGCCCTTCCCAGCGCCCCGGACGGGCGCTATCATCCGTCATGTCATTTTGGCAGCGCATGACCGTGCAGACACCCCCCATCGAGATCCAGTCGCTCATCGACGTGCAGGAAAACGCCTTCGTCCTGATCGACGCGGACTACCGCATCGTCGCGGCGAACCAGGCCTATTGCGACAGCTACGGCTACAGCCGGACGCAGATCGTCGGCCGCGCCTGCCACGAGGTCTCCCACCACTCGCCGGTGCCCTGCCACCTCGGCGGGGAAACCTGCCCGCACCAGCGCGTGTTCGGCTCCGGCGAGCCCTGCACCGTGCTGCACACCCATTACGACCAGCACGGCCATGCCGAGCACGTCCGCCTCAAGGGCTACCCGATCCGCGGCCGGGACGGCGAGCTCTATCTCGGCGAGGTCATCGCCCCGCTGGCGCCCTCCTCGGAACTCGATTGCGAGGACATGCGCATGATCGGCCAGGCCCCCGCCTTCCTCGAATGCGTCGACAACCTGACGCGCATCGCCGATTCCGGCGCCCCCATCCTGCTCTACGGCGAGAGCGGGGTGGGCAAGGAGCTGGCGGCCGAGTTCGTGCACAAGCGCTCCCCACGGCGCCACGGCCCCTACATCGCGGTCAACTGCGCGGCCATCGCCGAATCGGTCTACGAGAGCGAGCTCTTCGGCCACGAGCGCGGCGCCTTCACCGGCTGCGTCGGCCGCAAGCAGGGCCTATTCGAGCTGGCCGACGGCGGCACCCTGTTCCTCGACGAGGTCGGCGAGATCCCCCTGTCCATGCAGCCCAAGCTGCTGCGGGTGCTGGAGACGGGCGAGTTCCGCCGCGTGGGCGGCACCGAGACGCTGCGCGCGGACGTGCGCATCGTCTCCGCCACCAACCGCGACCTCATCAAGATGGTCGACATCGGCGCCTTCCGCGAGGACCTCTACTACCGCATCGCCGGCATCGACGTCACCCTGCCGCCCCTGCGCCACCGCCGCCAGGACATCCCGGCGCTGGCCGAGGCCCTGCTGGCGCGGCTCGCCGCCGGCGGCAGGCGGCGCTGCCGCCTCTCGGCCGAGGCCCTGGGCCGGCTGCAGGCCTACCGCTATCCCGGCAACGTCCGGGAGCTGCGCAACATCCTGCAGAAGGCCCTGGCGCTCGCGCCCAACGGGGTCATCCGGGCCGAGCACATCCAGTTCGATGCCGCGACCGAGACCCGGCCCGTGGCCCCCCCCCCCCCGGTCGAGGAGGCGCCCGCCACCATCGCCGAGCGGGAGGCCCGGTACATCCGGGAGCTGCTCGCGCGCCACCGGGGCCACCGCCGCACGGTGGCCGACACCCTGGGCATCAGCGAGCGCACCCTCTACCGCAAGCTCAGGCGCTACGGCCTGCGTTGAACCTCGCCTGGCGGCTCGCCGAGGAGCCCGGACACCCCATACGGCGCCGCCGCGGTCCTGGGCAGGCCTTCGAGGCGGCCGCCGAGGCCAGCCCCCCAGTAGGTCTATGATGTATGGGTCCGCCCCCCGCGACGGCCGGATCCAGGGTTCCGTATCGCGGGGCGGCTCAGGCCAACCTTCCCTGTTTCGCGAAATCTAAGGAGACCCCACATGTATCGGAACGGCTTGCTGATCGCCCTGACCCTCACAGCCCTGAGCGCCTGCGGCAAGCAGGAGGCGCCCACCCCGACCACGACCGAGACGGCCCCGCCGCCGATGGCCGCGCCCGAGCCCGCCCCGGCCGTCGAGCCGGCCGCGCCGGCCAGGCTAGCCGAGGCCCCCGCCCCGGACGCCGGCAAGGCGAAATACAACGCCGCCTGCGCCAGCTGCCACGGCAGGAACGCCGAGGGCATGGGCACCTTCCCGAAACTGGCCGGGCAGCCGGCCGCGGCGCTCGCCGACAAGCTGAAGAAATACAAGGCCGGCGAGAAGATCGGCCCGCAGAGCCCGGTCATGATGCCCTTCGCCAAGGCCCTGTCCGACGCGGAGATCGAACAGGTCAGCGCCTACATCGCCACGCTCTGAGGCCGATCCCGGGTGCTCAGCGCACCCCGAGCAGTTCCACCTCGAAGACCAGGGTCGCGTTGGGCGGGATCACCCCGCCCGCGCCCTGTGCGCCGTAACCCAGATGCGGCGGGATGGTGAGCCTGCGCTTGCCGCCCACGCGCATGCCCGCCACGCCCTCGTCCCAGCCCGGGATCACGTAGCCGCGCCCGAGGGGGAAGTCGAAGGGCTCGTTGCGGTCCACGCTGGAATCGAACTTGCAGCCGTCGGCGAGCCAGCCGGTGTAATGCACCGAGACGGTGCTGCCGGCAATGGCCTCGACGCCGGCACCGACGCTGATCTCCTCGATGCCCAGACCGCTGGAGGTGGTGATCGCCGACATGCCGCATCTCCTGATGACTGCCCCCCGATGGATGGGCTTGGTTCAACCTACCGACAGCCTCCGGTGAGGAAAACACGGGGGTTCACGAACGCTTTCCCTCACCCCTGCCCTCTGCCAGCCAACCAGCCCGGAGGGCGCCTCCGGCGCGGTGTTCACCGCAATGGAAAGGCGTGGCCGGCTATTGCAACACCACTAGCACCACGCGGCGGTTCTGGGCTCGTCCGGATTCGCTGACATTGCTCGCCACGGGGCGTGCCTGGCCATAGGAGATCACGGACATGTGGTGCAGGGGCAGCCCGCCCTTCTCGTGGAGATGGCGGTATACGGCCTTGGCGCGCCGCTCGCCCAGCATGTGGTTGTAGGCCTCGCTGCCGCGGTCGTCGGTATGGCCCTGGATCTCCACATAGACCGGCTTGTTCGCGGCCTTGAGCCTGGCGGCAAGGGCATCCAGGGTCTCCATCGCCCTGCTGCCCAGGCGGTCGTCATTGAAGGCGAACCTGAACTGGTCGTCGCTGAGCACGACCTCGTAGAGCAGCTTGCCCTCCGCCGCCTTGCCCGCGGCCTGGGCGCGCTCCAGGGCCTCCTGCGCGGTTTTCGAGGCGGCGGCGATCGTGGCCTCGTTCTTGCCCATGCGCGCGTCCAGCGCCCCGAACCGGGCCTCCGTGCCGTCGATCCGCTTGTTCGCGGCGGCGACCTGCTCATCGACGTAGGCCTTGGTGGCACAGCCCGTGAGGCCGCCGGTCAGCATGAGTGCTGCCAACAGCAGGGGTATCGGTTTCATCGTCACTGCTTCCTTCGAGATAGCCATTCCCATCAAGGCCTTGGCGACGGCCCGGATATTCAGGATAGCCAGGATTTCGGCAACGCATAGCCGGCAGGGGCCGCGGCCCGGGGGCGGCGATGCGGAGGCGGACCGGCGCCGCCCCGCCGGCCCGCTCCAGGGGTTCCGGGCGGCACCGCCCCTTCGGCGCGCGCCGCACATTCCCGCCACAGGGGCGGGAAGGCGGCGGTATCATCGCACCGCAGGCTTCCCGCCCCTGCCCGGCCTGTCCATCCCCTCGACCCAAAGGAGCATCCGAATGAAGCGACGTGACTTCCTCAAGGGCGCCGGTGCCGGCCTCGGCATCGCCGCCGCGGCCGTCTCGCCCAAGGCCTTCGCCGAGCTGCCCAGCATCCGCTGGCGCCTGGCCTCCAGCTTCCCCAAGAGCCTGGACACCATCTACGGCGGCGCGGACCTGCTCGCCGACCGGCTCAACAAGATCACCGGCGGCAAGTTCCAGATCCGTCCCTATGCCGCCGGCGAGATCGTCCCCGGCCTGCAGGTGCTGGACGCCGTGCAGGCCGGCACGGTGGAATGCGGCCACAGCGCCGGCTACTACTACGTCGGCAAGAACATGGCCCTCGCCTTCGACACCGCCCTGCCCTTCGGCCTCACGGCGCGGCAGCAGAACGCCTGGATGTACGCCGGCAACGGCCTCAAGCTCACCCGCGAGCTCATGAAGGACTACAACATCGTCAACTTCCCGGGCGGCAGCACCGGCACCCAGATGGGCGGCTGGTTCCGCAAGGAGATCAAGTCGCTCAAGGACCTGCAGGGCGTGAAGATGCGCATCCCCGGCGTCGGCGGCCAGATCATGGCCAGGCTGGGCGCGGTGCCCCAGACCCTGGCCGGCGGCGACATCTACCCCGCGCTGGAGCGCGGCGCCATCGACGCCGCCGAATGGATCGGCCCCTACGACGACGAGAAGCTGGGCTTCCACAAGATCGCCAAGAACTACTACTACCCCGCCTTCTGGGAGGGCAACACCCAGCTCTCCTTCTACGTCAACATCCAGAAATGGAACGAGCTGCCGGACGCCTACAAGCAGGCCTTCGAGACCGCTGCGGCCGAGGCCAACCTGAACATGCTGGCCGAGTACGACGCCAAGAACCCCCACGCCCTCATGCGCCTGGTCAGGCAGGGCGTGAAGCTGCACCCCTTCCCCAAGGACGTCCTCAGCGCCGCCCGCAAGGCCGCCCTCGAGATCTATGAGGAGGAGTCGAAGAAGAACCCCGGCTTCGCCAGGATCTATGCGGACTGGAGGAAGTTCCAGGACGCGGTGAACCAGTGGCACCGCCTGTCCGAGGCGAGCTACGCCAACTTCATCTACTACGCGAAGTAGGCCCCGCGCCCGCCGCGGACGGCTCAGCGCACCCCGAGCAGTTCCACCTCGAAGACCAGAGTGGCGTTGGGCGGGATCACCCCGCCTGCGCCCTGTTCGCCGTAACCCAGATGCGGCGGGATGGTGAGCCTGCGCCTGCCGCCCACGCGCATGCCCGCCACGCCCTCGTCCCAGCCCGGGATCACGTAGCCGCGGCCGAGGGGGAAGTCGAAGGGGTCGTTGCGCTCCACGCTGGAATCGAACTTGCGCCCGTCGGCGAGCCAGCCGGTGTAGTGCACCGAGACGGTGTCGCCGGCCTTGGCCTGGGCGCCCTCTCCGACGCTCAGCTCTTCGATGGCAAGGCCGCTGGGGGTGGTGATGGTGGACATGTGGGCTCCTTCATGTAGATGAAATTGCAACGGCGCGGGAAAGGCCAGGGATATCCATGGCCTCGAGAACGGCGCGGCCACCGCCTGCCGGGCGGGGGGAGGCAGTTCGGTTCATCCTAAAAAAGCGGTCATCCACAGATAGACACAAATTTACACGGATTTTTCAAGGACATGCGCGCCGAAGGCGCGTCGATGGCGCGCGGCCACGCGTTGATGCCGTGGGTTTCATCGGCGTCATCTGCGGATTCGAGGTTCATTTTTCCTGCCCCTCCGGGGCCTCCGGCTGCAGTTCCGGCGGCGGCAGGAAGAGGAGCGGGGGCTCGCCCAGGTCGATCTCCAGCGGGGCCTCGTCCATCACCGCCGGCCTCGCGCCGAGCAGGCCGGGGAAGGCCATCACCACCGCCACCATGGCCAGCTGGATGATGACGAAGGGCACCACGCTGCGATAGATGTCGGTGGTCTCGATGCCCCTGGGCGCCACGCTCTTCAGGTAGAACAGGGTGAAGCCCATGGGCGGGGTGAGGAAGGAGGTCTGGATGTTGATCGCCAGGATCACGCCGAACCATACCGGGTCGATGCCCAGGGCATGCACCACGGGCACGAGCAGGGGGATGAGGATGAAGGCGATCTCGAAGAAGTCCAGGAAGAAGGCCAGGACGAAGACCAGCAGGTTCACCACCAGCAGGAAGCCGAGCTCGCCGCCCGGCAGCGCCAGCATCAGCTCCTCCACCCAGCGGTCGCCGTCCAGGCCGCGGAAGACCAGGGCGAAGATCGTGGAGCCGATGAGGATGAAGATGACGAAGCTGGTGAGCCTGGCGGTGGAGTCCATGGCCTGCCTGAGCAGGTCCAGGCTCAGGCGCCGGCGCACCAGCGCCAGGATCAGGGCGCCCACCGCGCCCATCGCCCCGCCCTCGGTGGGGGTGGCGATGCCCATGAAGATGGTGCCCAGGACCAGGAAGATGAGCACCAGCGGCGGCACCATGGTCGCCAGCACGCGCCTCGCCAGCGCCGCGCCCGAGAGGGTGCGCGCCTCGGGCGGCAGGGCCGGGGCCAGGGCGGGCCGCGCCAGCGTCAGGCCCAGGACATAGAGCGCATAGAGGCCGGCCAGGATCAGCGCGGGCAGCATCGCCCCCTTGTACATGTCGCCCACCGAGACGCCGACCTGGTCGGCCAGCACGATGAGCACCAGCGAGGGGGGGAGGATCTGCGCCAGGGTGCCCGAGGCGGCGATGACCCCGGAGGCCAGGCGCTTGTCGTAGCCGTAGCGCAGCATGATGGGCAGGGAGATCAGGCCCATGGCGATCACCGAGGCGGCGACCACCCCCGTGGTGGCCGCCAGCAGGGCGCCGACGAGGATCACCGCATAGGCCAGGCCGCCGCGCACGGCGCCGAAGAGCTGGCCCATGGTGTCGAGCAGGTCCTCGGCCATGCCGCTGCGCTCGAGGATCAGGCCCATGAAGGTGAAGAAGGGGATGGCCAGCAGCACCGAGTTGGACATGATGCCGTAGATGCGGTCCGGCAGCGCCTGCAGCAGCGCCCATTCGAAGAAGCCCGCCTGGATGCCGATGACGGCGAACAGCGCCCCGTTGGCCGCGAGCGCGAAGGCCACGGGATAGCCCAGCAGGAGGAAGACGACCAGCCCCAGGAACATCAGAGGCGCCATGAGCTCGAACAGCTCGATGCCGAACATCAGACCGTCTCCTCGGCGCGCTCCGCCACGAAAGGCGCGCGCCCGGCCAGGAAGGCGGCCCGTTTGATCGCCTCGGACACCCCCTGCAGGGCCAGCAGGGCCATGCCCACGGGGATCAGGAGCTTCACCGGCCAGCGGATGAGGCCGCCGGCATCCGAGGACATCTCCTGGGTCTGCCAGGAGATCCAGAAGCCCTGCCAGGACATCCACACGAGCACCAGGACCACGGGCAGCAGGAAGAACAGGCCGCCGAAGAGGTCGATCCAGGCCTGGGTGCGGGGCGGGAAACGGCCGTAGAACACGTCGATGCGCACATGGCCGTTGTGCTTCAGGGTGTAGCCCGCCGCCAGCAGGAAGATGGCGGCGAACAGGTACCACTGCACCTCCAGCCAGGCATTCGAGCTCATGCCGAAGCCGTAGCGGCTGACCGCATTGCCCGCGGAGATGAGGCAGACGACGAGCACCAGCCAGTAGACCAGGCGGCCGATGCGTTCATTCAGGGCGTCGATGAGACGCGACAGGGTCAACAGCAGGCCCATGGTCCGACAGGCTCCTAGACGGCGCCGGCCTCGCGCAGCAGCCGGGCGAGCCGATCGGCCACCCGGCGGTAGCCCTCGGCGTTGGCGTGGATGGGGTCGGACTTGAGGCGCGGGCTCCTCAGGACCTCGCCGAAGACCTCGCCCTCGTAGGGCAGGCCGAACTCGCGGGCGATCTCGGCATAGTAGGCCGGCGGCCCGGAGAAGAGGCCGGGCTGGGGCACGCCGACGAGGGCCACGGCCACGCCGCGGTCCTGCGCCAGGCGGACCATGGCGCGCAGGTTCTGCGCGGTCTCGCCGGGGTCCTGCCGGCGCAGCATGTCGTTGCCGCCCAGGCACAGCAGCAGGAGCCGCGGCCGGTGCCGCTCGAGCTCGGCGCCCAGGCGCGCGAGCCCTCCCGCCGTGGTCTCGCCGGGCACGCCGGCGTTCACCACGCGCCGGCCGATCTGGCGCGCGAGCTGCTCGGGATAGGCCTCGCCGCGCCCCGCCCCCACCCCGGAGGTCAGGCTGTCGCCGAAGGCGAGCACCACGTCGTCCGGGGCGAGCCTGGGCAGGGAGGGCGAGCGGCCGCAGGCGGCGAGCAGGAGCGCGAGCAGGATCAGGGCCGCCAGGCCCCGCCAGCCCCCGCTGCCCGGTCTCGCGCGCACGTCAGTCCCCGGCGACGGTCATGCGCTCGACGAGGATGGAGCCCACCCGGCGCGAGCCGCGCACCTCGACGTCGGTGCCGATCGCCGCGATGCCCCGGAACATGTCCCTGAGGTTGCCGGCCACCGTGATCTCCTCCACCGGGTAGGCGATCTCGCCGTCCTCCACCCAGAACCCCGCCGCGCCGCGCGAGTAGTCGCCGGTCACCATGTTGAGGCCGTGGCCCAGGAGCTCGGTGACCAGGAGCCCGCTGCCCATCTTCTTGAGCAAGGCGGCGAAGTCCTCGCCCGTGGCGGGGACGATGAGGTTGTGGTTGCCGCCGGCGTTGCCCGTGCTCTGCATGCCGAGCTTGCGGGCGCTGTAGCTGGAGAGGAAGTAGCCCGCCACCACGCCATCCTTGACCACGTCGCGGTCCCGGGTCGCCACGCCCTCGCTGTCGAAGGGCGCGCTCGCCAGGCCCTTGGGCAGGAAGGGCCGCTCCTGGATCTGGACGAAGGCGGGGAAGACCGCCTGACCCAGGCTGTCCAAGAGGAAGCTCGACTTGCGGTAGAGATGGCCGCCCGACACGGCCGAGACGTAGCTCGCGATGAGCCCCGTGGCCACCGGCGCCTCGAAGAGCACCGGGCACTGGCGGGTCGAGAGCTTGCGGCCGCCGAGCCGCCGCACCGTGCGGCCTCCCGCGCGCCGGCCCACGTCCTCCGCGGCGTCGAGGTCGGCCGCGTCGCGCGCCGTCGTGTACCAGTAGTCGCGTTGCATGGCCCCGTCCTCCTCGGCGATCACCGCGCAGGAGACGCTGTGGCGCGAGCTGGGGTAGCCGCCCATGAAGCCCAGCGAGTTCGCGTAGACGAACTGCCCCTCCTGCACGCTGACGCTCGCCCCCTCGGAGTTGTTGATGCGCGCATCCACCCCGAAGGCGGCCGCCTCGCAGGCGCGGGCCAGCTCGACCGAGGCCTCCACGTCGATCGCCCAGGGGTGGTGGAGGTCGAGCTCGGGCAGCTCCCGCGCCAGGAGCTCGGCGTCGGCCAGGCCCGCGCAGTCGTCCTCCGCCGTGAACCGGGCGATCGCCAGGGCCTTGTCCACCGTGCTGGCGAGCGCCTCGCGGGAGAAGTCCGAGGTGGAGGCGTGGCCGCGGCGCCGGCCGATATAGACCGTCACGCCGATGCCCTTGTCCTTGTTGTATTCCAGGGTCTCCACCTCGCCGCGGCGCACGGACACGGTCTGGCCGATGCCCTCCGAGACCTCGGTCTCGGCGGCGCTGGCGCCGCCGGCGCGGGCGAGCTCCAGGACCTGGGCGGCCAGGTCGCGCAGGCTCTCGGGGCTGAATGAAAAGCGGGATGCCGTCACGGTTGGCCTTGTCGATACGCGAAAGCCGCTATGATACCAACCTTCGCACCCCGATCCCCGGCCATGGAAGAAGACATCGAAGCGGGCAGGCCCAGCAAGAGCCAACTCAAGCGGGAGATGCATGCCCTGCAGGACCTGGGCGCGGAGCTGGTCGCCCTGAGCCAGGACCAGCTCGACAAGATCGAGATGCCCGAGGCCCTCCGCGACGCCGTCATGGACGCCCGCCGCTTCACCAAGCACGAGGCGCGCCGGCGCCAGATGCAGTACATCGGCCGGATCATGCGCGACCTCGACACCGCGCCCATCGCCGAACAGCTCGCCGAGCTCAGGGGCGAATCCGACGCCGCCAAGGCCGTCTTCCACGCCCTGGAGCGCTGGCGCGAGCGGCTGCTCGACGACGACGACGCGCTCACGGAGTGGCTGGCCAGGCACCCGGGGGGCGACGCCCAGCAGCTGCGCAACCTCATCCGCAACGCCCGCAGGGAGGCCGCCGAGGGCAGGCCGCCGAAGTCGAGCCGGGTGCTGTTCCGCTGGCTGCGGGATCAAGAGCGTTAAGCCCGCCGGGGGTTCACTGATAGGGCAGCGGTTATCCGCATGCCTTTATTTAAAGCATTAACCCGGCCATGAAATACCGACCGTCATTCCGGGCGTGCCGCGAAGCGGCATTGACCCGGAATCCAGACAGTTCGACTGGATTCCGGCTTTCGCCGGCATGACGAATGTACGGTTTTGGTTGGCCGACTAACAACGCACAATCAAGCATGGCCCTGAAAAAATCCGAACTCTATTCCTCCCTCTGGTCCAGCTGCGACGCCCTGCGCGGCGGCATGGACGCCAGCCAGTACAAGGACTACGTGCTGGTGCTGCTGTTCATCAAGTACATCAGCGACAAATACGCCGGCCAGCCTTTTGCCCCCATCACCATCCCGCCGGGCGCCAGCTTCAAGGACATGGTCGCGCTGAAGGGCAAACCCACCATCGGCGACGACATCAACAAGAAGATCATCGCCCCGCTGGCCAACGCCAACAAGCTCTCCGACTTCCCCGACTTCAACGACGCCGCCAAGCTCGGCAGCGGCAAGGAGATGGTGGACCGGCTCACCGACCTCATCGCCATCTTCGAGAACCCGGCGCTGGATTTCTCGAAGAACCGCGCCGAGGGCGACGACATCCTCGGCGACGCCTACGAATACCTCATGCGCCACTTCGCCACCGAGAGCGGCAAGAGCAAGGGACAGTTCTACACCCCCGCCGAGGTGAGCCGCGTCATGGCGCAGATCCTCGGCATCCGCGAGGCCAGGACCAGCCCCGACACCACGATATACGACCCCACCTGCGGGTCCGGATCGCTGCTGCTCAAGATCGCCGACGAGGCGAAAACGAAGGTCACGCTCTACGGCCAGGAAAAAGACGCCGCCACCAGCGGCCTGGCCCGCATGAACATGATCCTGCACAACAACCCCACGGCGCTGGTCATGCAGGGCAACACCCTGGCCGACCCCAAGTTCAGGGACGGCGACGCCCTCAAGACCTTCGACTACGTCGTCGCCAATCCGCCCTTTTCCGACAAGCGCTGGAGCACCGGCCTCGACCCGCTGCACGACCCCCACGAGCGCTTCAAGCACTTCGGCGTGCCGCCCGCCAAGCAGGGCGACTACGCCTACCTGCTGCACATCGTCCGCTCGCTCAAATCCACCGGCAGGGGCGCCTGCATCCTGCCGCACGGCGTACTGTTCCGCGGCGGCGCCGAAGCCGAAATCCGCCGCAACCTGGTGCGCAAGGGCTACATCGCGGGCATCATCGGCCTGCCGGCCAACCTCTTCTACGGCACCGGCATCCCCGCCTGCATCGTCGTCATCGACAAGGCAGACGCCCACACCCGCAAGGGCATCTTCATGATCGACGCCAGCCGCGGCTTCATGAAGGACGGGCCGAAAAACCGCCTGCGCGCCATGGACATCCACAAGATCGTGGACGTCTTCCGGAAGCAGGACGGCACCGACCCCAAATACGCCTGCATGGCCAGCCTCGACCAAATCGAGAAAAACGACTTCAACCTCAACCTGCCGCGCTACATCGACAGCACCGAGGCCGAGGACCGGCAGGACATCGAAGGCCACCTCAATGGCGGCATACCGGCAGAGGATGTCGTGGCGCTTCACGCCTATTGGGCCGTCTGCCCAAGCCTGAAGACCGCCCTATTCACCCCTCGCCCGCAAGCGGGAGAGCACCCTGAAGGGCATAAAGGGCCGGGGGTGAGGGAAGGCTACCTCGACCTCGCCGTGGACAAGGCCGCCATCAAGCCCACCATCTACGAACACCCCGAGTTCACCGCCTTCATCATGATGATGAACGGGCACTTCGCCGCCTGGCGGACCAAGGCCTCGAACACCCTGAAAGGGCTCGAACCGGGCATCCACCCCAAGGAGGCCATCGCCGCCCTGTCCGAAGAACTGCTCGCCCACTACATCGGCAAGCCGCTCATCGACAAGTACGACGTCTACCAGCACCTCATGGACTACTGGGCCGAGACCATGCAGGACGACTGCTATCTCATCGCCGCCCCGGTCGATCAAGGCGGCGGCTGGAAGGCCGAGACCTACCGCGTCATCGAAACCAGGAAAGGCAAGGACGGCAAACCCGGCAAGCCGGTGGACAAGGGCTGGGCCTGCGACCTCATCCCCAAGCCGCTCATCGTCGCCCGCTACTACACCGAGGAGCAGGCCGCCATCGACCGGCTCGCCTCCGAGCTGGAAAGCGTCAGCGCCAAGCTTGCCGAACTGGAAGAGGAGCACGGCGGCGAGGGGGATGCCTTCTCCGAACTCGACAAGATCAACAAGGCCAGCGTCGCCGCGCGCTTGAAGGAAATCAAGGGCGACAAGGAAGCCAATGACGAAGCTGCCGTGTTGAATGAATGGCTGAAACTGAACATCAAAGAAGCGGAGCTGAAGAAAAGCCTGAAGGACGCCGAGGCCGACCTCGACGCCAAGGCCTACGCCCACTACCCCAAGCTCACCGAGGCCGAGATCAAGACCCTGGTGGTGGACGACAAATGGCTCGCCGTTCTCGACCGCGACATCCACGGCGAGATGGACCGCATCAGCCAGCGGCTCACCCGGCGCGTGAAGGAACTGGCTGAGCGCTACGAGACCCCGCTGCCGCGGATGGTCAGCCGCGTCGCCGAGCTGGAGGCGAAGGTGAACCGCCACCTGGAGAGGATGGGGTTCGCATGGAAGTGAGGGAGGCGAGCGCCCCTTACCGGCAGCAGCTGGATTCGACTTGCCCGCCGGGCTATAAGCAGACCGAGGTGGGGGTGATTCCGGAAGACTGGGTGATCTCGACTGTTGGTGAAATCTCGGACGTGAAAACTGGCCCCTTTGGGTCTGCTTTGCATGAAAAGGACTATGTGGAAGCAGGTACGCCGATTATTACAGTAGAGCATTTGGGCGAGCGCGGTGTTGTTCATACAAATCTTCCACAGGTTTCCGATATCGACAAAGTACGATTGAAAGCGTATTTCCTTCGAGAGGGTGATATCGTCTTCAGTCGAGTTGGTTCAGTTGACCGCAACGCACTTATCAAAGTAGCCGAAGATGGATGGCTGTTCTCCGGCCGGCTTCTTAGAGTCCGCCCTGAGCGAAATGGAGTCCATCCTTCTTACCTCAGTCATCACTTCCGTTCCGAGGCGTTCAAGCAGCGGGTTAGAGATGTCGCTGTTGGCCAAACAATGGCATCTATCAACACCCAAATACTTATGAGTGTGAAGGCAGTCCTCCCGCCTACCAAAGCCGAACAAGAAGCCATCGCCGAGGCGTTGAGCGATGCGGATGCCCTCATCGATGCCCTGGAGCAACTCCTCGCCAAGAAGCGCCAGCTCAAACAGGGCGCCATGCAGGAACTGCTCACCGGAGACAGGCGCCTGCCGGGATTCAGCGGGGAGTGGGAGGTGGTTAGGGCCAGCGATATTGGGCGATTTCGAGGCGGAAGCGGATTCCCTACCAAGTCCCAAGGTGCTACTTCCGGAGAGTATCCATTTTTCAATCTGATTAGCGATGACTTTCAGCCAGCCTGATCATGGATTCGTTTCTGGGCC
>DYFL01000004.1 GCA_020725195.1 Hydrogenophilus sp.
TTCACTCGGATCAACCCGCATGCCGCTTAACCCACTCGAAATTCAACAGAGCCTCTATTCCTCGGTGAGCTACACCCTGACGGCCAACGTCGAGAACCTGACACTGACCGGCACCGGCAACATCAACGGCACCGGAAACACCCTCAACAACATCATCCTCGGCACTACCGGCAACAACCGCCTGGACGGCAGCACCGGCGCCGACCAGATGGCGGGCGGCCTGGGCAACGACACCTACGCGGTGGAAAACGCCGGCGACATCGTGACCGAGAACCTGGACGAAGGCATCGACACGGTCGAGTCCAGCATCGGCTACACCCTGACCAGCAACGTCGAAAACCTCACCCTCACCGGCACGGCCAGCATCAACGGCACCGGCAATGAACTGGCCAACGTCATCGTCGGCAACGGCGGCAGCAACGTGCTCTCGGGCCTGGCCGGCAACGACACGCTGACCGGCAACGCCGGCAACGACACCCTGGATGGCGGTATTGGTGCCGACGCGATGGCGGGCGGTGCCGGCAACGACATCTATGTGGTGGACGACAACGGCGACCTGGTGACCGAGAACCTGAACGAGGGCACCGACCTGGTCCAGTCCAGCATCACCTACACCCTGACCGGCAACGTCGAGAACCTCACCTTGACCGGCACGGCCAATATCGACGGCACCGGCAACACCCTCAACAACATCATCACCGGCAACACGGCAGCCAACGTCATCGATGCCCTCGCCGGAGACGATACGGTCTATGCGGGATCGGGCAACGACAGCATCACCGGCGGCGACGGCAACGACACGCTCAACGGCGAAGCCGGCAGCGACATGATCTATGGCAATGCCGGCAACGACACCCTCAATGGCGGCCTCGACATCGACACCATGGCGGGTGGTACCGGAAACGACACCTATGTTGTCGATAACACCGCCGATGTGGTCATCGAGAACCTGAACGAAGGTACCGACCTGGTCCAGTCTTCGGCCACCTATACCCTGTCGGACAACGTCGAGAACCTCACACTCACCGGTACGGCCAACATCAACGGCACCGGCAACGTGTTGGACAACGTGATCACCGGCAACACCGGGGCCAACGCCCTCTATGGCCTGGAAGGCAACGACACCCTGAATGGTGGTGCCGGAGCCGATACCATGACCGGCGGCGCCGGCAACGACACCCTGGATGGCGGCACCGGTGCCGACACCATGGCGGGCAATGCCGGCAACGACACCTATGTCGTCGACGACGCTGGCGACGTGGTGACCGAGGCCGCGAACGAGGGGACCGACCTGGTCCAGTCCTCGATCAGCTACACCCTGGGGGCCAACGTCGAGAACCTCACCCTCGCCGGCACGGCCGACCTCAACGGCACCGGCAACACCCTCAACAACACCATCACCGGCAACAGCGGCAACAACGTCATCGATGGCGGCGCGGGCGTCGACACCCTGATCGGCGGCGCCGGCAACGATACCTATATGGTCGACAATACCTCCGATGTCATCACCGAGGTGGCCGGAGGCGGCACCGACAGCGTATACGCCAGCGCCAGCTATACGCTCTCGGCCAACGTCGAGAACCTCACCTTGACCGGCACGGCAAACCTCAACGGCACCGGCAACACCCTGGACAACGTCCTGCTCGGCAACAGCGGCAACAACACCCTCAATGGCGATGCCGGCAACGACACCCTGGATGGCGGCAGCGGCGCCGATGTCATGATCGGCGGTGCCGGCAACGACAGCTATGTGGTCGACGAGATGGGCGACGTGGTGACCGAACTGGCCGGCGAGGGCACCGACACCGTCCAGTCCGCCATCGGCTACACCCTGGTCGATACCCTGGAGAATCTCACCCTGACCGGCAGCGAGTCGCTCACCGGCACCGGCAATGCCGGCGCCAACGTGCTGACCGGCAATGCCGGCGACAACGCGCTCTACGGCCTGGCCGGCGACGACACCCTGCTCGGCAACGCCGGCAACGACCTGCTCGATGGCGGCACGGGTGCCGATGCCATGAGCGGCGGTACCGGTGACGATACCTATGTGGTGGATGACCTGGGCGACACCGTGACCGAGGCCGCCGATGCCGGCATCGACCGGGTCCAGTCGAGCATCAGCTACACCCTCGGCAGCAATGTCGAAAACCTCAATCTGCTCGGCAGCACCGACATCCTTGGCACCGGCAATGCGCTGGACAACATCATCGTCGGCAACGCCGGCAACAACCAGCTCGATGGCGGCGCCGGCAGCGACACCCTCGACGGCGGCGCCGGCAACGACACCCTGCTGGGCGGCGCCGGCGACGACAGTTATGTCTTCCAGCTGGGCAGCGGCAACGACCGCATCGTCGATGCCCAGGGCAGCGACACCCTGCTGGTCGGCAGCGGCCTGACCGAGTTCAACCTCGAAGCCGAGCGGGTGGGCGACGGCCTGACCATCCGCATCCTGGGCAGCGAGGACTTCGTCACCCTCGACAACTGGTACGCCCAGGCCGAAGGCATCGACCGCATCGTCTTCGGCGACGGCTCCACCCTGGACCGCGCCGGCATCGACGGTCTGCGCAACCGGCCGCCGGTGGCCAACGCCGACAGCATCACGGTCTATGAGGATGGCGGCGCGTATACCTTCGCCGCGGCCGACCTTCTGGCCAACGACACCGACCCCAACCCCAACGATGCCCTCTCGGTCATCGCGGTCGGCACCTCCCAGGTCGGTGCCGACATCACCCTGGTCAACGGCCAGATCAGCTACGACATCGGCAGTGCCTTCCAGAGCCTGGCCCAAGGCGAAGTGCTGCAGGACAGCTTCAGCTACACCATCGCCGATAGCAAGGGCGCCCAGGCCGCCTCACTGGTCAACGTCGATATCGTCGGCGTGAACGACGCCCCGGTCACTCAGGGTGATGTGGCCGCCACGGTGGAGGATGAGATGCTGCCGATCGCCGGCAACGTGCTGGCCAACGACAGCGATGTCGATGCCGGCACGATGCTGCAAGTGGCCGCCCCTGGCGATTATGTCGGCAACTATGGCAGCCTCAGCCTCAATGCCGACGGCAGCTATCTCTATAGCCTCAACAACGACAGCGCTGCGGTTCAGGCCTTCGGCCGCGACAAGGTGGCGGCCGAGCACTTCGGCTACAGTGCCACCGACGGCATGGCTGTCGTCGGCTCCAGCCTGGAAGTGACGGTCAACGGCAGCAACGACGCCCCCATCCTGGTGACGCCGCTGGCCGACCAGCAGATCAACTTCCACAAGCCGTTCTGCTGGACGTTGCCCCAGGGCAGCTTCATCGACATCGACGAGGGCGACACCCTCGACTACACCGCCACCCTGGCCGACGGCTCGCCCCTGCCGGACTGGCTGCGTTTCGACGCCGCAACCCAGGAGTTCTCGGGTTGGGCGCCGAAGGAAGTCTGTACCCTCGACATCCGGGTGACGGCAACCGACCGTGTGGCGGCCACCGGCAGCACCGAGGGCAGCCTGTCCGCCTCGGACGTCTTCCGCGTCGCCATCAGCCACGGCAACGAGGGTGTGGGCAACGGCGAGGATGCCCCGCCGCCCGGCCATGATGGCAATTTCAACGACGGTCCGGGCACTTCCCCCGGCAACCCCGGGGCGCGTGGCGGCAGCACGCCGACGCTGTCGGCCAAGGCGGAACCCGCCGATCTGGACGCTGCCACATCCAATGCCAGCCCGGCGGTTTCTCCCGATGCGAGCGAACAGGACAGTGGCGCAGACGGGCAGTCGACGCAGCGGAAACCGGCCTACCTGAACGCCGCCCAATGGAGCGAATATGGCCAGCCCGCGCCGGCCGGCGGCGGCCAGGGCGACGCCGGCCAGATCTTCGCCCGCTGGCTGAACATGGACCTGGAGGTCTCCAGGGCCCTGGCCGATAAGAAGTCGCTGTCCTGGCTGGACGAGCGCCTGGGGGCCGACACCACCGCCCTCGGCAAGGCCGGTGCCGGCTATCTGGGTTCCACCCTGGCCTTCGGCAAGGATGGCCTCTCGCTGACGGCGGGCACCGCCCAGGAGATGAAGTCCTTCCGCGGCCTGGGCGAGGGCCTGCACAGGCTGGGTTGAAGTGGTCTCAATAGCTGCCAGGGCTGCCTGTGGCCCTGGCCCTTTGCAAGGAAACTCGACGCATGGGCTGGTTGGAGAAGTGCTTTCCCAAGGCGGATGCGGGCCCCATCGACTTCGCGCCGCCGCTGCTGCGCCTGCAGGACTCGCCGCCCAACCCCATGGGCCACAAGGTCCTGTGGGCCCTGTTGCTCCTGCTCGGCTGCCTGCTGCTCTGGGCGGTCTTCGGCAGGCTCGACATCGTAGCCGTGGCCGAGGGCAAGCTGGTGCCGCAGAGCTACGTGAAAATCGTCCAGCCCTCCGAGGCCGGCATCGTCAAGGAGATCCTGGTCAAGGAAGGCCAAACCGTGGCGGCGGGCCAGGTGCTCATGCGCATGGACACCCTGCTGACCGAGGCCGATGCCAAGTCGCTGGAGGCCGAACACGACCGCAAGCGCCTGGCGCTGCGCCGCATCGATGCAGAACTGTCGGGGAGCGCCTTCCGCGCCGAGCCCACCGATCCGCCTGCCCTGGCGCGGGAAACCGAGGCCCAGCATCGGGCAAACCGGGCCGCCCTGGAGGCCGCCCTGGCCGAGGAGCGCGCCCGCCTGACCAAGGCGCGGCAGGACATGTCCGCGGCCGAACGGATCCGCGACAAGCTGGCCGACGTCCTGCCGCATTACCGCGAGCAGGAAAAGGCCTACGACAAGCTGGCGAAGGAAGGCTTCGCCGGCCCCTTGATGCTCAGCGACAAGCGCCGCGAGCGCATCGAGAAGGAGCAGGAACTCAAGACCCAGGAACACATCAACGAGTCGGCCCGGGCGGGCATCCTGCAGTCCGAGAAAAAGCTCGCGCAGATCGACTCGGACTATCGCCGGCAGCTCCACGCCGAGCGCAACGAAGTGGCCAATGCCCTGGACAAGCTGGAGCAGGAGATCGCCAAGCAGACCCACCGCCAGGACCTGCTGGAGCTCAAGGCGCCACAGGCCGCCATCATCAAGGATTTGGCCACCCATACCTCCGGCACCGTGGTGCAGCCCGGCACCGTCCTGCTGACCCTGGTGCCCAAGGACGAAGCCTTGCGCGCCGAGGTATGGGTCTCCAACGAAGACATCGGCTTCGTGCGCCCGGGGCAGCGCGTCAAGCTCAAGTTCGCGGCCTTCCCCTTCCAGAAATACGGTATGGCCGAAGGCACGGTGGAACACGTCAGCGCCGACGCGGCGGACAACGCGCCCAGCAACGGCGCTTCGCCCGACGACGTGGCCGGCAGGCCCTTGCCGCTGGTCTACAAGGCCCTGGTCACGCTGAAGACCATGGCGCTGGAAATGGACGGCGAGCGCTTCCCCTTGAGCGCCGGCATGCAGACGAATGCCGAGATCCTGCTCGGCACCCGCACCGTGGCCGAATACCTCCTCTCGCCGGTGCGCAAGGCCTGGCATGAGGCGGGGCGGGAGCGGTAGACCGAGGAGCGAGCCGGGGCGGGGGCCTGCAGGGCCCCGTCCCCCCGGCCAAGCCCCGGGACCGGTCATGCCCGCCCGCCTCCCGGCGGCGGCAGGACCCGGCCGGCTGCCCAAAAATTCTTGTTGCGAAGAATTTAATAATATTAGATAATTCTAATAACGCTGATGCCAACGCCGTTCCCTGTGCGTTATCAGTGTTGTCTCCTCCATCCTCCTCCTTTGGTGGATTTCAAGCCCGGTCGATAGGCCGGGCTTTTTTTTGGTGCGCCCGGCAGGGCGCACTCACTTGGAGGTGAAAGTCCTCTACTTGCCCGGCAAGGGGAAGGGTTAGCCGAACGGCAAGGGTGTCCGCCGCAAGGCGGAATCTGAAGGAAGCCGCAGGCAAAGTGCTGGCCTGACGAACATAACCATCGACTTAGCGCATGTTATCGCGCTTAGTCGAATGGCCAGTAGTTCCATCAGGAAGCGGATAGAGGCGGCGTGGCGGGGTGAGCAGGCCGAGATCTGTAAAGCCCGATACTTGCACGGAACGCTACGACGTAAATCCGACAGGCATAAGCACGAAGGTCACGCGCATCACCCTGGGAGGCCCGTCAGAAAGCAGCCCGGATGAAGCGAAGCGCAATCCGGGGAGGGCATGGTCGAGCCCTCAATCCCGGATTACGGCCTGTCGGCCTGCATCCGGGCTACGAGGCTGACCTGTCTCACACACCCCTTCCCGCCGAGGCCGAAGGGGAGGGCGCGCCCGGCTACAAGAAGCGGTCCAGCAGCTTCCGGCTGTCCCGGTCCAGCGCCGTGAGGTCGCGCACCCGGAAGGCGATGCCGTGGCTGTCGCTGATGAGCAGCGCGCCGCCGCCCAGGCGGCGGATGTCCTCCTCGCTCTTGAGCACGAAGGCGGTCTCGCCCCGGTCGGTCTCCACCTCCCAGGTGCTGGGGGTGGCGAAGCTGGAGACGCGGCGCAGGCGCAGGATCTCGGACACGAAGTCCCGGCTCGCGAGTTCCTCCTCCACCAGGGTCCGGGCCTCAGGCGCCAGGTCCGCGAGGCGCTCGATCCATGCGTGCTCGTGGCCGTCGGCGCCGACCAGGGCGATGCCCTCCGCGGGCGCGGCGATGGGAAAGGCGCGCACGGGCAGCACGCCCTCGTGCGCGGTGCCGTCGGGGAGGGCGAGGACGAGGCGCCCGAAGGCGTCGCGGGTCAGTCGGATTGCGGCTGTCGTCATGGCTTGGCGGTGACGGCCTTGGCCTCGGCGGCGGGCTCGGCGAGGTCGTCGAGGTCGGTGTCGACGTTGCGCGCCTGGGCCTGGTAGAGGCGGAAGTACGCCCCCTCGCGGGCCATGAGGGCGTCGTGGTTGCCGATCTCGACGATGCGGCCGCGGTCCATGACCACCAGCCGGTCGGCGCGGCGCAGGGTCGAGAGCCGGTGGGCGATGGCGAGGGTGGTGCGGCCGCGCACCAGGTTGTCCAGGGCCTTCTGGATCTCCTTTTCGGTCTCGGTGTCGACCGAGGAGGTGGCCTCGTCCAGGATGAGGATCTTGGGGTCGATGAGCAGGGCCCGGGCGATGGAGATGCGCTGGCGCTCGCCGCCGGAGAGGCCGTGGCCGCGCTCGCCGACCAGCGAGTCGTAGCCCTGGGGCAGGCGCAGGACGAACTCGTGGGCGTGGGCCGCGCGCGCCGCGGCGATGATCTCCTCGCGGGTGGCGTCGGGCTTGCCGTAGGCGATGTTCTCGGCGATGGTGCCGAAGAAGAGGAAGGGCTCCTGCAGCACCAGGCCGATGTGGCGCCGGTACTCGGCCACCGGCAGCGAGCGGATGTCGACGCCGTCGACGCGGATCGCACCCTCGGCGACGTCGTAGAAGCGGCAGATCAGGTTCACCAGCGTGCTCTTGCCCGAGCCGCTGTGGCCGACCAGGCCGATCATCTCGCCCGGCGCGATGTCGAGCGACACGCCCCGGATCACCGTCCGGCTGCCGTAGCGGAAGCCCACGTCGCGCACCTCGATACCGCCCTTGACTTGGGGCAGGTGCACGGGGCGGGCGGGCTCGGGCACGCTGGAGACGTGGTCGAGGATGTCGAAGATGCGCTTGGCGCCGGCGGCGGCCTTCTGGGTCACCGAGACGATGCGGCTCATGGAGTCGAGGCGCGTGTAGAAGCGGCTGATGTAGGCGAGAAAGGCGGTGAGCACGCCGACGGTGATCTCCCCGCGCGAGACCTGCCAGATGCCGAAGGCCCAGACGACCAGGAGGCCGATCTCGGTCAGCAGGGTCACGGTGGGCGAGAACAGCGACCAGGTCTTGTTGAGCCGGTCGTTCACCGCGAGGTTGCGGCGGTTGGCCTCGCGGAAGCGCTCGGCCTCGCGGCCCTCCTGGGCGAAGGCCTTGACCACGCGGATGCCGGGGATGGTGTCGGCCAGCACGCTGGTGACCTCCGACCAGACGCGGTCGATCTTCTCGAAACCGGTGCGCAGCCGGTCGCGCACGATGTGGATCATCCAGGCGATGAAGGGCAGGGGCAGCAGGGTCACCAGCGCGAGCCAGGGGTTGATGGTGAAGAGGATCGCCGCGGTCATGGCGATCATGAGCACGTCGGTGGCGAAGTCCAGCAGGTGCAGCGAGAGGAAGACGCAGATGCGGTCGGTCTCGCTGCCGATGCGGGCCATCAGGTCGCCGGTGCGCTTGCCGCCGAAATATTCCAGGGAAAGTTGCAGCAGATGCTCGTAGGTCGTGGTGCGCAGGTCGGCCCCGATGCGCTCCGAGACCAGCGCCAGGATGTAGGTGCGCGCCCAGCCCAGGCCCCAGGCCGCGAGGGCGGAGCCGAGCAGGCCGCCCAGCAGCAGGGCGACCAGGCCGGTGTCGATGGGCTGGCCGCTCTGGTAGGGGATCAGCACGTCGTCCATCAGCGGCATGGTGAGGTAGGGCGGCACCAGGGTGGCGGCGGTGGAGGCGAGGGTGAGCAGGAAGCCGGCGAGCAGCTGCCGGTTGTAGGGCCGGGCGAAGCGCCACAGGCGCAGGAGCGTCCAGGTCGAGGGCGCCTCGTGGGCCTCGCGGCTGCAGACGGGGCATTCTTCCTCGCCCGGCTCCAGGGGCGCCTGGCAGCGGGGGCAGACCGCCTCCGCCCCCTCGGCCGCGGGCCTCCCGGACAGGAGGGCCTGCCCTTGCCGCTCGAAGGCGCGGATCAGACGCAGGGCCGCCACGTTGCGGCCCAGGGTATAGCGCCAGCGGCCCAGTCGCGCCCGCGCGTCGTGCAGCTCCAGCGTACCCACGCCGGCATGGTCCTGGTGTAGCAGGACCATGCCCTCCCGATAGGGCCACTCGAGCCAGCCCGTCTCGCCGGGCGCCCTGGCCAGCAGCCGCCGGTCGGTGACGACCACCCAGCCCTGCGCGAAGCGCAGCTGCGCGTCGAGGTCGAGATCCAGCCAGGCCAGCACGGCCTCGCCTGCGGCCAGGAGCGGCTCGATCTCGGCGCGCCAGGCCTCGGCCTGCGCGGCGGGCAGCGGCTTCGGTTCGGGGGGCGGGGTGGCGGTCATGGTGCGCAGGGGTCGGCTTGCGGCGGGGCGGGCGGGACGGGGGATGCGCCCCCCAAGGCGGTCCTTTAGGGTATGCTTGCTCGGCCTCGGTCCGGCCCTGGCCGCAGGCGAGCAAGTATATCCCAGGGCGCCGCGGAAAACGGCGGCCCGGCGAACGGAACCGCAGCCTCAAGACCCGAACATGAAGAAAGACATCGAGTTTCTCCGCGTCACCTATCTGCGCGGGCCGAACATCTGGACCTACCGGCCGGTCATCGAGGCCTGGGTCGACATCGGCGAGCTGGAGGACGCGCCCTCCAACACCCTGCCCGGCTTCAACGAGCGCCTGACGGCCTGGCTGCCCGGCCTCGTCGAGCACCGCTGCGGGGTGGGCGAGCGGGGCGGCTTCCTGCTGCGGCTCAAGGAAGGCACCTGGCCGGCCCACATCCTGGAGCACGTCAGCATCGAGCTGCACAACCTGGCCGGCATGAAGGTCGGCTTCGGCAAGGCCCGCCAGACCGATCATCGCGGCATCTACAAGCTCGCCGTGCGCACCCGCCACGAGCAGGTCGGGCGCGCCTGCCTCGCGGCGGCGCGGGACCTGGTCATGGCGGCGATCGAGGACCGGCCTTACGACGTGGCCGCCACGGTCGCGCGCCTGCGCGAGCTGGTCGACCGGCTGGCCCTCGGCCCCAGCACCGCGGCCATCGTCGACGCGGCCACCGAGCGGCACATCCCCTCGATCCGAATCACCGACGGCAACCTGGTGCAGCTGGGTTACGGCATCCATCAGCGGCGCATCTGGACGGCCGAAACGGACCGCACCAGCGCCATCGCCGAGGGCATCGCCGGCAACAAGGACCTGACCAAGGGCCTGCTCAAGGCCTGCGGCGTCCCCGTCCCCGAGGGGCGCGTGGTCGGGAGCCCGGAGGACGCCTGGGAGGCCGCCGAGGAGATCGGCGTGCCCGTGGTGGTCAAGCCCACCGATGCCAACCATGCCCGCGGGGTGTCTCTGGAGCTCTACCTGCGCGAGGACATCGAGGCCGCCTTCCCGGTCGCCGACGCCGAGGGCAGCGAGGTGATCGTCGAGCGCTACATCCCGGGCACCGAGCACCGCCTGCTGGTGGTGGGCGGCAAGGTGGTGGCGGCCGCCCGCGGCGAGCAGCTCTGGATCGAGGGCGACGGCCAGTCCAGCATCGAGGCGCTGATCGACAGCCAGCTCAACAGCGACCCGCGCCGCGGCGAGGCCGAGGAGTTCCCGCTGGAGACCATCCATCTGGATCGCGAACCGGTGATCCGCCTGCTGCTGGAGCGCCAGGGCATGACGGGGGAGTCCATCCCGGCCGCGGGCCAGCGGGTGATGATGCAGCGCAGCGGCAACGTGGCCATCGACTGCACCGACCAGGTCCACCCCGAGGTGGCGGCCACCGTCGCCCTGGCGGCGCGGGTCGTGGGCCTGGACATCGCCGGCATCGATCTGGTGGCCGAGGACATCTCGCGTCCGCTGGAGGCGCAGCGCGGCGCCATCGTCGAGGTGAATGCCGGGCCCGGGCTGCTCATGCATCTGAAGCCCGCCGAGGGCACGCCGCGTCCCATCGGCCAGGCCATCGTCGAGCACCTCTTCCCCCGGGGCGGGGACGGCCGCATCCCCATCGTCGGCATCAGCGGGTCCCACGGCATGAGCGCCGTCGCCCAGCTGGTGGCGCACCTGATCCAGCTCACGGGCCGATACGTCGGGCTGGCCTGTTCGGACGGGCTGTACATGAACGGCCGGCGCGTCGCCAACGGCAACCGCGCCACCTGGAAGGCGGGCCAGCGGCTGCTGATGAATTGCGCGGTCGGGGCGGCGGTCTTCGAGCACGGGGCCGAGGCCATCCTCACCGAGGGCCTGGCCTACGACCGCTGCCAGGTGGGGGTGGTGACCAACCTGGCCGACGCCGACCGGCTGGCCGCTTATTACATCCGCGAGCCGGAGCAGCTCTACGACGTGCTGCGCACCCAGGTGGACGTGGTGCTGCGCGAGGGGGCGGCCGTGCTCAACGCCGACGACCCGATGGTGGTACGCATGGCCCCCCTGTGCGACGGCGCGGTGATCTTCTACAGCCTCGATCCGGCATCGCCCGTCGTCGCCGGGCACCGCGCGCGGGGCGGGCTGGCGCTCTGCCTCCGGGACGGCAGGGCGATCCTGGCCAGGGGCCCCGAGGAGTTTCCGCTCGTCGAGGTCGCGGCGATCCTCCCGGCCGTCCAGGGGCAGGCGGGGCATGTGCTCGCGGCCCTGGGCGCGGCGCTGGCCCTGGGCATCTCCGAGGACCTGATCCGTGCCGGGATCGAGACCTTTGCGGCAGGCCCGATGGGCGTCGCGGCGCCGGCGCTGCACGGGCAGCACCTCACACCGGCCCCCTGACCGGGCGGCCCTGACTACAGGCGTTTCAAGGAACACCGCTCCATGGAAGTCTCCCGAATCCGAGCCCTGCGCGGCCCCAACCTCTGGAGCCGGCACACCGCCATCCAGGCCATCGGGAAGTGCGCGCCCGAGGAGTGCGCACTCGGCCGGATGCCCGGCTTCGAGGACAGGCTGCGTGCCCGTTTCCCGGAGATCGGCCCCATGCGTCCCATCGGCTTCGAAGGCGACATCTCGATGGCCCATGCCCTCTGCTTCGCAGCACTGGGCCTGCAGATGCAGGCGGGCTGCCCGGTGACCTTCTGCCACACGGCCATGACGCTGGAAGCGGGCGTCTATCAGGCCGTGGTCGAATACACGGAGGAGGCCGTCGGCCGCCTGGCCTTCGAGCTCGCAGAAAGCCTCTGCCGTGCGGCGGTCGGCGATGCGCCCTTCGACCTGGCCGAGGCCCTGGCCCGTCTGCGCGAGCTCGACGAGGATATCCGGCTCGGTCCCTCGACCGCCGCCATCGTCCATGCGGCGGAGGCGCGCGGCATCCCCTGCCGGCGCCTGACCGGGGGCAGCCTGGTGCAACTGGGCTGGGGCAGCCGCCAGCGCCGCATCCAGGCCGCGGAGACCGACCGCACCAGCGCCATCGGCGAGGCCATCGCCCAGGACAAGGAGCTGACCAAGAGGCTGCTCGATGCCGGCGGCATCCCCGTGCCCACGGGCCGCGTGGTCACGGACCCCGAAGCGGGCTGGGCGGCGGCCTGCGAGATCGGGTTGCCGGTGGTGGTCAAGCCGCGGGACGGCAACCAGGGCAAGGGGGTCACGGTCAACATCCTCACCCGCGAGCACTTCATGGCGGTCTATGGGGCGGCGGCGGAGGTCAGTTCCGAGGTCATCGTCGAGCGTTTCATCCCGGGAAACGACCACCGCTTCCTGGTGGTCGGCGACAACGTCATCGCCGCGGCCCGCCGGGAACCGCCGCACGTCGTCGGCGACGGCGTGCACACGGTGCGCGAGCTGGTCGAGCAGATCAACAGCGACCCCCGCCGCAGCGAGGGGCATGCGACCTCGCTGACCCGGATCCATTTCGACGACATCGCCATCGCCCGGCTGGCCGTCCAGGGCCTGACGGCCGGCTCGGTGCCGGCGCAGGGCGCGCGCATCGTGCTGCGCAACAATGCCAACCTGTCCACCGGCGGCACCGCCACCGACGTGACCGACGACGTCCACCCCGAGCTGGCCGCGCGCGCGGTGGAGGCCGCGCAGATGATCGGCCTGGACATCTGCGGTGTCGACGTGGTCTGCGAGACGGTGCTCAAGTCCTTGGAGGAGCAGGGCGGCGGCATCGTCGAGGTCAACGCGGCCCCCGGCCTGCGCATGCACCTCACGCCCTCCTTCGGCAAGGGCCGGGCGGTGGGCGAGGCGATCATCTCTTCGATGTTCGGGCCGGGCGAGGACGGCCGCATCCCGCTGGTGGCCGTGACCGGGACCAACGGCAAGACCACCACCGTGCGCCTGATCGCCCACCTGCTGGAACTCGGCGGCAAGCGCGTGGGCATGACCACCACGGACGGGGTCTACGTCCAGGGCCGCCGCATCGACACCGGCGACTGCAGCGGCCCCAAGAGCGCCCGCAGCGTGCTCGCGCATCCCGATGTCGACGCGGCGGTGCTGGAGACCGCGCGCGGCGGCCTGCTGCGCGAGGGCCTGGCCTTCGACCGCTGCCAAGTCGGCGTGGTCACCAACCTCGGCCTGGGCGACCACCTGGGCCTCAACTACATCACCACGCTCGACGACCTGGCCGTGCTCAAGCGGGTCGTCGTCCAGAACGTGGCCCCCGGCGGCGTGGCCGTGCTCAACGCCTGCGACCCCAAGGTGGTCGAGATGGCCATCCACTGCCCGGGCTCGGTCATCTTCTTCGCCAGCGAGCGCCATCACCCCGTGATCGCCGCCCACCGTGCGCAGGGGCACCCCGCGGTGTTCCTCGACGGCGACGCGATCGTGGCCTGCAATGGCGGCGCCGAGCAGCGCATCGCGCTGGCGGAGGTGCCGATGACCCGGGGCGGCAGCATCGGCTTCCAGGTCGACAATGCCATGGCCGCCCTCGCCGCCGCCTGGGCCCTGGGACTCGACTGGGAGCTCATCCGCGCGGGGCTCGGGAGCTTCGATGCCGGCGCGGCCAGCGCGCCGGGCCGCTTCAACGTCTTCGACTATCGCGGCGCGACCCTCATCGCCGACTACGGCCACAACCCCGACGCCGTCCTCGCCCTGGTGCGCGCCATCGAGACCATGCCGGCCCAGCGCCGCTCGGTGGTGATCAGCGCCGCGGGCGACCGCCGCGACGAGGACATCCGCCGGCAGACCGAGATCCTCGGCGACGCCTTCGACGCGGTCATCCTCTACCAGGACCAGTGCCAGCGCGGCCGTGCCGACGGCGAGGTGCTGTGCCTGCTGCGCGCGGGCCTCGCCCGCGGCAAGCGCACCACGGCGGTCGAGGAGATCCGCGGCGAGTTCCTCGCCATCGATACCGCGCTGGCGAGGCTCGCGCCCGGCGACCTGTGCCTGATCCTCATCGACCAGGTCGAGGAGGCCCTGGCGCACATCGCCCGGCGCATCGCCGAGGCCTGATCCGCGCAGGGCGATCGCGCCGGCGGGGCAGGGCTGCCCCGCCGGCGCCCGCCTTAACAGGCTCCTCGCGCTCGACGCGCGCCTCGGGAAGGACCCCGCGGCGGCGGCCTGTCTCCACGAGCCGGACGTCGCGCCGCTTCTCGGGGCAGACCCGCGGCGCGAGGGCATCGTGCCGGGGAACGGGCCGCCTCCTCCGGGCGGACAGCGCACAGGCCCGGCTCCCCCGTCCCGCCGTGCGCCGAAACCCGGGTGCCGGATCCGGGGCACGGACCCCGGCCTCCCCCCGTGAGGGGCCGGGTCCACGGCCTGGTCGGTATATCCATAGGCTTAGGACGAATGTTATAAGCCATTGAATATCAATTAAATTGACAATTGCGTCGGCGAGCTTTCCTCTATATTGAGGGTCACGCGGGCGGACGAGCACGAACGACAAGCCCCGCATACCAATAGAACGCCCGAGTCCGGCCCGCGATGGCACGGCAGGACATCGGGCGTCGGCACCGGAGGTCTGCAAATGGAAGCGCGCAGGTTGCTGTGTTTCGATCCGAACCGTTCAGCCGGGGTCCCCGTGCCGGAGATCCTTACGGCCGGCTGGGCAGTGGATCTCGCCACGAATGCCGAAGAGGCGATGGATCTCCTGGACGGCGGGCATTTCCACGTCGGCCTCGCCCTGCTCGAAGCGCGGGAGCCGTGCCTCCATTCGGTCGAGAGCCTGTGCAATGCCGATGGCCGGATGAACTGGATCGCCCTGCTGCCCGATGCCTGCCTGCGGGAGCGCGGTATCGCCCGGCTGATCGGCGAGAGCTTTTACGACTACCACACCCTCCCGGCCGATCCCCGTCGGCTGCTCGCCACCCTGGGCCATGCCTATGGCATGGCCACCCTGAAGCAGGAGGGCCTCGACGCCGTCGAGGAAACCGAAGAGGAGATGGTCGGCAGCAGCCCGGCGATGCTCGCGCTCTTCAGCGCCATCCGCAAGGTCGCCGGGGTGGAGGCACCCGTGCTCATCACCGGCGAGAGCGGCACCGGCAAGGAGCTGACCGCGCAGGCCATCCACGAGCGCTCGGGCAGGGCCGGCGGCCCCTTCGTCGCGGTCAACTGCGGCGCCATCCCTGCCAACCTGATCCAGTCCGAACTCTTCGGCTACGAGAAGGGGGCCTTCACCGGCGCCAGCCAGCGCAGGATCGGCCGCATCGAGGCCGCGGCGAGGGGCACGATCTTCCTGGACGAGATCGGCGACCTGCCCCTGGACATGCAGGTCAACCTCCTGCGCTTCCTCCAGGAACGCACCATCGAGCGGGTCGGCTCGACCCAGCCGCTGCATATCGACGTGCGGGTGGTCGCCGCCACCCATGTGGACCTCGCCAGGGCGGTGGCCGAAGGGCGCTTCCGGGAGGACCTCTACTATCGCCTGCACGTCCTGGACGTCCATGTGCCCGCCCTGCGCGAGCGCCTCGGCGACGTCGAAGTGCTGGCCCGTTTCTTCTTCCGCAAGTTCGCCGCCGAGAAGCGCAGCGGCGTGGAGGGCTTCAGCGCCCAGGCCATGCGCGCCATGGAAGGCCACGAGTGGCCGGGCAACGTGCGGGAGATGATCAACCGGGTCCGGCGCGCCATGGTGATGAGCGAGCACCGCCTGATCACCCCCGCCGATCTCGGCCTGGAGCGGCGCCAGTCCCGGCGGCGGCTGGTGTCTCTCGCCGAGGCGAGGGCGAGCGCCGAACGGCAGGCGGTCCTGAACGCGCTCAAGCACTCCCGCAACAACGTCACCCAGGCCGCCCAGCAACTGGGCGTGTCGCGCATCACGCTCTACCGCCTGATGGAGAAGATGGGCATCCAGCCCTGAGCGCGCCCGCCCCCGGCCGGACGCTGGCTGGAGGCCCTGGGCCGACCCCCTGGATCACCGATGTAGATCAATGGCCTGAACCGCATCCGGCCCGCAGGGCCGGACGCCTGTCTCAGGACCGATACACCTTTCACAAGCCTTTGTTTCTACAGGAATCGATGGGGGATTTCCGCACCGCGGGCCTCCGCCCGGCGACACGCTTGTTACACCCCGACGCCCGTCCTGCCCGGCCATCGCCCCGGGAAAATCCATAAATCAGAATAAAAACAGCAAGATAGATGTCATGGCACGGCAGTTGCTTATGGCTGATACGCAAGGATTTCGGGTGAGAGATGCCATGAGAACGCATACCGAGTTTGTCCGGCCGGCCGGCCCGGGGAAGGGGGATCCCGGACGGCTTTCCTGGGTGGCCTGGCTGACCCTGCTGCTGATCGCGTCGCCGGCGGTGGCCGATCCCGGTGCGGACGCCGCCTTTCAGCCGCAGGTGTTCAGGGCGGCGGCCATGTCCGCCGTGGCTGAGGCGAGCGATGGCGAGCTGCAGGGTGTGCAGGCCAAGGGCATAGAACAACAAACGCTCCGAGCCAGCGAGAACGTGGCGGTGATCCTCTGGGACGAGCCCGATACGGGCCGCCGGACCGGACTGCCCAAGAACGACGGCAACACCCTGGTCACGATCCGCTACACCGGGCCTGCCAGGTGACAAGGAGACGACAGCCATGAAGACCCTCCTCGGCCTCGCCGCCGCATCGCTCCTCGCCAGCCCCGGCCCCGCCGCGGCGGGGGAGGGCGAGATCGTCCTCCTGCGCGAGGTCCCGCCCCGCATCGCCTACCGCGAGGCGCCCCCCGGCCCGGTGATCAGCAAGGCGAACGCCTCGCCCAGGGACCAGGTCCTCGGCTCGCTGGGCGAGGCCGGGATCGGCCGCGAACTCACCGACGAGGAGTTCGCCCAGGTCGGGGTGGGCAAGCCGGTGGCGGGCGGCAACGGCCCGGTTGGTGCCGTGCCGGCCACCCTGGGATCGGCCGGGATCGGGGGCGGCGGCGCAGGCCAGGCGCCGGGGGGGGTGACCGGTGTGCTCGGCGGCATGAACACCCTGATCGGCGGCGCCGGCGGGGGCGCGGTCGGCCGCGCCACCCAGGACCTCGGCAAGAACATCGGCGGCATGCTCGGCAGCCTGCCCGCGGGAGCGACGAAATGAACGCCATGACCCTCTGCACGCCCGGCCTGGCCCTCGCCCTGCTGCTTGCGGCCCTGGCCGCCCAGGCCGACGGCATCGGCTACGTCACCGTCAGCGAGATCGACGGCAACGTGGCGAGCCAGGCAACGGGGCGCATCGCCGTCAACCAGGCGGCGGGAGACGCCAACCTGCAGGCCAACGCCGCGGCCGTCGCCGTCTCGTCCCAGGCCGCCTCGGCCTCGGTCGGGATCGAGCAGAAGATCCACGGATTCAGCGGGACCGCGCCCGGCGTGGCCGTCGCCCGCATCGGCCAGAACGCCTTCGCCGGCGCGTCGGGCCTCATCGCCGTCAACCAGGCGAGCGGTGCGGCCAACGCCCAGTCGAACAGCGTGGCGGTCGCAATGGGCATCAAGGGGGAGGTGGGGGACGAGGCCCTGTCCGCCGCCACCCCCGATGCGGTAGGACTGGTTCGCGCTGGCGCATCGCCCGGCCTGAGGATCGTGGGTGTCGACGACACCGCGTTCCGCGGCGCCCGGGGGGTGGTCCAGCTCAACCAGACGGCGGGGGCGGGCAACAGCTCCTCCAACAGCTTCGCGCTGCGCGTCAGCGTGCAGCCGGACTTGTAAAACACTCAACCCAAGGTAAGGAGAACAGCCATGAAAACCATGTATCAAACTCCCATCGCGCTGGCCGTGGCGGCCCTGTTCGTAACGCCGCTGGCCTTCGCAAACGATCGCGGCCATGACCGCGACAAAGAAGGGGCGACCCTGGTCAAGAAGGTCAAGGTCGAGAAGGATGTCAAGTTCAAAGGCACCGTGGATATCGACGGCTACATCTGGGTCGATTCCAGCGCCATGTCGGTGGTCGACGACGAGCAGGTGACCATGGGCAACACCAACTTCTTCGTCGAAGATACCGAGAACGGCCCCGTGCTGCACCTGAGCAAGCTGCACACCAACTCGGCGAGCGCGGCGGACGACGCCCTGCAGGGCGCCAACGGCAACATCGGCCTGAACATCGTCGCCGGCGACAACAACCAGCAGGCCAACGTCGCGGCCCTGTCCGCGGCCGACGCCGGCTTCGTGTTCGGCTCCGCGGATGCCGAGGTCTTCGCCAAGCAGCTGGCCATGGCCAACACCATCATCAACCACGGCGGGACCAACACCGCCTCCCTCGGCGGCAACGTCCTGCAGGGCGCCAGCGGCAACATCGGGGTGAACATCGCCGCCGGCAACAGCAACCAGCAGAAGAACGACCTCGCCGCGTCCGTCGCCGTGTCGAGGCTGGCCGAGGCCAGCGTGGCGGTCAAGCAGATGAACGGCGGCAACGTCACCGTGAACGCGCCGGCCCTGAAGCCGACCGAGATCACGGAAACCGGCGTGGCCCAGATCGCGCTGAGCGGCACCTACTGGGGCGGGGGTTCGGGTGGCTATAGCGGCACGCAGGGCGGCAGCTATTCGGGGACGCACAGCGGCACGAGCTCGGGCAACTCCTACCAGATGACCAACCTGTATTCCGACCTCTGGTCCAACGACCCGGGCGACAGCCCCGTCCATCCCACCAACAACCCCGGTCCGATCGGCCATGCCGACTTCGACACCGCCACGCAAGGCGCGGTGCAGAACCCGAGCCGTCCCGGCGTGGGTGGTTTCGGCTTCGACAACACCGGCAGCTACAGCGGCACCCAGGGCGGCAGCTACAGCGGCACCCATAGCGGTGGCTTGGGCTTCGTCGAGGTGGGCAGCATGGTGCTTGGCGGCACCGCGACCTACACTTTCACCCGCTGGGTGGACATGCCGGTCATGACCGCCAACACCGCCAGCCTGAGCGGCAGCGCGCTGCAGGGCGCCAGCGGCAACATCGGCGTCAACATCGCCGCCGGCACCAACAACCAGCAGTACAACGGCCTGGCGATGGCCGTGTCGCAAGCCCCGCGCAACGGCGGCGGCACTCCTGGCGAATAAGCCGGGCTGAGCCGAGGGCGGCCTGTTGCAGCCGCCGACCGGTCCCCGGCCACAAGCCGGGGACCGGTTTTACCACTTGTATGCTGGGGGGAAGCGGACATGACACTACGCCTACGCAAGACGCTGGCAGCCCTGGCGGGGTTCCTCGCCCTGTCTTCCGCGGCCTGGCTGCCTCTGCCCACTGACGCGGCGGACGTCCGGTTCGCCAACGTGCTGCCGGGCGGCGGCACGATCAGCAAGAACGTGGTCAGCATGCGCGAGCGGCGCTATGTCAACATGGTCCCGCAGCATACCGACTTCAGCTGCGGCGCGGCGGCCGTCGCCACCATCCTCAAGTACGGCTATGGCCGGGACGTCACCGAACACGAGGTGATCGAGGGCCTGCTCGAGGTGTCCGACCCGGAGGTGGTGCGGGTCAAGGGCTTCTCGCTGCTGGACATCAAGAACTACGTACAGACCCTGGGCATGCGCGCCCGGGGCTACAAGATCGCGCCCGAGATGCTGGAGAGCGTCAAGGTGCCCACCATCGCCCTCGTGGACATGAAGGGCTACAAGCATTTCGTCGTGGTCAACAAGACCGTCGGCGACAAGGTCTACATCGCCGATCCGGCCCTCGGCAACCGGATCGTGCCCAAGGAACAGTTCGTCAAGGAATGGAACGGCCTGGTGTTCGCGGTGATCGGCCAAGGCTTCGATCGCGACACCGTGCTGCTGACTCCGCCGCGGCCGCTGACGGCGCGCGGGCTGGTGGACACCTTCCGGCCCCTGACGGACACGGAACTGCTGGACTTCGGCTTCACCCATGCGGACCTGTTCTGACGCCGCCGGATGCCCGAAGCCAATCACAGGGCCCGGCCGCAAGCAGGCGGGGCCCCGAAATGGAGGTATGGATCATGAACGGAAACATCGCGGTACTGAAGGCGGCCGTGAAGAAGCTGGCCCTGGCCTTGGGCGGCACCCTGCTCGCGCTGCCGCAGGCGGCGCTCCCGGCCCTCTTCGTCGAGGCCACGGATGCGGAGCTAGGCGCCATGCGCGGCCGCTACGCGCCCGGCAACAGCCAGGTCGTCTATTTCGGCGTGGAGATGGTCACGAGCTGGGAAAACCCGAACGGCAAGGTCGTCGACGCCGGCCTGAAGCTGGGCGTCGACCACAAGCTGCAGCCCACCGTCACCGTCGTCAACCGGGCGCACCCGCCCCAGGGCGGCCCCGATGCGGGGCAGGCCGCCAGCGGCAACACGGTGTTGATCAGCAGCGGCGGCATCACGCAGGTAGAGGGCGTCGCCCAGAGCATCCAGATCGGGGGCGACGGCAACGCGGTGCAGAACGACATCGCCATGGACCTCACGCTCGTGCAGGGCGATGCGCCGGTGCCGGCTGGCGGCGGCGTGCAGGTCACCGGCGCCGGTAGCCAGGCCTTCAACAACGCCAACGGCTCCGTCACCACGGTGAGCGTGGACGACAAGGGCCTGGGCCTCTCGGTGTACGTCCCCGGTCAGGGGCAGGTGGTCCAGCAGCTGCGCAGCGGTGCCGGCCTGTTCCAGGGCGCCATGGTCGGCGGCGACATGAACCGGATCCACAACACGATCCACATCCAGGCCACCCTGCGCCAGGCCGCCGGCCTGAACCAGGCCAGCGTGCGCGCCGCGCTCGACAGCCTGAGGGGGGTGCGTCAGGCGGGGCAGTTCTAGGTTTTTCTTCAAATCCGGAAGGCCCGGGGTGCTTCACACGCCCCCGCCGGCTGTGTTCCAATCGAGGCAAATCAAAAAATCACAACCAGGCGGGGGGGCGACCTCCTGCCGCGCATTCCTTGGAAACCCGAACGAAAGGACATCGCGTCATGCGGAGGCTCATCCCCCATCTTTTGGTCTTGCCCGTCGTCGCCCTGCCCCTGGCCGTCCAGGCCGCGGAGCCCACGGTCGAGGAACTGAACCGGCGGCTCGCCGAACTGCAGCAGCGCTACGAGGCCCAGAACGGCGCGCTGCAGGTCATGGAGGCGCGCCTGCGGCAGCTGGAGGCGTCCCTGCAGGCCTCGGGCACGGCGCAGCCGGCCCGGCTCCTTAAGGCGTCCTATCCGACCCAGCTGGCGGCCGCCGACCAGCCGGTCGGCGCCGCTGCCTCAGCGGCTCCGGAAGAGAAGGTGGTCCGAGAGGCACCCGCCTCGCGCAGCGCCGAGGCGGTGTACCAGGAGCAGCACGCCCTGTTCGACCGCAAATTCACCCTGGAGGCGGGGCTCACCTACAGCCGCTCCGACCGTCGCCAGCTCACCCTCAACGGCTTCCTGGCCCTGGACGCGATCTTCCTGGGCAATATCAGCGTCGACGAGGTCAAGGCCGACATCCTGACCCTGGACCTCACCGGCCGCTACACCCTGTCCGACCGCATGCAGATGGACCTGAACCTGCCCTTCCTGTACCGCTCCACGACCTACCAGTCGGGCGGGGCGGGCGGCGCCAGCACCGATCTGATCGAGCACGACGTCACCCTGGGTCCCGAGCTCGGCGACGTCAGCGCCGGGGTCTACTACCAGCTCTTCAAGGAGGCCGCCAGCCGCCCGGACGTGGTCTGGAACGTGCGGGTGAAGGCGCCCACCGGCAGCGATCCCTATGGCGTGGAGATCATCGAGGTGCCGGGCTCCAGCGGCAATCTCAGGGTGCCGAGGAAGCTGCCCAGCGGCAACGGCGTCTGGGCCCTGTCCACGGGGCTTTCCTTCGTCAAGACCCTGGACCCCGCGATCCTGTTCGCCAACGTCGGCTATTTCTACAACTTCGAGGGTGATTTCGGCGACATCGACTCGCGTCCGGACACGGTGACACCCGGAAGCGTCAAGCTGGGCGACTCCTTCCAGTACGGCCTGGGCACGGCCTTCGCCCTGAACGAGCGCATGAGCCTGAGCCTGTCCTACAGCCAGCGCTTCACCGCCAAGTCCAAGACCAAGCGGGCCGGCGAAGGCTGGCAGAGCATCGTCGGCAGCGACGCCAACGCCGCCAGCCTGAACTTCGGCGTGACCTACGCCCTGGCCGAGCGGGATGCCCTGGTGTTCAACGTGGGATCGGGGCTCACCCCGGATGCGCCGGATGTCACTGTGGGTGCGAAGTACGTGACCACCTTCTGACTTCGGCCATCACGGGGGCGGCCGATAGGCAATCGGCCGCCCTTTTCTTTTCCGCGGGCGCCATACGCCAGACTTCGTTGGGGAATGCCGTCTCGTTTCGCTTTTTCCGTGCACATCCCTTTCCGGGGCGGATGCCGTCTGCGGATCGACCGGGGTGGCATGCGTGACGATAAACAAGTTGAATTGCCTGCGAATATGAAATAAATTGATTGCGCGTTTCCCGATTTATCCAATCTGAATTGTTTTCGACAAGGAGGGCATGATGGCGAGTTACCGGGACTTGATGGGCCAAATCGAAGGCCTGAAGAAACAGGCCGAGGAGCAGAGAAAAAAAGAGATCGCTGCGGAGGTGGCCGACATCAAGAAGAAAATGGCGGAGTTCGGCATTACGGCGGCCGATCTCGGTTTCAGCGAGAAAAAGCGGCCCGGCAGAAAGCCGGCGCGCAAGGGGGTTTCAAAGCCCAAGTACAAGAATCCGGCCACGGGCGAGACCTGGACGGGGGTGGGGCGCAAGCCGAAGTGGGTGGCCGAGGCCCTGAAGCACGGCAAGAAACTGGAGCAGTTCCTCGCCCACTGAGGCGGCGAATCGGCGGTAGCCGACTGGCCTCAAACAGGAAGGGCGGCCAATATGGCCGCCCTTCCTGTTTTCTGCTGCCGTGAATCAGGCCTTGACCCGGTTGCGGTATTCGCCGGTGGCGGTGTCGATTTCGATCTTGTCGCCGATTTCCACGAATGCGGGCACGGAGATCTCCATGCCGGTGGGCTTGATGCGGGCCGGCTTCATGACCTTGCCGGAGGTGTCGCCCTTGACGGCGGGCTCGGTGTACTCCACCTCGCGCACCACCGAGGAGGGCAGCGCCACGGAGATGGCCTTGCCGTTGTAGAACACCACCTCGACGGGCAGGCCGTCCTCGAGGTATTTCAGGGCGTCCTCCATGTTCTCGGCCTCGACCTCGTACTGGTTGTATTCCGAGTCCATGAACACGTACATGGGGTCGGCGAAGTAGGAATAGGTGCATTCCTTGCGCTCGAGCACCACGACCTCGAACTTCTCGTCGGCCTTGTAGACGGTCTCGCTGCCGGAACCGGTCAGGAGGTTCTTCATCTTCATCTTGACCACGGAGGCGTTGCGGCCGGATTTGCTGAACTCGGCCTTCTGCACGACCATGGGGTCCTTGCCCACCATGATCACGTTGCCCGCGCGGATTTCCTGTGCTGTCTTCATGCTGCTGTCCTGCTGCCTTGGGGTAAAAAGCTGATTATTATAACTTTTCCCTGCAAAAAAGCATCAGCTTCGTGGCCAGGTCGACTTGTTTCGCGAGCCCCTCGGCCCAGGCGCGGGCATGGTGCCCGAGCGCGTCGAGGCGGGACGCCAGCGGCGGCCACGCCGCGGCAAGGCCGTCTCCCCGGTTCCAGGCGCGGGTGAAACCGCGGTAGGCGGCCGCCGTCCCGGCGTCCAGGCCGGCGCCGTAGAGGTCCAGGAAGGCCTCCAGTTTGGCCCAGTGGGCGCCGTCCTCCTGGACGTAGATCTGCCAGACGAGAGGCCGCGCCGCCCATTGGGCGCGGACGAAGGAGTCCTCGCCACGCACGAGATTGAGGTCGCAGGCCCAGAGCAGGCGGTCATAGACGTCCTGGTCGAGGAAGGGGACGACATGCACCTCCAGGCCGCCGCGGCCGAGGCTGGCCCCCGGCGCCAGGTCGGTGCGGCCGAAAAACCCGGCTACGCGCCTGACCGGCAGGCCCTCGGGCACGATGCAGACGGTCCTGCCGGGCCCCGCGGCCCAGGCATCGAGCAGCTGCGGGATGCCGGGGTTGTCGTAGGCGAAGAGCGAGACCCGCCGCTCGCCGGGCCGGGGCAGCGGCAGGCCCAGGGAGCGCCAGAGGCGCCCCACGGCCTCCGGCGAGGCCTGGAAGGCCGCGCGCTGCGCGAGCAGGCCGGCCTCGCGCAGCAGGCCGCCGGTGCCTGCGCCGAAGCCGGGGAAGAAGAAGTGCGCGGTGAGCGGCAGGCGCGGGTGCGGCGAGGGCAGGGCGTGGCAGCCTTGGACCCAGGCCTCGGCGCTGAGGTGGTCGAGGTTGATCCACAGCGGCCCGGGCGCCCGGGCGGCCATGGCCGCGAGGTAGTTCTCGGGCAGGTCGCAGGCGAAGGTCTCGATGACGATCTCGGCGGGCTCGGCCTCGGGGAAGGGCTTGCCCCAGTGCCTGACCTCCACGCCCTGGACGGTCTGGATCCCGAGCCGCGCATCGGCCTCGGGGCGCAGCCTGCGGAAGCTGGCCAGGTCGTCGACCCACAGCCGCACGCGCAGGCCCTGCTCGCGCGCCAGTTGCCGCGCGAGCCGCCAGGCGACGCCGATGTCGCCGTAGTTGTCGACGATGTTGCAGAACACGTCGCAGCGGCGGCCTCGCAGCGGGGGCAAGGCGGCGGTTCCGGGCATGCGTCGGCCTCGGCCGGGGCGGCCCTAACGGGCCAGGCCGGGGACGGTCCCGGCCAGGAGGGCCGACTCGATGGCCTCGAACAGCCGGGCCATGTGGATGGGCTTGGTGACGTAGCCGTCGAAGCCGGCCTCGCGCCCTTTTTCGATATCGCCCGCCATGGCGTTGGCGGTGACGGCTACCACGGGGATGCGGCGGGTGTGCGCGTCGGCGCGCAGCCTTTCCAGCACCTGGTAGCCGTCCAGCCCCGGCAGGTTGATGTCCAGCAGGACGAGGTCCGGCAGGTGGGAGCGGGCCAGCTCCAGCCCGAGCCGGGGTTCCTCGGCGGTGAGGAGCCGGTAGTGCGGGCGCCTCGCCAGCATGTGGCCGACCAGGCGCAGGTTGATCGGGTTGTCCTCGATGTAGAGCAGGGTGCAGGCTGCCTCGGGCCGCGGCTCCGCTCCGGCATCCGCGGCCGCCCGAGCCGGTTCGGCCGCGGCCGGCGCGGCCTCCTGCGCCAGGGGGATTTCTATCCAGAAGGTGCTGCCCTGGCCATGGGTGCTGGAGTAGCCGATCGCGCCGTCCATCATCTCGATCAGGCGCTTGGTGACCACCAGCCCGATGCCGGTGCCCTCGATCCGACCGTTCTCGCCGCACACCCTCGTGAAGGGCGAGAACAGCGCCCCCTGGTGCTCTGCAGGGATGCCGATGCCGGTGTCGGCGACGCTCAGCACGAGCCTGCGGTCCGGCCGCGATTCGGCGCGCAGCGAGACGGAGCCCCCGGGGCGGTTGTATTTCACCGCGTTGGACAGGAGGTTGAGCAGGACCTGCCTGAAGCGGGTCCGGTCGGCATGGATGGCCGTGTGCGCGCAGGCGCTGTCGTCCAGGCGCAGGGTGATGCCGCGATGCTCCGCCATGGGGGCGATCAGGTTGCGGCACTCCGCGACGACAGGGCCGAGCGCCATGTCTTCCAGGCAGAGGGCCATGTGGCCCGCCTCGATCTTGGCGAGATCGAGGACCTCGTTGACGAGTTCGAGCAGATGGCCGCCGGCCTTGTGGATCTCCCCGGCGTTTTGCCTCAGGGGTGCGGGCAGGCCGTCTTCCATCATGAACAGCTCGGAAAAGCCGATGATGGCGTTCAGCGGCGTGCGCAGCTCGTGGCTCATGCTGGAGAGGAATTCGGACTTGGCCTGGTTGGCCCGTTCCGCCGCCTCCTTGGCCCGGCGCAGGTCCTCCTCGGCTCGCCAGCGCTCGGTCACGTCGCGCACGGCGGCGCAAAAGCGTATGCCGTCCGGGAAGGGGATGCTGCTCAGCGCCACGTCCACGGGGAATTCGCTGCCGTCCTTGCGGCGGGCGAAGAGGTTGCGCCTGTAGTCCACGGCCGTGCCCGCGCTGTCCTGGGCGTGCAGTTCCTGGCAGCGCAGGGGAACCAGCCTCTCCACGGGCGCATCGGGCAGCTCCTCGGCCGCGTAGCCGAAGAGCAGGCTGGTGCGGCCGTTGGCGAACTCGATGCGCCCCGCCGGGTTCACGATGACCATGGCGTCGGGCGCGGCCTGCAGCAGGCTGCGGAAGCGCGCCTCCGACTCCCGGGCGGCATGTTCCTTGCGGTCGGCCTGCTCCCGCAGGCGCAGGTTGTTCACATGGGTTTCGTAGATGCGGCGGGCGCTCACCAGGAGGCCGGCCAAAAAAAGGGCGGCCATGACGGCCACGGCGGCGGCGATGCCTTCTCCGACCGAAAGGAAGCGGACGATGACCGGCACCAGCACGATCACCAGAAAGACGGCGATGGCCTGCCAGTGGTAGGACAGCGTGCTGATCGCGCCGGCGCAGGTACCCGCGAGGACGAAGGCCAGCAGGACCTGATGCAGCAGGCTCTCGGCGGGGAACAGCAGGATCATGCTGGCGGCCCAGCCGAGCGCGGCGGCCAGCACACCCGCGAGAAACCGCCGCTCCCAGCGCGGGTCCGCGGGCGGATAGGGCCGGGCCTGCCGGTAGCGATGGACCTCCAGGTAGCGCAGCAGGAGGATCGCGGCCATGGCGATCCCCCATCCCCCCACCAGGGCGGCATCCACGACGTCCCACAGGATGTAGCCGATCAGGGAGACATTGACCAGGGAGGCCAGGGCCGCGATGGGATAGGCCTCGTGCAGCAGCCTGAGCTGCTCGGCGCGGACGGAATCGGGCCGGGCATCCTTCAAGCGGTTGCCCTGATGGGGAGGGTCGTTCTCTATGTCCATCGATCGGGGGAGCCTGCCCGCCTGCCGTTGCTGGCCGGTCCCGGGCAAGGTATAAGGCTGCAGACATATTAGACGCAAGCCATGGCCAAGACCAACACCCTCTACGTGTGCAGCGAATGCGGCGGGCAGTCCAGCAAGTGGCAGGGGCAGTGCCCGCAGTGCCTCGCCTGGAACACCCTCGGCGAGACCGTCGCCGAGGCCAAGGCCCGCCGCTTCCAGTCCCTGGCGGCGGCCGAGGGGGTGGTCAGGCTCTCGGAGGTGCAGACGCGGGAGACGCCGCGGCTGTCCACCGCGGTGTCGGAATTCGACCGGGTCCTGGGCGGGGGGTTGGTGGCCGGGGGGGTGGTCCTGATCGGCGGCGACCCCGGCATCGGCAAGTCGACGCTGCTGCTCCAGGCCCTGGCGGCGCTGTCGGCCGGGCACAAGACCCTCTACGTCAGCGGCGAGGAGTCCGCCGCCCAGATCGCCCTGCGCGCCAACCGCCTGGGGCTGGAGACGGTGGACTTCCCGCTGCTCACCGAGATCCGCCTGGAGGCGATCCTCGGCACCCTCAGGGCCGAGCGGCCGCAGGTGGCGGTGGTCGACTCCATCCAGACCGTCTATACGGAGACGCTCCAGTCCGCCCCCGGCAGTGTCGCCCAGGTGCGCGAATGCGCCCAGGAGCTCACCCGCCACGCCAAGACCAGCGGCACCACCGTGATCATGGTGGGCCACGTGACCAAGGAGGGCACGCTCGCGGGCCCCCGGGTGCTGGAGCACATCGTCGACACGGTGCTCTACTTCGAGGGCGACACGGGCTCGAGCTTCCGCCTCGTCCGCGCCTTCAAGAACCGCTTCGGGGCGGTGAACGAGCTGGGGGTCTTCGCCATGACCGAGAAGGGCCTGAAGGGGGTGAACAACCCCTCGGCGCTCTTCCTCAACCGCAGCGAGCGGGAGGCGCCCGGTTCCTGCGTGGTGGTGACCCAGGAGGGCACGCGCCCCCTGCTCGTGGAGATCCAGGCCCTGGTCGACACCGCCCACACCCCGACGCCGAGGCGCCTCACCGTGGGTCTCGACCCCAACCGGCTCGCCATGCTCCTCGCCGTGCTGCACCGCCACGGCGGCCTGAGCGTCGCGGACCAGGACGTCTTCGTCAACGCCGTGGGCGGGGTGCGGATCAACGAGCCGGCGGCCGACCTCGCCGTGCTCATGGCGGTGCTGTCCTCCCTGCGCAACAGGCCGTTGCCGCACAAGCTGGCGGTCTTCGGCGAGGTGGGCCTCGCCGGCGAGATCCGCCCGGTGCAGCGCGGCCAGGAGCGCATCCGCGAGGCGGCCAAGCTGGGCTTCGACACCCTGCTCGTGCCGCGCGCCAACCTGCCCAAGCAGAAGGGCGGCGAGGCCCGCATCGTCGGCCTGGAGACCCTGGCCGAGGCCGTGGACTACCTGCGCCAGCTGGATTAGGGACCCGCCGTGTAGGGCGCATTCGCGAGGCATTGCGCCGGGAGGGAAATGACGCCATTCGGCGGCTGGCTTCGCGAAGCCGCCCTACGGGCTAGAAAAAGCGGTTATCCACAGGTGCACGCGGATTTGCATGGATTTTTCAAGGACATGCATGCATCAGCCGCGCCACCTCGAGGGTACATCGATGTCGCACGGCAACGAGCTGATTCTGAAGGGTTTCATCTGCGTTCATCTGTGTCATCTGCGGATTTGAGGATGATCTGGCCGTGGCTGCCGCGGCCGTCCGGCCCCAGGAGGTAGAGGAACCAGGGCGCCAGGTCCTCGGCCTGGGGCAGGTCGGCCTTCACCTCGCCCGGGTGGCTGCGGGCCCGCTGCGGCGTGTGCACCGGACCGGGGATGACGAGGTTGGCGCGCAGGTTGGGTTGGCCCGCCCATTCGTCGGCGAGGACCTTGAGATAGGCCTCCAGTGCCGCCTTGGACACGGCGAAGCCGCCCCAGAAGGCGGCGGGGGCATGGCCGTGGGTCTCGCCCACGAGGACGACGGAGGCGTCCGGCGACTGCCTGAGCAGCGGCTCGCAGGCGCGGGTCAGCGCGAAGGGCGCCAGGGCGTTGACCTTGAAGAGGTCCAGCCACTGTTCGCTGGTCTGCAGGGCGAGCGGCGAGGAGTTGTAGAAGAAGGCGGCGCAGTGGACGATGCCGTCCAGACGCTTGAGCTGCCAGGCGATGGCCTGGGCCAGGGATTCGTAGTCCTTGTCCCCGGCGCTGGCGAGGTCCAGGGCGAAGATGGCGGGCTGGGGGTGGCCGGCGGCGACGATCTCGTCGTAGACCGCTTCGAGCTTGCCCACCTGGCGCCCGAGCAGGATCACCGTCGCGCCATGCGCGGCGCAGGCCAGGCTCACGGCCCGCCCCAGGCCCTGGCCGGCGCCGGTCACGAGGATGACGCGGTCTTTGAGCAGGTCGGGGGCGGCTTGGTAGTCTTTCATGGCGTCTCCAGGATCAGTCGGGCGCATTGTACGCCGCTCCTCACCGCGCCTTCGAGCGTGGCCGGGTGGTCGCCCGCGGTGTAGTCGCCGGCGAGGAAGAGCCCCGGCACGCCCGTGCGGTTCTCGGGGCGGACGAGCCCCGGGCTCGCGGCGAAGGTGGCCCGCCGCTCGGTGATCAGCAGGCTGTCGGCAAGGGCGGGCAGGGGGCCGAGGGCCCGCCGCAGCTGACCCTGGACGGCCTCGACCAGGGCCGCCTGGGTCAGCTCCAGGTGCGGCCCTTCGGCGCTGATGACCACCCCGGCGAGGCCGGCCGCCAGGTCGCGGCGCTCGAAGGCCCATTGCCCGGGTCCCTGTGTGAGCCCCAGCATGGGGGCGGGGAAACCCGGGGGCGCGGCGAAGTGCAGCCAGAGGGTCTGGATGGGTTGATAGCGCAGGTGTGATGCCTGCGCCCGGGCCGTCTCGGCGCCCGGCAGGCCGCCGAGCAGGCCCGTGAGCTGGGCCGGGTGCACGGCGCAGACGACCGCGGCGTAGGTCGCGGTCCCGGCGTCCAGGCGCAGACCGTCCGCAGCGGCGTCGATGCGCGCCACCCTGGCCTGGATGCGCACCTCGCCGCCACGGCTGCGCAGGTAGGCCGCCGCCGCCTCGGGGAAGAGGCGGCCGAGGTCGCCCCGCGGCAGCAGCATCTCGCTGGCGGCCCGGGGCCCGCCCAGGCTGTCGCGCAGGACGTTGCAGAAGACCTGGGCGGAGGCCTGGGCAAGCGGGGTGTTGAGGGCGGCCAGGCAGATCGGCTCCCAGAGCAGGCGGGTGAGGCGACCGGCCTGCCCGTGCCGCTGCAGCAGCTCGGCCAGAGGGAGGTCGCAGGTCAGGCGGTAGCCCTCCCGTTTCAGCGCCGTCATGAAGCGGGCGGCGGCCCACTTGTCGCGCCAGGAGAGGCCGTGCGCGGCCGCCAGGCCGGCGGCGAGGTGCAGGGGGGCCGGCAACCTGGGCAGGCGCAGGCGGAATCCGGGCGGCTGGCTCAGGTCCAGGGGGCGCCGCTCGAGCAGGGCCTCGGTGCCGACCAGGCGCAGCAGGCGCAGGGTCTCGGTGTAGGCGCCGATGAGCAGGTGCTGGCCGTTGTCCACGGTCAGGCCGTGCCAGTCCACGCCGCGGGCGCGCCCGCCCAATCGGCGCGCGGCCTCGAAGACGGTGACCGGCACCCCGGCCGCGGCCAGCTCCACTGCCGCTGCTAGCCCCGCCCAGCCACCGCCGACGACGGCGACCCCCTTACCCTTCACTCTTCACTCTTCACTTTACCTTCCCCCTTGCACGCCTCACCCGGCTACCCAGGTGCGCCAGGCGATCCAGAGCTTGCGCAAGGGGGTGAGCGAGACCCGGCAGCGCAGTACGGGAAAGCCAGCGCGGCGGATCTCGTCCAGGAGCGTGCGGTAGACGGCCGCCATGACGAGGCCGGGCCGCTGCGCCCGGCGGTCGGCGCGGGGCAGCAGGGCCAGGGCCTGGCGGTAGAGCTCCTCGGCGCGCCGGTACTGGAACTCCATCAACTGCCTGAAGGCCTCGGTCTCACGCGCCTGCAGGATGTCGGCCTCGGCCACGCCGAAGCGGGCGAGTTCGTCCTGGGGCAGGTAGATGCGGCCGCGGCGGGCGTCCTCGCCCACATCCCGGATGATGTTGGTGAGCTGGAAGGCGAGGCCCAGGGTCGCGGCGTATTTCAGGGTGGCGCGGTCGCTGTAGCCGAAGATCTGGGCCGAGACCTCGCCCACCACCCCGGCGACCCGGTGGCAGTAAAGGCGCAGAGCCTTGAAGTCGGGATAGCGGGTCTGGGCGAAGTCCATGGCCATGCCGTCGAGGATCTCCTCGAACTGCTCGCGGGGCAGGTCGTAGGCGGCGACGGCCTCGCGCAGGGCCCGGGTGACCGGATGCTGGGGCTGGCCGGCGTAGAGGCGGTCCAGCTCCTCGCGCCACCAGCCGAGCTTGGCCTGGGCGAGCGCGGGCTCGTGGCACTCGTCGGCGATGTCGTCCACCTCGCGGCAGAAGGCGTAGAAGGCGGTGATCGCCCGGCGCTTCTCGGGCGGCAGGAAGCGGAAAGCGTAATAGAAGCTGGAGCCGCTGGCGGCGGCCTTGTCCTGACAATATCGATGAGGGTCCATGCCCAACTCTTTGATTGAAATATTATTTCTTGCGCAACGCCCGCCAGAGCATATAGGCCCAGTCGGCCGGCCCCAGGGTCGGGCGCCGGCCGAACACGTCGCCGTGGCTGCGATGCAGTTGATAGAGGATGCGCTCCCCGCCCAGGATGATGAGCCGCATCTCGAAGCCGATGCGCCCCTCGAGCGCCAGGCCCAGCGGGGCGCCGGCGGCCAGCAGCTTGCGGGCGCGCTCGATCTGCCCCTTCATGAACGGCTGCCAGAGCCCCTCCGCCCTGCCCTCGGCGATCTGGCGCTCGCTGATGCCGTATCTCGCCATCTCGTCCTGGGGCAGGTAGATGCGACCCTTCTGCCAGTCCACCGTCACGTCCTGGAGGAAGTTGATGACCTGCAGCGCCGAGCAGATGCCGTCGGACCAGGCCTGGTGCTTGGGGTCCTCGTCGCCGTAGAGCCTGAGCAGCAGGCGCCCGATGGGGTTGGCCGACTTGCGGCAGTAGGCCATGACCTCGCCGAAGTCGGCATAGCGCGACTTCACGACATCCTGGCTGAAGGCGTCCAGGAGGTCGTGGAAGAGCGGGTAGGGGAGGTCGTGTTCGCGGACCACGGCCCCCAGTTCGGCGAAGAGGGGGTCCTCGACCGCCTCGCCGCGCTCCAGGGCCCGGAGCCGTGCCCGGAAGGACTCCAGGGCCGCCAGCCGCGCCTCGGGGCGGGCGTCTCCCTCGTCGGCGAGGTCGTCGGCGGCGCGGGCGAAGGCATAGATCGCCCGCACGGGCCGGCGCAGCCGCCGGGGCAGGAAGACCGAGGCGACGGGGAAGTTTTCGTAATGGCCGGCGTTGACCAGGGTGGGGCGGGGGTTCTGGGTGATTTGCATTGCGGAATCAATGGATTTGGGCTCTGCGCGACTGACCGCCGCCTGACACGGGGCGGCGCCTATATTACACTTGGCGGTTTCGCGAAAGTGGCGGAATTGGTAGACGCACTGGATTTAGGTTCCAGCGGGTAACCCCGTGGGGGTTCGAGTCCCCCCTTTCGCACCAGCCCTACGCTACACAACCAAGGAAAACTCAATGGAAACCACCCTGGAAACCCTGGAAGGCCTGGAGCGCCGCCTGACCCTCACCGTGCCCGTTGCCGGGATCGAGGCCGAGGTCGCCAAGCGGCTGCAGCGCCTGTCGCGCTCGGTGAAGATGGACGGCTTCCGCCCCGGCAAGGCCCCGATGAAGATGATCCAGAGCCGCTACGGGGCCGAGGTGCGCGGCGAGGTGCTGGGCGAGGCGCTGCAGAGGCGCTTCTTCGAGAGCGTCCAGCAGCAGGACCTCAAGGTGGCGGGCTACCCCCGCTTCGAGCCCGCCGAGGCCGCCGAGGGCGCCGCCGAGATCGCCTTCCGGGCGACCTTCGAGGTGTTCCCGGAGGTCCGCATCGGCGACGTGGGCCAGATCAAGCTCAGCCGGCCGGTGGTGGAGGTGGCCGACGCCGACGTGGATCGGACGCTCGACATCCTGCGCAAGCAGCGCCTGCACTACCACAGCGTCGACCGGGCGGCCCGGGAGGGCGACCGGGTGCACATCGACTATGCGGGCACGGTCGACGGCCAGCCCTTCCAGGGCGGCGAGGCCAAGGACTTCCCGCTGATCCTGGGCGAGGGCCGCACCCTCAAGGACTTCGAGGGGCCGCTGAGCGACATGAAGGCGGGCGAGACCAAGACCATCGAGGTGAACTTCCCCGAGGACTACTTCGCCAAGGAGATGGCCGGCAAGAAGGCCGTCTTCGAGGTGACGCTGAAGTCCGTCCACGAGCCCCACCTGCCCGAGGTGGACGAGGCCTTCGCCCAGAGCATGGGCATCCATGAAGGGGGCGTGGCCAAGCTGCGCGAGGAGATCGCCGAGAACCTGCGGCGCGAGGCCAAGCGCCGCATCCAGACCCGGCTCAAGGAGCAGGTCATGGACGGCCTGATCGGGGTGACGCCCTTCGAGGTGCCCAAGGGGCTGGTGGCCATCGAGGCCCAGGCGCTCATGGAGCGCGCCATGGAGGACCTCAAGCAGCGCGGCATGCGCGCCGAGGACATCCGGCTGGGCGAGTCCGTGTTCGAACCCCAGGCCAGGCGCCGGGTCCAGCTTCGGCTCCTGCTCAACGAGCTGGCCCGCACCCAGCAGATCACCGCCGGGGACGAGCAGGTCAGGGCCCTGGTGGAGGAGTTCGCCCAGAGCTACGAGAACCCCGCCGAGGTGGTCGCGTGGTACTATGGAAATCCGGAGCGCCTGCGCGAGGCCCAAACCCTGGTGCTGGAGGACAACATCGTCGGCTGGGTGCTGGACAAGGCGCAGGTGACCGATGAAGCGATCAGCATGGAAACCTTGATGGGGAAAGCGCAATGACACAGTGGACTCAGGAGCCCGTCGGCCTCGGGTACGTCCCGATGGTCATCGAGCAGAGCGGACGCGGCGAGCGGGCCTACGACATCTATTCCCGCCTGCTCAAGGAGCGGGTGGTATTCCTGGTGGGGCCGGTCAACGACGCCACCGCCAACCTGGTGGTGGCCCAGCTGCTGTTCCTGGAATCGGAAAACCCCGACAAGGACATCTTCCTCTACATCAACTCCCCGGGCGGCTCGGTGACGGCGGGCATGGGCATCTACGACACCATGCAGTTCATCAAGCCGGACGTCTCCACCCTCTGCATCGGCCAGGCGGCCAGCATGGGCGCCTTCCTGCTCGCCGCCGGGGCCAAGGGCAAGCGCTTCGCGCTGCCCAATTCCCGGGCCATGATCCACCAGCCCCTGGGCGGCTTCCAAGGCCAGGCCTCGGACATCGAGATCCACGCCAAGGAGATCCTGTATCTGCGCAGCCGCCTCAACGACCTGCTGGCCAAGCACACCGGACAGCCCCTGGAGACCATCGAGCGGGACACCGACCGGGATTTCTTCATGGGCGCCGAGGAGGCCGTGAAATACGGCCTCGTGGACAAAGTGCTGGCCAACCGCAACCAACCCGCTTAAACTTGAGTTAAATGTTCGGGTATTCGAGACAAGATGGCTGAGAACCAAGACAACGACAAGCTCCTGTACTGCTCCTTCTGCGGCAAGAGCCAGCACGAGGTGAGGAAGCTCATCGCGGGGCCCTCCGTGTTCATCTGCGACGAGTGCGTGGAGCTGTGCAACGACATCATCCGCGAGGAGGTGCAGGGCGCGAAGGAGGGCAAGGGTTCGGAAGACCACCTGCCCACGCCCAGGGAGATCTGCCAGGTTCTCGACCAGTACGTGATCGGCCAGGACCTGGCCAAGCGGGCCCTGTCCGTCGCCGTCTACAACCACTACAAGCGCCTGCGCCAGCCCGGGGCGAAGGCCGACGAGGTGGAGCTCGCCAAGAGCAACATCCTGCTCATCGGCCCCACCGGCTCGGGCAAGACCCTGCTCGCGCAGACGCTCGCCCGGCTGCTCAACGTGCCCTTCGTCATCGCCGACGCCACCACGCTCACGGAGGCGGGCTATGTCGGCGAGGACGTCGAGAACATCATCCAGAAGCTGCTGCAGAAGTGCGACTACGACGTGGACAAGGCCAAGAACGGCATCGTCTACATCGACGAGATCGACAAGATCTCGCGCAAGTCCGACAACCCCTCCATCACCCGCGACGTCTCCGGCGAGGGCGTGCAGCAGGCCCTGCTCAAGCTCATCGAGGGCACCACCGCCTCGGTGCCGCCCCAGGGCGGCCGCAAGCACCCGAACCAGGAATACATCCAGGTGGACACGACCAACATCCTGTTCATCTGCGGCGGCGCCTTCAGCGGCCTGGACCGGGTCATCCGCAACCGCACCGAGAAGTCGGGCATCGGCTTCGGCGCCGAGGTCAAGAGCAAGGACAGCCGCAAGGACGTCACCGAGACCCTGCGCCGGGTCGAGCCGGAGGACCTGGTCAAGTTCGGCCTGATCCCCGAGTTTGTGGGCCGGCTGCCGGTGCTGGCCACCCTGGAGGAACTCGACGAGCAGGCCCTGGTCCAGATCCTCACGGAGCCCAAGAACGCGCTGACCCGGCAGTTCCAGAAACTGTTCCAGATGGAAGGCGTGGAGCTGGAGTTCCGCGAGGAGGCGCTGCTGGCCATCGCCAGGCGTGCGCTGGAGCGCAAGACCGGCGCCCGGGGACTGCGCTCCATCATCGAACACGCGCTGCTCGACATCATGTTCGAGCTGCCCAGCCTCAAGGACGTGGTGAAGGCCGTGGTGGACGAAAAGGTCATCACGGGCGAAGGCAAGCCCCTGCTCATCTACGCCGAGCCCTCCAAGGAGTCCAGGGTCGCCTCCTGAAGGGGCTGCCGGGGCTTACTCCCTTTCGCGGGCCGGGCGCGCTTGAAATGCGCGCCTGCGCCTCCAGGTTCTTTACATCGTCATGCGGCATCGCCGCCGGGGATCACCCATGAGCCAATCGGCACTCTACACCAGCTCCGTCACCCTGCCGCTGCTGCCCCTCAGGGACGTGGTGGTCTTTCCCCACATGGTCATCCCGCTCTTCGTGGGGCGACCCAAGTCCATCAAGGCCCTGGAGGTCGCGATGGAGTCCGGCAAGCACATCCTCCTGGTGGCCCAGAAATCGGCCGCCAAGGACGAGCCCAGCTTCGAGGACATGTACCAGGTCGGCGCCGTGGCCAGCGTCCTGCAGATGCTCAAGCTGCCCGACGGCACCGTGAAGGTGCTGGTGGAGGGCAACCAGCGCGTCAACATCCGCGAATTCATCGACGAGGCGACCCACTTCGCCGCCACCGCGGAACCTCTGGCCGAGGAGGCGGGCGAGGAGGACCACGAGATCGAGGCCATGCGCCGGGCCCTGCTCACCCAGTTCGACAACTACGTCAAGCTGAACAAGAAGATCCCGCCCGAGATCATGGCCTCGCTGGCGGGCATCGACGACGGCGGCCGGCTCGCCGACACCATCGCCGCCCACCTGCCGCTCAAGCTGGAGCAGAAGCAGGCCATCCTGGAGATGTTCGACCTCAAGAGCCGGCTCGACCACCTCATGGGCTTCATGGAGACCGAGATCGACATCCTCCAGGTGGAAAAGCGCATCCGCGGCCGGGTGAAGCGGCAGATGGAGAAGAGCCAGCGCGAGTACTACCTCAACGAGCAGGTCAAGGCGATCCAGAAGGAGCTCGGCGACGTCGACGAGAGCGCCGACCTGGATGAGCTGGAAAAACGCATCCACGCCGCCGGCATGTCCAAGGAGGCCACCAGGAAGGCCGAGGCCGAGCTCAAGAAGCTCAAGATGATGTCGCCCATGTCGGCCGAGGCCACCGTGGTGCGCTCCTACATCGACACCCTGGTCAACCTGCCCTGGAAGAAGAAGACCAAGATCAGCAAGGACCTCGGCAAGGCGGAGGACGTGCTCGAGCACGACCACTACGGCCTGGAGAAGGTCAAGGAACGCATCCTGGAGTACCTCGCGGTGCAGCAGCGGGTGGACAAGCTCAAGGCCCCCATCCTCTGCCTGGTGGGGCCGCCCGGGGTGGGCAAGACCTCGCTCGGCCAGTCCATCGCCCGCGCCACCAACCGCAAGTTCGTGCGCATGGCCCTGGGCGGCGTGCGCGACGAGGCGGAGATCCGCGGCCACCGGCGCACCTACATCGGTTCCATGCCGGGCAAGATCCTGCAGAACCTGACCAAGACCACGGTGAGGAACCCGCTCTTCCTCCTGGACGAGGTGGACAAGATGGGCCAGGACTTCCGCGGCGACCCGTCCTCGGCCCTGCTGGAGGTCCTGGACCCCGAGCAGAACCACACCTTCCAGGACCACTATGTCGAGGTGGACTTCGATCTGTCCGACGTGATGTTCGTGGCCACCGCCAACACCATGAACATCCCGGCTCCGCTGCTCGACCGCATGGAGGTCATCCGCCTCTCCGGCTACACCGAGGACGAGAAGATCAACATCGGCGAGCGCTATCTGCTGCCCAAGCAGATGAAGAACAACGGCATCGGCGACAAGGAGCTCAGCGTCTCGGAGACCGCGCTGCGCGACATCGTGCGCTATTACACCCGCGAGGCGGGCGTGAGGAGCCTGGAACGCGAGATCGCCAAGATCTGCCGCAAGGCCGCCACGGCCCACCAGCTCAAGAAGGCGCGCGGCAAGATCGCGGTCACCCCGAAGAACCTGGACAAGTACCTGGGTGTGCGCCGCTACACCTACGGCATGGCCGAGAAGGAAAACCAGGTGGGGCAGGTGACGGGACTCGCCTGGACCGAGGTCGGCGGCGAGCTGCTCACCGTCGAGGCGACGGTCATGCCCGGCAAGGGCAACATCCTCCGCACCGGCCAGCTCGGCGACGTCATGAAGGAGTCGGTCGAGGCCGCGCGCACCGTGGTGCGCAGCCGCGCGAAGAAGCTGGGCATTCCCGGCGAGGCCTTCGAAAAGCACGACATGCACATCCACCTGCCCGAGGGCGCCACGCCCAAGGACGGCCCCAGCGCGGGCATCGCCCTGTGCACGGCCATGGCCTCGGCCTTGACGGGCATCCCGGTGCGCTGCGACGTGGCCATGACCGGCGAGATCACGCTGCGCGGCGAGGTGCTGCCCATCGGCGGCCTGAAGGAGAAGCTGCTCGCGGCGCACCGCGGCGGCATCAAGACCGTGCTCATCCCCGAGGACAACGTCAAGGACCTGGTGGAGATCCCGGAGAACATCAAGAACCGCCTGGAGATCCAGCCGGTGAAGTGGATCGAGCAGGTGCTGGATGCCGCCCTGGAGCGCAAGCCCGAGCCCCTGTCCGATGAGGTGGAGCAAACTCCGCGCCAGGTGGGCGCTCCCGGGGAGACCCCCGCTGTAATCAAGCATTGACGCGGATTTTTTCCCGAATTCGCTTGACACCGTTTTTTGCGGCTTGTTATAAAGCTCACGCAGCCTCGCTGCACGCCAAATTGGCCCTGGGCGCCGGCTCTACCGGCATCGGCACACGATGCCAGGTCGACGCCCAGGGCCAATACTTCGTCTTCAAAGGAAAGGGGGATTTCCGTGAACAAATCCGAACTGATCGACGCCATCGCTTCTTCCGCCGACATCTCCAAAGCCGCCGCCGGTCGCGCCCTGGACGCCACCATGGATGCGGTGAAAAAGGCGCTGAAGAAGGGCGACATGGTGACCCTGGTGGGCTTCGGCACCTTCTACGTGGGCAAGCGCGCTGCCCGCAGCGGCCGCAACCCCCGCACCGGCGCCACCATCAAGATCAAGTCCGCCAAGGTGCCGAAGTTCCGCGCTGGCAAAGCCCTGAAGGATTCCGTACAATAACCGGCTTTCCAGGGTGCTTAGCTCAGCCGGTAGAGCGTCGCCCTTACAAGGCGAATGTCGGCGGTTCGATCCCGTCAGCACCCACCAGTGGTAGACAATTCAGGAGTGGTAGTTCAGTCGGTTAGAATACCGGCCTGTCACGCCGGGGGTCGCGGGTTCGAGTCCCGTCCACTCCGCCAGTAATCCGAAGGCGAACCCAGGGTTCGCCTTTTTTTCTTACCCATACCGAACACACACGCCATGCTTGAAGCCATCCGTGAACGCGCGCAGGGCTGGATCGCACGCATCATCCTGGGACTGATCATCCTGAGCTTCGCCATCTGGGGCGTCGACTGGTACTTCCAGGGCGGCGGCAGGGAGGCCGCCGTCGCCACCGTGGGCGGCACCGAGATCAGCCAGCGGGATTTCTACGACGCGCTCAAGCAGCAGCGCGAGGCCCTGGGCATCAAGCCCGATCAGGCCGGCGAGATCGACAAGACCCTGCGCAAGCAGGTCCTGGACCAGATGATCAACGTGAGCCTGCTCACCGATGCCGCGCTCAGCAACGGATTCGCCATGAGCGAGGCCCAGATCAAGGCCTTCCTGGCCGGCATCGAGATCTTCCAGGACAAGGGGCAGTTCTCCCGCGAGCGCCTGGAGGCCTTCCTGCGCAACCGGGGCCTGAGCGAGGCGCGATTCATGGACATGGTCCGCCAGGACATGCTCCTGCGCCAGCTCCAGTTCGCCTACGGCGAAGGGACGCTGGTGCCGGCCTCCGGCGCCGAGCGCTTCACCCGGCTCCTCGCCCAGCAGCGCGAGGTGAGCGAGATCGGCTACGACCGGCGGCTGTTCCTCGACCTCGTCCGCATCGACGACGAGGCCGTCGAGGCCGAATACAACGCCCGCAGGCAGGACTACGCGCTGCCTCCCCAGTTGCGCCTGCAATACCTGGTGTTGTCCATGGACGCCATCAAGTCCCGGATCGAGGTGACCGAGGCGACCGCGCGCCAGCACTACGAGGCCAACCTGGCCCGCTACCAGGAGCCCGAAAGCCGCCGCGCGAGCCACATCCTGATCAAGACGGACAAGGCGATGGACGATGCGGCCCGCCAGGCCGCCCGCGCCCAGGCGGAGAGGCTGCTCCAGGAGCTGCGCAAGACCCCCGCCCGCTTTGCCGAGCTGGCCGGGCAGCACTCGGCCGACCCCGGCTCCGCCGCCCGCGGCGGCGACCTGGGGGCGTTCACCCGGGAGATGATGGTCAAGCCCTTCGCCGACGCGGTCTTCGAGATGAAGACTGGCGAGATCCGGGGGCCGGTGGAGACCGATTTCGGCTACCACATCATCCGGCTGGACGGCATCAGCCCCGGCCGCCAGATCGCCTTCGGGGCGGTGCGCGACGAGATCGTCGACGAGCTGAAATCCCAGGAAGCCGCCCGCAAGTTCGCCGAGGCCGCCGAGCGGTTCAGCAACCTGGTCTATGAGCAGCCCGAGACTCTGGAGCCCGCCGCCAAGGAGTTCGGGCTCAAGCTGGAGGAAAGCGGCTGGATCGCCCGCGGCCAGGCGCAGCCCGCCTTCCTGGGGCATCCCCGGCTGATGGACGCCGCCTTCGCCGACGAGGCCCTGAACAAGCGGCAGAACACCGAGGCCATCGAGGTGGCGCCCAACCTGCTCGTGGCGGCCCGTGTCCTCGAACACCGTCCGGCCGGCATCCGGCCGCTGGCGGAGGTGGCCGGCGAGATCCGCCTCAGGCTCACCGTCCGGGAAGCCACGAAGAAGGCCGTGGAGGCCGGCAAGCAGGCCCTCGAGGCCGCCCGCAACGGCACCGTGCCGAGCGGGCTGTCCGCACCCATGCGCATCAGCCGCCTGCGGCCGCTCAACCTGCCGCCCGCGGCGGTCAAGGCCATCTTCCACGCGGATGCGGCCAGGCTGCCGGCCTGGGTGGGCGTGGAGACCGAGGAGGGCTACCGGCTCTACCGCGTCACCGGCGTCAGCGAGGAGACGCTGCCGCCCGAGCAGGCCGAACTCGTCCGCCGCGACCTGCAGCGCCTGACCGCCCAGGAAGAGTTGCGCGCCTACCTGGAAAGCCTCAAGGGCCGCGCCAAGGTCAAGATCCACCAGGAGGCCCTGGAGCAAAAAGCCGAGTAAGCCGGCCGCCTCACCTTTCATGGCGCCCGCGCCGACCCTGCCAGATGGCACGACGGCTACGGTCCTGCTGCGCGGTTTACAGGGGAGCGCACCCGCGAGGGCGCGCTCCGCGCGGCGCCCCGGGACGGGTCAGCCGTCCCTGAAGCCCGCCTGCCAGTGCGAGCCGTCGCAGAAGGGCTTGTTCCTGGAGGCCCCGCAGCGGCACAGGCAGTAGTGCTCGCGCGAGGCCCCCGCGCCGAAGGCCACGCCGACGAGTTCGATGCCGCCGGTCACCTCGTAAGGGCCGTCCTTGGTCACCGTGACCAGGGGCGGGCGCGCCTGGTCCCGGTGCTCGACGCCCGCGACGGAGTAGCTCAGGGCGCCCGAGGGGCAGCGGCGGATGGTCTCGATGATCGCCTCGGCGCTGGCCGCATCCGCCCTGATCCAGGGCTCCTCCCGCAACCGGAACACCGCCTTGAGCCCCTCCGTGCAGTGTCCGGCATGGGCGCAGAGGCTGCGGTTGTCGTGGATGACGATGCCCCGGCCCCGATAGTCCTGCCGCCGATCCAGGGCGGGGTTGCCGAGATTGCGGTCGCTGAAGCCGAGGCTCCCGTGGCTGCCGTCGCAGAAGGGCTTGTTCCTGGAGGCCCCGCAGCGGCACAGGGCCACGCCAGAAACGGTCCGGCAGGGCTCGCCGCCTGGGCGCCGAAGGAAGGGCACCTCCCTGGGCGCCAGGTCGGTGAGGAGGTAATACGGCCCGTTGGGCAGACAGACGATCCGGGGCTTGGGGGCAGGGGAGGCATCGCTCATGGCCGGCTCCTGGAAGGGCGTGTGAGACTTTAGAATAGCGACATGCGCGCAAGATTCCCCTTCAAGCCCCCACCCCCCGAGGCGGCCTCCTGATGGATGCGGAGTTCATGGCCGAGGCCCTGGCCCAGGCCCGGCTGGCGGGGGAGGCCGGGGAGGTGCCCGTGGGCGCGGTGGTGGTGCGCGGCGGCGAGGTCGTCGGTCGCGGCTACAACTGCCCGATCTCCACCGCCGACCCCACGGCCCACGCCGAGGTCCGGGCCCTGCGCGACGCGGCCCGGCGCCTGGGCAACTACCGCCTGTCCGGCTGCACCCTCTACGTCACCCTCGAACCCTGCGCCATGTGCACCGGGGCGATCTTCCACGCGCGCGTGCACCGGGTGGTGTACGGCGCCCGGGACCCCAAGACCGGCGTGGCCGGCAGCACGGTCGACCTCTATGCGGAGGCGCGGCTCAACCACCACGCCTCGATCGAGGGCGGGGTGCTGGCGGAGGAGTGCGGCGCCCTCCTGAGCGCCTTCTTCGCCGAACGCCGGCGGCAGACGAAAGGCCCGTGCAAGTGCGGATAAACATCAGCATTGCATCCCAAGCACTTGATTTGCTGGACGATCATGGGCGGCCGCTCCGGCACTATGCCGTCTCCACGGCGGCCCGCGGGGCAGGGGAGCGGGCCGGCAGCCTGTGCACCCCGAGGGGGCGCCACCTCGTCCGCGCCAAGATCGGGGCCGGCCTGCCCCTGAACACCGTCTTCGTCGGCCGCCGGCCCACGGGGGAGATCTACACGCCGGAGCTGGGGCGGACCGCCCCCGGGCGCGACTGGATCCTCACCCGCATCCTCTGGCTCTCGGGCCAGGAGCCCGGCTTCAACCGCCTGGGGCCCTGCGACACCATGCGCCGCTACATCTACATCCATGGCACGCCGGACGAAGGCTTCGAGCAGGCGCCGCGCTCCCACGGCTGCGTCCGCATGCGCAATCGGGACGTGGCCGAGCTCTTCGACCTGGTCCCGCCCTACACCCCGGTCACCATCACCGAGGACTGAGAGCCTCAGCGCCCCTTGAGCAGGGCGACGACGGCGCCGCCGCCGCCGTCCGCGGGACGGGCCTGGACATAGGCCAGCACCTCCTGGCGCCGGGCCAGCCAGTGGCGCAGGTGCAGCTTGAGCACGGGTTCGCGGTTGGGCGAACGCAAGCCCTTGCCGTGCACGATGCGCACGCAGCGGATACCCTGGCGCTGGCACTCCAGGAGGAAGTCCGCCAGCTCGTGCTTGGCCAGCGCCACGGTCAGCCCGTGCAGGTCGAGCTCCGCCTGCACGATCCACTCGCCGCGGCGCAACCGGCGCAGGACCTGGCGGGACAGGCCGGGGCGCACGTAGGAGAGCTCCTCGCCGGTCTCGGCCCCCTCGTCCCAGCGGATGGGCTCGGTGAGCGACTCGAGGATGGCCTCGCGCGCATCGCGCAGGCTGCTCAGGGGGATGGGGGGCAGGCGCCCGCCGGGATGGAGGAAGCGCCCGTGCGGGCCGAGCGGGGCGACATCCGCCACCTCCGCCCGGAAGAGGCTGTGCGTCTCTTCCTCGCGGGCGGGATTCGAGGGTTTCCCGCCGTTTTTCATGGACTTACGCTTACTTCTTGCCGAGGCCTTCCAGGTAGCGCTCGGCGTCCAGGGCGGCCTGGCAGCCCGAACCGGCGCTGGTGATGGCCTGCTTGTAGATCGGATCCTGGACGTCCCCGGCGGCGAAGACGCCGGGGATGCTGGTCTGGGTGACGTTGCCGCTGCGGCCGGCCTGGGTGACGAGGTAGCCGTGATCCATCTCCAGCTGGCCGACGAAGAGCTCGGTATTGGGCTTGTGGCCGATGGCGATGAAGATGCCCTGGAGGGCGAGCTCCTTGGTCTCGCCGCTCTGCGTGTGCTTGATGCGCATGCCGGTCACGCCGCTCTTGTCGCCCAGCACCTCGTCGAGGACGTGGTTGAGCTCCAGGGTGATCTTGCCTTCCTTCACCTTGTCCATGAGGTGGTCGACCATGATCTTCTCGGCCCGGAAGCTGTCGCGCCGGTGCACCAGGGTGACGTGCGCGGCGATGTTGGCCAGATACAGGGCCTCCTCGACCGCGGTGTCGCCGCCGCCGATCACCGCCACGCTCTGGCCCTTGTAGAAGAAGCCGTCGCAGGTGGCGCAGCCGGACACCCCCTTGCCCATGAAGGCCTGTTCGGAGTCGAGGCCCAGGTACTGGGCGGAGGCGCCGGTGGCGATGATGAGGGCGTCGCAGGTGTAGGTGCCGGCATCGCCGACGAGGGTGAAGGGCTGCTCGGTCAGCTTCGCGGTATGGATGTGATCGAAGACGATCTCGGTATTGAAGCGCTCGGCATGCTGCTGGAAGCGGGTCATCAGGTCCGGGCCCTGCACGCCGTTGACGTCCGCCGGCCAGTTGTCCACGTCGGTGGTGGTCATGAGCTGGCCGCCCTGCTGCATGCCGGTGACGAGCACGGGATGGAGGTTGGCGCGGGCGGCGTAGACGGCGGCGGTGTACCCGGCGGGGCCGGAACCCAGGATCAGAAGCTTGCAGTGCTTGGTCGACATGATGACTCCACAGGGACGCGACGGATAATCGGAACGGGTATCAAACGGGCAGGGGGGCATTCTATCAGCACGGCCTCTGCGGCCGCCCGATGACTTCGGGTCTTGGCCCGGGCCTCGGCATCCCGCTCCGCACAGCGCCGGAGGCGGGCGACGACACCCTGAGAAGCTGAGGGTGGTCAGGGATTTCTCAAGGCCGGCCGTGCTGCCGGCCGCAGTGACGCATCGGGGGGAGGGGCTGCGCGGCGGGTGCTGTCGCCGGCCCCGCCATTCCGAGCGGCGAGGCAGGGCTCACGTCAGATGAGGCCATCCCGGATCGACAGGTGATGCGGCGGCGAGGAATGTTCCGCTGCCCGCTGATTTTTAACGGGTTTTATCCGGACCCGCCCATTCAGGCGTCCAGCCGCGGTTTCCGGGAAAAGGGCAACACCTTGGCGGCCGCGGGCGGCGAGGGTTCCGGGCCTTCACGAATCAGGGCGGCCAAGGAGTCGGCCAGGCCGTTCCGGCCGTATACCGCATCGAGCATCATGCGCGAGAGGTGCACGCATGAGCCCATGGGGTTGCTGTGCCGGCGCCTTTCCGCATCGATTCGCCATTGCAGCCGCTGCAGACGCTGCCGATGCCGCGGGGGCGCACCCTGGATGAAGCTTTCGACCAGCTCCCGCCGACAGTGCTCGAAGGCCTCGGGATCGCTGCGCGCAAGCGAGGACCACTGGTCGAAATCGAGATCGAGGGGGCATTTCGCCGCCGTAGGCATGCGGGTTTCCCTGATAGGCATACACAGAACTATAGACGGGGCGGGGCTGGAAAAGGTTGCCCCGACGCCCGCACTATTTAACATAATACACATTGTAGGCATTAGGTATTCCCGCCCGGTCAGCCCCGGACCGTGAAACGCGGCTCCAGGGCCCGCAGCTTCTCCATGATGCCGGTGTATTCCAGCTCGGACATGGGCAGCATGGCGGCGCCGAAGAAGCCCTGGCGGCGCATGTCGATCGCCTTTTTGGAGACGCTGCCGCGCACCGTGTCCCAGAACGGGTGGGCAAAGGCATCGACCGCCTCGGTCAGCCTGCCCCCGTGCACGGCGAAGGCGGCGCAGCTGACGACGGGCGGCCCGTCGAAGTAGCTGATGCCCGAGTTGAGCGGCACGGGCATGAGCGGCATCTGGTGGGAGCCGCGCATGCAGCCGGCGACGTAGGGCCCCAGGGCGTAAGGCGCCAGGACCTCGCCGGTGGCCGGGAAGTCCTTCTGCACCCGCACCAGCATCACCGGATCGTCCTTGCCGGTGTACTTGCCCGCGATGTTGTGCAGCCTGGAGGTGGACACCGAGACCGCCTGCTCGCCGGTGCTCCTGGACCAGACCGATTCCACGACATAGCGCTCGGTATCCCGCAGCAGTGCCGCGATCGCGTAGAGGTCTTCCGGGGCATCGAGCTCGATGACGCGGTCGCCCTCGGTGTGGCTGACATCCATGATGACGAAGCGGAAGCCCTCCGCCATGCTCGGCGACAGCATGAGCCCGGGGGTGTTCATGGGGTCGGCGAAGGCCAGATAGAGCGGCAGGCTGTAGGCCCCGGGGTCGGTCTTGTCGGCGGCGAAGAACAGGAAGGGCTCGTTCGGGCGCTCCTCGAACTCCAGCTCCGCGACGGCAGGCCCCATGCCCCGCACATTGCCGGAGAAGGCCTCCTTGAGCAGGTCCTGCCCCGCCCCGTACAGCCCCTGTCCCTTGGCCACCTCGGTCCCCGCCATGAAGGCACCCCAGCAGAGCTTGTGGATCTGCTCGTCGCCGGGGCCGCGCTCATGGGTGCAGACGATGGCGATGTCGTCGCCCGTGTGGCTGACATAGCTGTCCAGGAGCAGCTTCTCGCCATGCTCGGCCACGTGGCTGCGCACCGAATCCAACAGCCTCCTGGACGGACAGATGTGGCCGCCGATGGAGCCGATGTCCGCCTTGATGACGCTCAGGGTGAGTTTCATGGTCATGCCTCCCGGCCTTGCGAATCGCCCTTTATTTCTAGACCAGCACCGCGAGCCATGGCGGGTGCGCCAAGCCGGCTCGGGCCGGGGTGCGGCGCGTTAGAATTGAGGCTGCTTAACTGAGCGCCTTCCCGGTATAGTTCCGCCCCATGCTCGGAAACCCTCGCCGCTGCGCCGTCGCCAAGCCCGCACGCAAGCCGCCCCGCAAGCCTCTGGCCCCCCGGGTGGCCCGTGTGCTGCGCGAGGCCTGGTGGCTGGGCGCGGTCGCCCTGGCGCTCTACCTGGCCATGGTGCTGGTGAGCTACAGCCCGCTGGACCCGGGCTGGTCGCGCGCCACCGAGCACGAGGCCATCCGCAATGCCGGCGGCCATTTCGGCGCCTGGCTGGCGGACCTGCTGCTCTACCTCTTCGGCCTGTCCGCCTACTGGTGGATCGCGCTCGCGCTCTTCCTGGTCTGGTGGGGCTACCGCCGCATCGGCGAGCCCGAGCCGGATCACCACCACGGCCTCTGGGTGGTCTTCGGCGGCTTCATTCTGGTGATCCTCTCCAGCGGGGCGATCGAGTCCCTGCGCCTGCACGGCCTCATGCCCGCCCTGCCCCTCGCGGCCGGCGGCGCGCTGGGCGACGGCATCGCGCGCCTGGTCGCCGGGACCTTCGGCTTCGAGGGCGGCACGGTCCTGCTGCTCATCCTCTGGGGCATAGGCATGAGCCTCTTCACGGGGCTGTCCTGGATCGGCCTGGCCGAGGGCCTGGGCGGCCTGCTGGAGCGGGCCTGGCTCGGCGGCCTCGACTCCTGGCAGGCGCGGCGCGACCGCCGGGCGGGGCTCACCGCCATGACGGAAAGGGCGGAAACGGTGAGGAAGGAGCGCACGCGCATCGCCGCCGAACCGCCCATCCACATCGTGCCGCCGGCCCCGGAGATCCCCAAATCCGACCGGGCCGACCAGGAGCGCCAGGAGTTCCTCTTCAAGGACATCCCCGACGCCCAGCTGCCGCCCCTGCGGCTCCTGGACGAGCCGGCCAAGGCGCTCGCCCAGGCCGACGAGGCCGGGCTGGAGGCCACCTCCCGCTTGATCGAGCGCAAGCTGCGCGAGTTCGGGGTGGAGACGAAGGTGCTGGCCGCCTACCCCGGCCCCGTGATCACCCGCTACGAGATCGAGCCCGCCTCGGGCGTGAAGGGCGCCCAGATCGTGAACCTGGCCAAGGACCTGGCGCGCTCGCTCTCGGTGGTCAGCATCCGCGTGGTGGAGACCATCCCCGGCAAGAGCTGCATGGGCCTGGAGCTGCCCAACGGCCAGCGCCAGGTGGTGCGGCTTTCCGAGATCCTCGGCGCCAAGGTCTACGCCGACATGCATTCGCCGCTGACCATGGCCCTGGGCAAGGACATCAGCGGCAACCCCGTGGTCGCGGATCTCGCCAAGATGCCGCACCTGCTCGTCGCCGGCACCACGGGCTCGGGCAAGTCGGTGGGCATCAACGCCATGATCCTGTCGCTCGTCTACAAGTCCACGCCCCAGGACGTGCGCCTCATCCTGGTCGACCCCAAGATGCTGGAGATGTCCGCCTACGAGGGCATCCCCCACCTCCTCGCCCCCGTGGTCACCGACATGAAGCTCGCCGCGGTGGCGCTCAACTGGTGCGTGGGCGAGATGGACAAGCGCTACAAGCTCATGTCCACCCTGGGGGTGCGCAACATCGCGGGCTTCAACCAGAAGGTGCGCGAGGCGGAGAAGGCGGGCCAGCCCCTGACCAACCCCTACTCCCTCACCCCGGAGAGCCCGGAGCGGCTCGGCACCCTGCCCTACATCGTGGTGGTCATCGACGAGCTCGCGGACCTCATGATGGTGGCCGGCAAGAAGGTGGAGGAGCTCATCGCGCGGCTCGCCCAGAAGGCGCGCGCCGCCGGCATGCACCTCATCCTGGCCACCCAGCGGCCCTCGGTGGACGTGATCACGGGGCTCATCAAGGCCAACATCCCCACCCGCATCGCCTTCCAGGTCTCCAGCCGCATCGACTCGCGCACCATCCTCGACCAGCAGGGCGCCGAGTCCCTGCTCGGCCAGGGCGACATGCTCTACCTGCCGCCGGGCACGGGCCACCCGGCGCGGGTGCACGGCGCCTTCGTCTCCGACGACGAGGTGCACCGGGTGACCGCCTGGCTGCGCGAGATCGGCCCGCCCCAGTACGACGAGACCGTGCTCGAGGAGCCGGAGTCCGAGGAGGGCGAAGGCGGCGAGGGAACCGATGCCGAGGCCGACCCTCTATACGACGAGGCCGTCGCCATCGTGCTCAAGACGCGGCGCCCCTCCATATCCGCCGTCCAACGCCACCTGCGCATCGGCTACAACCGGGCCGCCCGCCTCATCGAGGCCATGGAGCGCGCCGGCCTGGTCTCCCCCATGGGCAGCAACGGCAACCGAGAGGTCATCGCCCCCCGCCATGAATCGTGAACCCGGTATCCACAGATGACGCAGATGTGCACAGATAAAACCCCGCGGAATCGGAATGTTGCCGAGCATTTCTGGCACACCAATGTGGCAAGACACTTGGCAAGCGCAAGTCTTAGAAACATCTGGGTAAATCTGTGTCCATCTGTGGATAACCGAGGTTTTCAGGATGAATAGAAGACTAAGCATCGCCCTCCTCCTCACCCTGGCCCTCGCCTGGCGGCCGGCCTTCGCCGACGCCGTCGACCGGCTCAAGGAATTCGTCGCCCAGACCCAGAGCCTGCGCGGCCAGTTCACCCAGACGGTGCACGACCGCGCCGGGCGCAAGACCCAGGAATCCCAGGGCACCTTCTCCCTGCAGCGTCCGGGCAAGTTCCGCTGGGCCTACGAGAAGCCCTATGCCCAGCTCATCGTCGGCGACGGGCGCAAGGTCTGGATCTACGACGCCGACCTCGCGCAGGTGACCGTCCGCAAGGCCGACCGCGCCATGGGCGAGAGCCCGGCGGCGCTCTTGGCCGGCAGCAACGAGATCGACCGGTTCTTCCACCTGAAGGACGCCGGCGTCGAGGGCGGCCTGGAGTGGCTGGAGGCCACGCCCAGGACCGGCGAGGGCAGCTTCGAGCGCGTGCGCCTGGGCTTCAGGGGTTCGGAACTCGCCGCCATGGAGCTGAAGGACAACTTCGGCCAGACCACCTGGCTGCGCTTCAGCGGCCTGCAGCGCAACCCCAGGCTCCCCCCCGAGGTCTTCCGCTTCACCCCGCCCAAGGGCGCCGACGTCATTGGCGAAAACGAGTAACTCCGGCGACCTCTTCGCCGCCGGGCCCGAGCCGCCGACAGCGAGCGAATCGACGCCCCTGGCCGAGCGTCTGCGCCCCCGCACCCTCGACGAGGTCATCGGCCAGGCCCATCTGCTGGGCCCCGGCAAGCCCTTGCGGCTCGCCTTCGAGGCGGGGCGGCTGCACTCCATGATCCTCTGGGGCCCGCCCGGCGTGGGCAAGACCACGCTCGCCCGGCTCACCGCCCAGCACTTCAACGCCGACTTCATCCAGATCTCCGCCGTGCTCGCCGGGGTGAAGGAGATCCGCGAGGCGGTGGAACGCGCCCGGGTCAACCGGCTGGCCGGGCGCCAGACCATCCTCTTCGTGGACGAGGTCCACCGCTTCAACAAGGCCCAGCAGGACGCCTTCCTGCCCCACGTGGAATCGGGGCTCGTCACCTTCATCGGCGCCACCACGGAGAACCCCTCCTTCGAGGTGGTGGGGGCGCTGCTGTCCCGTGCCCAGGTCTACGTGCTGCGGGCCCTGGAGGAAGCCGAGCTCGATGCCCTGCTCTCCCGCGCCCTGGAACAAGGCGGGCTGAACCTCGGCCTCGACGCCGAGGCGAGGAAGCTCCTGATCGGCTTTGCCGACGGCGACGGCCGCCGGCTCGTGAACCTGGTGGAGCAGCTCGCCACCGCGGCGGGCACCGCCGGGCGCACCGAGGTGGACGCCGAGTTCGCGGCCGGCGCGCTGTCCCCTTCGCTGCGCCGCTTCGACAAGGGCGGCGAGGCCTTCTACGACCAGATCTCCGCCCTGCACAAGAGCGTGCGCGGCTCCGACCCGGACGCCTCGCTCTACTGGTTCACCCGCATGCTGGACGGCGGCGCCGATCCCCGCTATCTGGCCCGGCGCATCCTCCGCATGGCCTGGGAGGACATCGGCCTCGCGGACCCGCGCGGGGCGGAGATCGCGCTCGACGCCGCCGAGACCTACGAGCGCCTGGGCTCGCCCGAGGGCGAGCTGGCCCTGGCCCACGCCCTGATCTACCTCGCCTGCGCGCCCAAGTCGAACGCCGGTTATCTCGCCTACAACGCCGCCCGCGCCTTCGTGCAGGAGGACGGCTCGCGCGAGGTGCCCATCCACCTGCGCAACGCCCCGACCCGGCTGATGAAGGAGCTGGGCTACGGCCGGGCCTACCGCTACGCCCACGACGAGCCGGAGGCCTATGCCGCCGGCGAGACCTACTTTCCGGACGGCATGGCCGAGCCCCGCTTCTACACCCCCACCCCGCGCGGCCTGGAAGGCAGGATCGGCGAGCGCCTGGCGCATCTGCGCGAGCTCGACGCCGAGGCCGGCAAGCCGAAGAAGCGGCGCCAACCCTGAAAACCCGGCAGTTTCAATAACCGAGTGCACCTGGTTATTGAAACCGTCCTCTCAGAACTTCCCCAATCATGCACATCCAGCGATGCAATGCGCGCGCCGCCATGCCGCGGCACGCGGCCATCCGCATGAGCTAATCTTACGGCAGGATCGCCCATCGGCGGTCCGGTATCGAGGGAGCGCCGTGACCCAGCCGTCTTCACCACGGGATCCGCAGGACGCCGCGCTGGCGGAGGACATTCTCATGACCGCGCTCGACCTGGGCGAGGCGCGCGGCTGGGACGCCGTGCATCTGCACGACATCGCGCAGGAGATGGGCATCGCCCTGGCCGTCATCCGCCGCCATTACGACCAGAAGGACGCCATCGCCGAGGCCTGGTTCGGGCGCGCCGACGCGGCCCTGCTCGCCGTGGCCGAGACCCCGGGCTGGCAGGAACTGGACGCACGCCTGCGCCTGGCGCGCGCGATCTTCGCCTGGCTCGACGCGCTGGCGCCGCACCGCCGCCTCACCGCCGCCATGCTGCGCTACAAACTGCAACCGGATCACCTGCACCTGCAGGCGGCGGGTCTGCTGCGCGTCAGCCGTACCGTGCAGTGGATCCGCGAGGCCGCGTGCCTGCCGTCCACGGGCTGGCGCCGCGAGCTGGAGGAAGTCGCGCTGACCGGGATCTATCTCAGCACGTTCGCCTGCTGGCTCAACGACGGCAGCGCCGACAGCGCGCGCACGCGCGCGTGGCTGGACCGGCTGCTGGCGCTGGCGGAAGGCGCGGCGCTGCGGCTCGCGCCGCGCTAGTCGGCCTCATGGACCTCGTCACGCATGCCCTGCTGGGCGCAGGCGTGGCCCACGCGACGCGGCCGCGCCGGCCGTCGCTGTCGCTGCGCGAGCGGCTGTCGCTCGGCGGCCTCGCGGCGATGTTCCCGGACATCGACTTCCTGGGCTTCCTGATCGATCCGCTGCGGTTCATCGCCGACTGGCATCAGGGGCCGACGCATTCCCTGGTGTTGCTGCCGCTGTGGGCGCTGCTGCTCGGCGGGCTGTTCGTCGTCGCCACCGGCCGTCGCGGAACGTTCGCGGAGGCGGCGCTGGTCAGCGGCCTCGGCCTGGCCACGCACATCGCCGCCGACGTCGTCACCGCCTACGGCACCGCCTTGCTGTATCCCCTGTCCGCACGGCGATTCAGCCTCGCCACCACCTACGTCATCGATCCGCTCTTCACCGTCATCGTGCTCGCCGGCCTCGCGGCCGGGCTGCGGACGGGGCGGCGCGGCGCCAGCCTGGCCGGGCTCGCCGTGCTGTGCCTGTACGTCGCGGGCCAGGCCTGGCTGCAGCAGCGCGCCATCGAGACCGGCCAGGCCGCGGCGCGCGCCCGGTCGATCGAGTTCACGCGGCTCGCCGCGCTGCCGCAGCCGTTGTCGCCGTTCCACTGGAAACTCGTCGGCAGCGTCGACGAGCGCTACTTCGAGACGTATCTCGCGCTGGCCGAAGTGCGCATCCCGCTGCCGGACGTGCCGGGCCTGCGCCGCTGGAGCGAGCTCGCCACGGCCTACCGCCCGCCTGCCGGTCTGGAGTGGGCATCGCGCCACCGTCTCGGCGAACGCACTGAGCTGCGCGAACAGATCGCCGCGTTGTGGGCGGACCCGCGCTTCGCGCCCTATCGGCGCTTCGCCACGTATCCCGCGGTATCGAGCGTCGACAGCGAGGGGAGCGAGACCTGCATCTGGTTCACCGACCTGCGCTACGACCTGCCCACACTGCCGGACACGTTCCGCTACGGCTTCTGCCGCAGCGCCGGCGGCGGCGACTGGCGGCTGTACCGCCTGCGCTATTTTTCGGAACGCGAGCGCCAGCGGCTGACGCCCTGACGCGAATTCCGTCAGTCGGCCGGATTCTTGATCGGTATCGCGTCCACCGGCGACTCGAAGGCGATGAACAGCACGCAGGGATCGCCTTTCGCACAATAACCGTCGTGCGGCAGCCGGGCCGGGCCGTGGGCGTAATGACGACCTCGCTCTGGCCTTCATGGTTGACGTGCGGCCGCCCGGAGACCGGCACCATGCGCTCCGCGGAGGTGCGCCAGTGGGAACGGCTGCCCCCCGCCTTGGCCTGCCGGGGCCTGGCCGTTCTCCCGCCTTGATCGCGCACCCCGGCCGCCGCTATAATCGCGGGCTGCCCCGGCATGGTGCCGGGGCCAATTCGCACACCCGCCACGTTAAGGTGTCCGCGCGGAAGGTTCCGGCGGATATGGGGCGGGTGGAGGCCCAACCTTAACCAAGGAGTTTTTTCATGTCCGTGACCATGCGTCAGATGCTGGAGGCCGGTGTGCATTTCGGCCACCAGACCCGCTACTGGAACCCCAAGATGGCCCCCTACATCTTCGGCCATCGCAACAAGATCCACATCATCAACCTGGAAAAGACCCTGCCCCTGTTCGAGGAGGCCGCCAAGTTCGTGCGCCGGATGGCCGCCAACAAGGGCACCATCCTCTTCGTCGGCACCAAGCGCCAGGCCCGCGAGATCATGGGCGAAGAGGCCGCCCGCTGCGGCATGCCCTACATCTCCCACCGCTGGCTGGGCGGCATGCTCACCAACTTCAAGACCGTCAAGCAGTCGGTCAAGCGCCTGAAGGACCTGGAAGCCCTGCTCGGCGAGGGCAGCACCCTGTCCAAGAAAGAGACCCTGACCCTGCAGCGCGAGTACGACAAGCTCAACCAGAGCCTGGGCGGCATCAAGGACATGGGCGGCCTGCCCGACGCCCTCTTCGTCGTGGACGTGGGCTACCAGAAGATCGCCATCACCGAGGCGGGCAAGCTCGGCATCCCCGTGATCGGCGTGGTGGACTCCAACCACACCCCCGACGGCGTCGACTACGTCATCCCCGGCAACGACGACTCCAGCCGCGCCATCCGCCTCTACGCCCGCGGCATCGCCGATGCCGTCCTGGAAGGCAAGTCCCAGGTGATCGAGGAGATCGTCGCCGCCACCCAGGACGAGTACGTCGAGGTCGAGGACAGCGCCGCGGCCGAGTAATGCCACGGGGGCGCGAGCCCCCGTCCGGCCTCAGGAATTCAGCGACGCCCCGGCCCCGGGGCGTTTCTGCTAGTCAATCGGAACACGAGCAGGAGAACCCCAAATGGCGGAAATCACCGCATCCATGGTCAAGGAACTGCGGGAGCGCACCGACGCCCCGATGATGGACTGCAAGAAGGCCCTGAACGAGGCCGCCGGCGACATGGCCAAGGCCGAAGAGATCATCCGCGTCAAGTTCGGCAGCAAGGCGAGCAAGGCCGCCGGCCGCATCGCCGCCGAGGGCGTGGTGGGCATCTGGATCGCCCCGGACGCGAAGCTGGGCGCCATGGTCGAGGTCAACTGCGAGACCGACTTCGTGGCCAAGAACGACGACTTCCTCGGCTTCGCCAGGAACCTGGCCGAGCTCGTGGCCAAGGAGAACCCCGCCGACGTCGAGGCCCTCGCAGGCCTGAACCTCTCCGGCGCCACGGTCGAGGCGACCCGTACCCAGCTCGTGGGCAAGATCGGCGAGAACATGTCCATCCGCCGCTTCGTGCGCCTCGAAACCATGGGCGCGCTCGCCAGCTACGTGCACGGCGGCGCCAGGATCGGCGTCCTGGTGGACGTCACCGGTGCCGACGAGCAGCTCGCCCGCGACCTCGCCATGCACATCGCCGCCAGCAAGCCGGTGGCCCTGGCCAAGGAGCACGTGTCGGCCGAGCTCATCGAGAAGGAGCGCTCCATCGCCTCCCAGAAGGCCGCCGAATCCGGCAAGCCCGCCGAGATCGTGGCCAAGATGGTGGAGGGGTCGGTGGCCAAGTACCTGAAGGAGGTCACCCTGCTGGGCCAGCCCTTCGTCAAGGACGACAAGCAGACCGTCGAGCAGGTGCTCAAGGCCAGGGGCGCCAGTGTCGCCGCCTTCACCCTCTACGTGGTGGGCGAAGGCATCGAGAAGCGCAAGGACGACTTCGTGGCCGAGGTGATGGCCCAGGCCGGCAAGGCCTGACATGGCCGCCGCGCCCGCCTACAAGCGCATCCTGCTCAAGCTCTCGGGCGAGGCCCTCATGGGCGACGGGAGCTATGGCATCGACCCCGCCACCCTCGAGGGTGTCTGCAGCCAGGTCAAGGAGGTCGCGGGCCTGGGCGTGCAGGTGGGCATCGTGGTCGGCGGCGGCAACATCTTCCGCGGCATGGCCGGGGCCGCCTCCGGCATGGACCGGGCCACGGCCGACTACATGGGCATGCTCGCCACGGTGATGAACTCCATGGCCCTGCAGGACACCTTCCGGCGCCTGGGGGTGCCCGCCCGCGTGCAGTCGGCCCTGAACCTGGAGCATGTCGCCGAACCCTACCGCCGCGCCCAGTCCCTGAGCTATCTGGAAGACGGCAAGGTGGTGATCTTCGCCGCCGGCACCGGCAACCCCTTCTTCACCACCGACACCGCCGCCGCCCTGCGCGGGGTGGAGATCGGCGCCGATGCGATGTTCAAGGCGACCAAGGTCGACGGGGTCTACGACGCCGACCCCAAGAAGCATCCGGGCGCCCGCCGCTACGACGAGATCCGCTTCGACGAGGCGATTTCGAAGAACCTGGGCGTGCTGGACGCCACCGCCTTCGCCCTGTGCCGCGAGCAGAAGCTGCCGCTCGTGGTATTCAGCATCTTCAAGCCGGGGGCGCTCAGGCGGGTCGTCATGGGCGAGGCCGAAGGCACCCGGGTGGTCCTCTGACCAAGAGCGAGTGACGAGCTACGAGGACTGAGCAAGAAGCAGGGAGTGCCTCATATACTCAGCACTCAGCCCTCGGAACTCATATTTTTCGGGAGACAGCCGTGATCAGCGACATCAAGAAGACCGCCGACGACAAGATGAAGAAGTCCGTCGAGGCCCTGAAGACGGATTTCGCCAAGGTGCGCACCGGCCGCGCCCACACGGGCATGCTGGACCACATCAAGGTGGACTATTACGGCAACCCCACGCCCATCGGCCAGGTCGCCAACCTCACCATCGTGGATGCCCACACCGTCGGCGTCACCCCTTGGGAGAAGAAGATGGCCGCCGTGATCGAGAAGGCCATCCGCGACTCCGACCTGGGCCTCAACCCCTCCAGCATGGGGGATATCGTCCGCGTGCCCATGCCTCCGCTGACCGAGGAGCGCCGCCGTGAATTGGTCAAGGTGGTGCGTGGCGAGGCGGAAAACAGCAAGGTGGCCGTGCGCAACATCCGCCGTGACGCCATCGCGCACCTCAAGGACCTGCTCAAGAATCACGAGATCGGCGAGGACGACGAGCGTCGCGCCCAGGACGACATCCAGAAACTCACCGACAAGCACATCGCAGAGATCGACAAGGTCCTGGCTGACAAAGAAAAGGACCTCATGGCGGTATAAACGAGTGGTCAGTCGTCAGTCAGCAGTTTGCAGCAACCCAATGTTTTACAAAGGCATGCTGCCATCTGACTTCTGACGACTGCCGACTTTAAAGCCATGATCCGAAAATTCTTCAGCTCCACCGCGAGCGTCCCCGAGGCGGCCGCCATCCCCCGCCATGTCGCCATCATCATGGACGGCAACGGGCGCTGGGCCAAGAAGCGCCTGCTGCCCCGCGTGGCCGGCCACCAGCAGGGCGTGGAACGGGTCCGCGACGTGGTCCAGGCCTGCATCGAGCGTGGCGTCGCCTACCTGACCCTCTTCGCCTTCAGCTCAGAGAACTGGCGCCGGCCCAAGGAGGAGGTCTCCAAGCTCATGGAGCTCTTCGTCTACGCCCTGGAGCGCGAGGTGGGCAAGCTGCACAAGAACGGCATCTGCCTCAAGGTCGTGGGCGACCTCGGCCAGTTCAATCCGCGCTTGCAGGAACTCATCCGTGAAGGCGAGACCCTGACCGCCGGCAACAGCCGGCTCACCCTCACCGTGGCGGCCAACTACGGCGGCCGCTGGGACATCCTCAATGCCGTGAACGCCTGGCTCAAGGCGCACCCGGAGGGCGGCGAGATCGACGAGGCGGGCCTGGCCGCACACCTCGCCACGGCCTATGCCCCGGAGCCGGACCTCTTCATCCGCACCGGCGGCGAGCAGCGCGTCAGCAACTTCCTGCTCTGGCAGCTCGCCTATGCCGAGCTCTACTTCACCGACACCCTCTGGCCCGACTTCGACGGCCAGTCCCTGGACCAGGCCATCGCCTGGTACCAGCGGCGCGAACGCCGCTTCGGACGCACCAGTGAGCAGCTTGTCCGGCACTAGCCTGCGCGTCGCCACCGGCGCCGGCCTCCTCGCCGCCGTCCTCCTGGCCCTCTATGCCGCGCCGCCGCCGCTGTGGACCGCCCTGGTGCTGCTCTTCCTGGCCGCGGCCGCCTGGGAATGGGCCCGACTGCTCGCCTTCGGGCCGCTGCTGCGCCATCTCTACGCCGGGGCGACGGCCCTGGTGGGCGTCCTGCTCGCCACCGGCCCGGCGCCCGCCCTGCCCCATGCCTATGTCGCCGCGGCGGCCTTCTGGGCCGTTCTCGCCCCGCTCTGGCTGGCCCGCCTCGGGGCCCTGCCGGGGCCCGGGCTCGGCTGGCTGGCGGGCTGGGTGGTGCTGCTGCCGGCGGGGCTCGCCCTCGTCTACCTGCGCGGCGAGAGTCCCCACCTCCTGCTCGCCTTCATCGCGCTGACGGCCATCGCCGACAGCGCGGCCTACTTCGCCGGCCGCGCCTTCGGCCGCCGCAAGCTCGCCCCGCGCATCAGCCCCGGCAAGACCCGGGAAGGGGCGCTGGGCGCGGCCGCCGCCGTCGCCGCCTACGGCCTGCTCCTGGCCCTGTTCGGGCCCTGGGCCTGCGACCTCGGCTGTATCGTGCAGGTGGTGGCCGGCTGTCTGATCCTGTTCGTCCTGAGCGTCGAAGGCGACCTCCTCGAATCCTGGATCAAGCGCCGCGCCGGCGTGAAGGACAGCGGCGCGATCCTGCCCGGCCACGGCGGCGTGCTCGACCGCGTGGACAGCCACCTCGCCGTGCTCCCGGTGGCGGCGCTGCTGTGGATGTGGCTGAGATCATGACCCTACGCAACCTGACCATCCTCGGCGCCACCGGCACCATCGGCGTCAACACCCTGGACGTCGTGGCCAGGCACCCGGAGCGCTTCCGGGTGGTCGCGCTCTCCGGCTTCAACCAGATCGAAAGGCTGGCCGGGCAGTGCCGGCAGTTCCGCCCGCGCTATGCCGTGGTGCCCGACGCCGCCCGGGCCCGGGCCTTGGCGGCGCTGGTCGCGGATCTCCCCGTCGAGGTGCTGCACGGCGAGGCCGCCCTGGAGGAGATCTCGGCCCTGCCCGAGGTGGACACGGTGATGGCCGCCATCGTCGGGGCCGCCGGCCTGCGGCCCGCCCTGGCCGCGGCGCGGGCGGGCAAGCGCATCCTGCTCGCGAACAAGGAGACCCTGGTGATGGCGGGCCGCTTCTTCATGGAGGCGGTGCGCGAGGGCGGCGCCACGATCCTGCCCATCGACAGCGAGCACAATGCGATCTTCCAGTGCATGCCTGCGGAATTCGGCGCAGAGTGCCGGGCGCAGAGCAGCGAGCATCCCGCCCCCCGCCCCGCGCCCCGCGCCCCTCGCCTGCCTGCAGGCGTGCGCCGCATCCTGCTCACCGCCTCGGGCGGGCCCTTCCGCACCCGTGCCCTCGAGACCCTGGCCGCGGTCACCCCCGAGGAGGCGGTGGCCCATCCCAACTGGGTCATGGGCCGCAAGATCTCGGTCGACTCGGCCACCATGATGAACAAGGGGCTGGAGGTGATCGAGGCGCATTGGCTCTTCAGCGCCCGCCCCGAAGAGATCGAGGTGGTCATCCACCCCCAGAGCATCGTCCATTCCATGGTGGAGTACCGGGACGGCTCGGTCATCGCCCAGCTCTCCCACCCCGACATGCGCACCCCCATCGCCCACGCCCTCGCCTACCCGGAGCGGGTGGAGGCCGGCGTGCCCTGGCTCGACCTCGCCCGCATCGGCAGCCTCAGCTTCGAGGCGCCGGACACGCGGCGCTTCCCCTGCCTCAAGCTCGCCTACGAGGCCCTGCAGGCGGGGGGCGCCGCCCCCACCGTGCTCAACGCGGCCAACGAGGAGGCCGTGGCGGCCTTCCTCGCCCACGCCATCCCCTACCTGGCCATCGCCGAGGCCCTCGCCGAGACCCTCGGGCAGCTCGGCACCGCCCCCGTGGGGAGCCTGGATGACCTGGTCGCCGTCGACGCCGAGGCCCGCGCCGCGGCCCGCGCCCTGATGGCCCGGCACGCCGCCGGGGCGAGGCGCGGGGCCTGATGGCCGGGAAGCTCCCGGGCCGCGACCGGGCGCCGGCCTGCTATATTATTCGCGGCCCAACCCGCCCCCCTGACCCCCGACCCCTGACCCCCGACCCCTGACCCCTGACCCCTGACCCCTGAAATGATCACCCTCCTCGCCTTCCTGCTCACCGTGGCCATCCTCATCGTGGTGCACGAGCTGGGCCATTACGCGGTGGCGCGCCTCGCCGGGGTGAAGGTGCTGCGCTTCTCGGTGGGCTTCGGCCCGATCCTCGCCCGGCGCCGGGACCGGCACGGCACCGAATGGGCGGTGTCCGCCATCCCCATGGGCGGCTATGTGAAGATGCTCGACGAGCGCGAAGGCGAGGTGGCGCCGCAGGACCTGCCCTACGCCTTCAACCGGCAGAACGTGTGGCGGCGCAGCGCCATCGTGTTGGCCGGGCCGGTGGCCAACTTCCTGCTCGCCATCCTGCTTTTCTGGGCCCTGTTCATCTACGGCATACCGGCCCTCAAGCCCATCCTGGGCGAGCCGCCGGCGGGCACGGCGGCACAGCTGGCCGGCATCCGGGCGGGCGAGTCCGTGCTCAGGGTCAACGACGAGGCGGTGGCCAGCTGGCAGGACCTGCACTGGTCCATGCTCCGCCACGGCTTCGGCAAGGACCGGGTCGTCCTCGAAACCCGGGACGAGGCCGGACGGCTCTTCCAGCGCCGGCTCGACCTGAGCGGCCTGGAGCGGGAGGCACGCGAGGCCAATCTGCCCAAGGCGGCCGGGCTGGTGCGCTACATGCCGCCCATCGCCCCGGTGTTCGACGCCGTGCTGCCCGGCAGCCCGGCGGCCCGGGCCGGCCTGCAGGCCGGCGACCGGGTCCTGGCCATCGACGGCATCCCGGTGGCGCAGTGGGACGACATGGTCGCCCGGGTCCGCGACGCGCCCGGGCGCGCCATGGACCTCGAGATCGAGCGCGACGGCCAGCGCCTGGCCAGGCAGGTCACCCCCGAGCGCGCCGAGGAGGCCGGCAAGGCCGTCGGCCGCATCGGGGCCGCGCCCCGCATCGAGGCCGAGGTGCTGGAGCGGCTGCACACCCAGGTCAGCTACGGGCCCGTGCAGGCCGTCAGCCGCGCCCTCTCCAAGACCTGGGAGCTCTCCGCCTTCAGCCTGGAGATGCTGGGGCGCATGGTGCTGGGCCAGTCCTCGCTGAAGAACATCGCCGGCCCCGTCACCATCGCCGACTACGCGGGGCAGTCGGTCAAGAGCGGAGTGGCCAGCTTCGTCGGCTTCCTGGCCCTGATCAGCATCAGCCTCGGCGTGCTCAACCTGCTGCCCATCCCGTTACTGGATGGCGGGCATTTACTGTATTATCTGGCGGAAATTTTGACCGGCCGGCCGGTACCCGAACGCGTGCAGGCGATCGGACAGAGGATCGGCCTGGCCTTGTTGGGCGTGCTGATGTTCCTCGCCCTGTTCAACGACTTGCAGCGACTGCTCACACAATGAAAACCAAACTGCGCCCGAGTGCAGGCTTCGCCTCCCCCCGCCTCACGAGCATCGCCCTGGCCGCAGCGCTCTTCGCCGCCCAAGCCCACGCCTTCGAGCCCTTCCAGGTCCGGGACATCCGGGTCGAGGGCATCCAGCGCACGGAGGCCGGCACGGTCTTCAGCTACCTGCCGGTGAAGGTCGGCGAAACCCTCACGCCCGACAAGGCCTCCGCCGCCATCAAGGCGCTGTACGCGACCGGCTTCTTCAAGGACGTGCGCCTCGAGGTGCAGGACGGGGTGCTCATCGTGCAGGTCGACGAGCGGCCCGCCATCGCCCAGATCGAATTCCACGGCATGAAGGAGTTCGGCAAGGACGACATCAGGGCGGGCCTCAAGCAGCTCGGCATGGCCGAGGGGCGCATCCTCGACAAGGCCCTGCTCGACCGCGCCGAGCAGGAGCTCAAGCGCCAGTACTACAACCGCGGCATGTACGCCGTGGAGGTCGCCGCCCGCACCTCGCCGCTCGAGCGCAACCGCGTGGCGGTCACCTTCGAGGTCTCCGAGGGCGAGGTGGCCAAGATCCGCGCCATCAACATCGTGGGGGCCAAGGCCTTCAAGGAGAAGGAGCTGCTCGACCTCTTCGTCCTGCGCACCCCGGGCTGGCTGACCTGGTTCACCAAGCACGACCAGTATTCCAAGCAGAAGCTCACCGCCGACCTGGAGGCGCTGCGCTCGCACTACCTCAACCGCGGCTACCTGGAGTTCAGCATCGACGCGCCTCAGGTGTCGATCACCCCGGACAAGAAGGACATCTACATCACCATCAACATCACGGAAGGCGAGAAGTACACCGTCTCCGACTACCGCATCGCGGGCGAGATGGTGGTGCCCGAGGACGAGCTCAGGGCCCTGGTCACGCTGAAGCCCGGCGAGGCCTTCTCCCGGGAGCGGCTCAACGAGTCGGTCAAGAAGATGGGCGACCGCCTGGGCAACGACGGCTACGCCTTCGCCAACATCAACGCCGCGCCCGAGATCGACAAGGAAAAGCGCGAGGTCGCCTTCACCTTCCTCGTGGACCCGGGCCGCCGGGTCTACGTGCGCCGCATCAACGTCGCCGGCAACAACAAGACCCGCGACGAGGTCATCCGCCGCGAGATGCGCCAGATGGAGGGCGGCTGGTACGCCGCCGACAAGATCAACCGCTCCCGCGAGCGGGTCGACCGGCTGGGCTACTTCACCGAGGTCAACGTGGAGACGCCGCCGGTGGCCGGCACCACCGACCAGGTGGACATGAACCTCTCCGTCACCGAGAAGCCCACCGGCAACCTCCTGCTGGGTGCGGGCTTCTCCAGCTCGGAAGGCCTGGTGCTCTCCGGCTCGGTCTCGCAGAACAACCTCTTCGGCACCGGCAACCGCCTGTCGCTGCAGATGAACAGCGGCCGCGTCAACACGCTCTACGCCCTGTCCTTCACCAACCCCTATTTCACCAAGGACGGGGTGAGCCTGGGCTACGACATCTACCGCCGCGACCGGGACACCGCCGACCTGGATGGGGTATCGGAATACAGCACCTCCACCCTGGGCGCGGGCCTGCGCCTGGGCGTGCCCATCACCGAGAAGGACACCATCCACCTCGGGGCGGCGGTGGAGAAGTATTCGCTGGACCTGAACCCCGCCGTCAGCGCGGACTATCTGGAGCGCTTTGCCGTAAGCATGGGGGGCACCATCTACGGGGTGGACACCAACTCCCTGCGCCTGGACGCCGGCTGGTCCAGGGACCACCGCGACAGCCTGCTCTATCCCACCAAGGGCAGCTTCCAGCGCCTGTACGGCGAGCTGGGCACCCCCGTGGGCGACCTGAACTACTACAAGCTGTCCTACGAATACCAGTGGTTCCGCCCGCTCGCCAGGGACTTCGTGCTCATGCTCAACGGCGAGATCGGCTGGGGCGGCGGCTACGGCGGCGACGCCATGCCCTTCTTCCGCAACTTCTACGCCGGCGGAATCGGCTCGGTGCGGGGCTACAAGTCCGGCACCATCGGCCCCAGGGACACGCCGACCGGCGCCGCACTGGGCGGCGACAAGCGCCTGGTCGGCAACGCCGAGCTGCTCTTCCCCTTCCCCGGCCTGGGCAAGGACCGCTCGGTGCGCCTCTCGGTCTTCGCCGACGCCGGCGCCGTCTGGGGCCCCGGTGACACCGAGGGGGACTACAAGGACTTCGCCTTCGGCGACCTGCGCTACTCCGCCGGTGTGGCCGTGACCTGGTACTCGCCCTTCGGGCCGCTCAAGTTCTCCTTCGCCCAGCCCCTGAACGCCGAGACCGGCGATCAGGAAGAGGCCTTCCAGTTCCAGCTGGGCACGGTGTTCTGAAGACTGGCCACCGGCGAAGCCGAGCCGCACGGCGGCCGAAACCCCTATAGATGGAGACCCCCATGATGAAGAAGACCCTCATCGCCTTCCTGATGCTGGCCGCTTGCACGCCTGCCCTCGCCGCCGAGTCCAAGATCGGCTACGTCAACACCGAGCGCATCTTCCGCGATTCGCAGCTCGCCCAGAGGGCCCAGAAGAAGCTGGAGAAGGAGTTCGCCGCGCGGGAGCAGGACATCCAGAAGCAGATCAGGCAGGCGCGGGACCTGCAGGCCAGTCTGGAAAAGGACTCCCTGACCATGGCCGAGGCCGAGCGCACCAAGCGGGAGCGCGACCTGGCCAACCTGAACCGGGACATCCAGCGGGCCCAGCGCGAATTCCGCGAGGACCTCAACCAGCGCAAGAACGAGGAATTCGCCGGCATCCACGAGCGCGCGCGCAAGACCATCATGGACATCGCCAAGCGCGAGGACTTCGACCTCATCGTGGAAAACGCCGTGTACGCCAGCCCCCGCGTGGACATCACTGACAAGGTCCTCAAGGCGATCGAGCGCTGATTTCCATGCCGTCCGGATACACCCTGAGCGAGCTTCAGGCCAGGCTGGGCGGTGAGGCGATCGACGACACGGGCCAGCGCTACACGAACGTGGCCTCGCTGGGCCAGGCCAGCGACACCGAGATCAGCTTTGTAGCAAGCGAGAAGTATCTTGAAGTCGCGCGCGCCAGCCGGGCCGGCGCCCTGCTCATCCCCCCGTCCCTGGCCGACAGGCTCTCGATGCCCCGTCTCGCCGTCGCCAACCCCCATGCGGCCTTCGCCCGGGCCGCGGCGCTGTTCCACCCCGAGCCTCCGGCCGAGGCGGGCATCCACCCCAGCGCCGTGATCGGCGAGGGCGCCGTGATCGCCCCCGAGGCCAGCATCGGCCCCAACGTCGTCATCGGGGCCGGCAGCCGGATCGGCGCCCACACCCGCATCGCCGCCGGTGCGGCCGTCGGCGCGGGTGTCGCCATCGGCGCCGACTGCCGCCTCTACCCCAACGTCTGCGTCTATGACGCCTGCGTCATCGGCGACCGGGTCATCCTGCACGCGGGCTGCGTCATCGGCTCCGACGGCTTCGGTCTCGCCCGGGAGGGGGAGCGCTGGCTCAAGGTGCCCCAGGTCGGCCGCGTCGTCGTCGGCGACGACGTCGAGATCGGCGCCAACACCACCGTCGACCGGGGCGCGCTGGAGGACACGCTGATCGGCGCCGGGGCCAAGATCGACAACCTGGTGCAGATCGCGCACAACGTGCAGATCGGCGAGCACACCGCCATCGCCGGCTGCGCCGGCATCGCCGGCAGCACCCGGATCGGCCGCCACTGCCTCATCGGCGGCGCCGCCATGATCCTGGGCCACATCGAGATCGGTGACGGGGTCACGGTATCGGGCGCCTCCTTCATCGGCAAGTCGATCAAGGAACCCGGCGTCTACACCTCGACCCAGCCTCAGATGCCCCACGCCGAGTGGCTGAGGAACGCCGCCCAGCTCAGACACCTGGCCGACATGCGCGAGCGCATCCGGACGCTGGAGAGGCAGCTCGCGCAACTTGCAAAGAACACGCCGTAACCCGCTGTAATCGCTATGGAAACCGCTATGGACATCAAGGACATCATGCGGCACCTGCCGCACCGCTACCCCTTCCTGCTCGTGGACCGGGTGCTGGAGATGGAGCTGGGCAGCCGCATCAGCGCGATCAAGAACGTGACCATGAACGAGCCCTTCTTCCCGGGCCACTTCCCCCACCATCCGGTGATGCCGGGGGTGCTGATCATCGAGGCCCTGGCCCAGGCCGCGGGCATCCTCGCCTTCGCCACCGCCGGCGAGGCGGTGAACGAGAACTCCGTCATCTACTTCGTCGGCATCGACAACGCCCGTTTCAAGCGCCCCGTGGTCCCCGGCGACCAGCTCCGGCTCCAGGCCAGCATCACCAAGAACATGCGCGGCATCTGGAAGTTCTCCGCCCAGGCCCTGGTCGACGGCCAGCTCGCCAGCGAGGCGGAGCTGATGTGTACCCTGCGCACCGTGGAGTGACCGGGAACCGCCGCATGATCCACCCCACCGCCATCGTCCACCCCGGCGCCAAGCTCGGCGCCAACGTCGAGATCGGCCCCTACGCCATCGTCGGCGAGCACGTCGAGATCGGCGACGATACCCGCATCGGCCCCCATGCCGTGGTCACGGGCCACACCCGCATCGGCCGCGGCAACCGCATCTTCCAGTTCGTCTCCCTGGGCGAGGAGCCGCAGGACAAGAAGTACGCCGGCGAGCCCACCCTTCTTACGATCGGCGACCACAACACCATCCGCGAGTTCTGCACCTTCAACACCGGCACCGTGCAGGACCGCGGCGCGACCCGCATCGGCAGCCACAACTGGATCATGGCCTACGTGCACATCGCGCACGACTGCATGGTCGGCGACCACGTCATCTTCGCCAACAACGCCTCGCTGGCGGGCCACGTGGAGGTGGCCGACCACGTCATCCTGGGCGGCTTCAGCGGCGTGCACCAGTTCTGCCGCATCGGCGCCCACGCGATCACCGGCATCGCCTCCGTGCTGCGCCAGGACGTCCCGCCCTTCGTCACCGCCGCCGGCAACCCGGCCGCCCCCCACGGCATCAACGCCGAGGGCCTCAGGCGCCGCGGCTTCGGCCCGGAGGCGGTGAGCGCGGTGAAACGCGCCTACAAGACCCTCTACAAGTCGGGGCAGTCCCTCGCCGAGGCGGCCGCGGCCATCGCCGCCGAGGCGCAGACCCATCCCGAACTCCAGCCCCTCGCCGATTTCCTGGCCCAGCCCGGCCGCGGCATCATCCGCTAAATGGCTCGGGGCGGGGAGATGAAGCGCGAGGCGAGCGAGGTCTTGGCGGCGACTAAGGCGCCCCTCGCCCCGACTGTCGGCATCGTCGCCGGCGAGGCCTCGGGCGATCTCCTCGGCAGCCTGCTCATGCGCGCCGTGCAGGAGGCCGGGCTGCCCGCCGAATTCTCGGGCGTCGCCGGCCCCAGGATGCAGGCGCGCGGGGCGCGCTCCCTCTTTCCCATGGAGACCCTGGCCGTGCGCGGCTATGTGGAGGCCCTCGCCAACCTGCGCCAGATCCTGGCCATCCGCCGGCAGCTGAAGCGCCAATTCCTCGCCGAGCGGCCCAGGCTCTTCATCGGCGTGGACGCCCCCGACTTCAACCTGGCGCTGGAATCGAGCCTCAGACGCGCCGGCGTGCCCACGGTGCACTTCGTCAGCCCCTCCGTCTGGGCCTGGCGCCGCGGCCGCATCCGCAAGATCCGGCGCGCCGTCTCCCACATGCTGCTCATCTTCCCGTTCGAGGAGGCGATCTACCGCGAGGCCGGCATCCCGGCCACCTACGTGGGCCATCCCCTCGCCTACGCCCTGCCCGAGCGGCCCGACCGCAAGGCGGCACGGGCGCGCCTGGGCCTTAACGCCGGGGGCGAATACCTCCTGCTCATGCCGGGCAGCCGCCAGGGCGAGCTCGAGCACCTGGCCGACACCTTCATCGAGGCGGCCAGGCTCATGCACCGGCGCCGGCCGACGCTCCGCTTCCTGGTGCCGCTGGTCAGCCGCGAGACGCAGCTGCGGTTCGAGACCGCGCTCTATCGCCTGCAGGCCCAGGACCTGCCGATCCGCATCCTCTTCGGCCATGCCCACGACGCGATGCAGGCGGCCGACGCCGCGGTCATCGCCTCGGGCACGGCCACCCTGGAGGCGGCCCTGCTCGGCTGCCCGCACGTCATCACCTACAAGGTGCCCTGGCTCACCTACCAGATCATGCGCCGGCAGGCCTACCTGCCCTACATCGGCCTGCCCAACATCCTGGCCGGCCGCCCGGTGGTGCCCGAGCTCGTCCAGAGGCAGGCCGAACCCGAGACCCTCGCGGACGCCGCGCTCAGGCTCCTGGAAGACGGGGCCGGGCGCCGGGAGATGCTCGATGCCTTCGAGGCGCTGCGCCGCACCCTGCGGCGCGACACCCCGCGTCTCATCGCCGAGGCCCTGCGGCCCTTCCTGGCATGACGGGCGCCGGGCTCATCTGCGGCGTCGACGAGGCCGGGCGCGGCCCCCTGGCCGGGCCGGTGTGCGCCGCCGCGGTCATCCTCGACCCGGGGCGCCCCATCGCAGGGCTCAGGGACTCCAAGCAGCTCTCGGCCGCGCGGCGCGACCGGCTCGCCGAGGCGATCCGCGCCCGGGCCCTGGCCTGGAGCGTGGCATGGGCCTCCGTCCAGGAGATCCAGGAGCTGAACATCCTGCAGGCCACCCTGCTCGCCATGCGCCGGGCCGTCACGGGATTGACCGTCCCCCCGCACGAAGTGCTCGTCGACGGCAACCGCTGCCCCGCCGACCTGCCTTACCCCAGCCGGGCCATCGTGCAGGGCGATGCGCTGGAGCCCGCGATATCCGCGGCCTCCATCCTGGCCAAGACCGAGCGCGACGGCCTCATGCAGCGCCTGGCGGCCGACTACCCGGAATACGGCTTCGAGCAGCATGCCGGCTATCCCACGCCCCGGCATCTCGAAGCGCTGCAAATCTACGGACCGACGCCGGAACATAGGCTAAACTTTGCCCCGGTCAAGCGGGCCCTAGGCAAGCGCAAGGAGACAATACGATGATGGTGCTCGTCGGGTGGGTCATCGCCCTGGTCTGTATCTTCGGGGCGTACCTCGTCATCGGCGGCCATCTCGCGGCCCTGCTCCAGCCCACGAAATTCATCATGATCTTCGGCGGCGCCCTGGGGGCCATGGTCGCCGCCAACAACAGCCACGCGATCAAGCACATCCTCGGCGGCATCGCCAGCTGCTTCAAGAGCTCGAAGTACACGCGCACCTTCTACATGGAGCTCCTGGCCCTGCTCTACGAGATCCTCGGCAAGGTCCGCCGCGAAGGCCTCATGTCCATCGAGAACGACGTCGAGGAACCCGACAAGAGCGCGCTCTTCAGCAAATACCCCACGATCATGGAACATCCGCGCCTGGTCGAATTCATCGCCGACTACCTGCGCCTCATGGTCGGCGGCAACCTCAATGCGCTCGAGATCGAGAACCTCATGGACAACGAGATCGAGACCCACAACCATGAGGAGATGCACGCCTCGCACGCCGTCGCGAAGATGTCGGACGCCCTGCCCGCGTTCGGCATCGTGGCGGCGGTGATGGGCGTGGTGATCACCATGGGCTCGCTGCACCTGCCGCCGACCGAGCTGGGCGGCCTCATCGCCAAGGCGCTGGTGGGCGCATTCCTCGGCATCCTCCTCTCCTACGGCTTCACCGCGCCGCTCGCGAACGTGCTGGAGACGAAGGCCAACGAATCCACCAAGGTCCTGCAAACGGTCAAGGTGGTGCTGCTGGCATCCCTCAACGGCTTCTCGCCCCAGGTCTGCGTCGAATTCGGGCGCAAGGTGCTCTACACCACCGAGCGGCCGAGCTTCCGCGAACTGGAGGACGACATCAAGGCCCGCAAGGGGAAATGAACACAGTGCCGAGGACTGAGCCAACTATGAGTCCGGCGACCGTCATCTGCTCAGTCCTCGGTCCTCATCACACGGGACTTGGTTGATATGGCCGACGACACCCAGCGCCCCATCGTCATCAAGCGCATCAGGAAGGCGGCCCACGGCCACCACGGCGGCGCCTGGAAGATCGCCTACGCCGACTTCGTCACCGCCATGATGGCCTTCTTCCTGCTCATGTGGCTGCTGGGCTCCGTCAACACGGCCAAGCTGCAGGGCATCTCGGAGTACTTCAAGACGCCGCTGAAGGCGGCGCTGACCGGCGAGGGCCTGAGCCAGCCCAGCAGCCTCATCAAGGGCGGCGGCGAGGACCTCACGCGCAAGGCGGGCGAGGTCAAGCGCGGCGAGACCGAGCCCGCCAAGGCGAAGCTCGAGAAGGACGAGAAGGCGCGCCTGGCCGATCTCAAGGCCAAGCTCGAGAAGCTCATCGAGAACAACCCCAAGCTCCAGCCGTTCAAGAACCAGCTCAAGATCGACATCACCAGCGAGGGCCTGCGCGTCCAGATCGTGGATGACCAGAACCGGCCCATGTTCGATTCGGGCAGCGCCGTCATGAAGCCCTATACGCGGGAGATCCTGAGGGCCTTCGGCCACACCCTCAACGAGGTGCCCAACCGCGTCAGCCTCTCGGGCCACACCGATGCGATCCAGTACCTCTCGGGCGAGCGCGGCTACAGCAACTGGGAGCTGTCCGCAGACCGGTCCAACGCCTCCCGCCGGGAGCTCGTCGCCGGCGGCCTGGAGGAGGGCAAGATCCTGCGGGTGGTCGGCCTGGGGTCGGCCGTGCCTTTCGACAAGGGCAACCCCAACGCCCCGGTCAACCGGCGCATCTCCATCATCGTGCTGAACAAGAAGACCGAAGAGGCCATCACCAAGGAGGCGCAGCAGGTCGAGGCCGGGACGGCGGGCGAGTTGGGCCAGAGCCTCAGGGAGTCTGGACATGCCAAGCCGTGACGGCCTGCTGATCGCCCCGGCCGCCCCGCTCCTGCCCCAGGTCCTGCTGCTCCACGTCCTCGCCTGGGCGAGCGTCCTCCTTGCCGCTGCCGGCTTGGCTTGGTCGGGAACGGACATCGGCGCCCTGGCGCTGGTCCTGCTGCAGGGGGCCGCTGCCTGGGGCCTCTCGTTCAGGCTGGAGCTGCCGCGCTGGTGGCAGTGGATCAACCTGGGCTTCTTCCCCGCGGCCTGGCTGGCCCTCCAGGCGGAGCTCTCCCCGGCCTGGTACCTCGCGGGCTTCGCCCTGCTCGCCCTGACCCAATGGGGGGCGGTCAGCACCCGGGTGCCGCTGTATCTCACGGGCCGCCGGGCCCGGGAGGAGGTCGCCCGCCGCCTGGCCGGCTACCCCGGCGGCAGCTTCCTCGATCTCGGCTGCGGCACGGGCGGCCTGCTCGCCCACCTGGCCCGGTCGAACAGGGCGGCGCGGCTCCACGGCGTCGAGACGGCCCCCCTGCCCTGGCTCGCCAGCCGCCTGCGCCTGGGCCGGCGCGCCGAGGTCCGCCTGGGCGATCTCCGGGACGAGGGCCTCGCCGGCCACGACGTTGTCTATGCCTTCCTCTCGCCCGAGCCCATGGCCCGGCTCTGGCAGCAGGCCCGGCGCGAGATGCGTCCGGGCAGCCTGTTCATCAGCAATTCCTTCGCCGTGCCCGGCATCGAGCCGGACGAGACGGTGGAACTCGACGGTGGTCGCCAGACGAGGCTGTTGATATGGCGGATGCGCTGACCCTGCAGGACTGGCTGAGCCGGCTCACGCCGGGCGAGACGCCCATCTTCCGGCATACCCGCGATGCGCTCCTCGCCCTCAGGACGCGAAGCGAGGACATGACGGCCCGGGAACTGGCCGCCGTCGTCCTGGCCGACCCCCTCGCCACCCTGCGCCTCATCTTCGCCGCCAACAACCGGACCAATCGGCATTTCGGCGCCGATGTCGCCACCGTGGAGCATGCCCTCATGATGCAGGGCGTGGGCAGGTATCTGGACCGGGTCGCCCAGTGCGGCGTGGTGGAGGACACCCCCATCGGCCAGCGCCCGGAGGCGCTCAACTCCCTCTACCGGCTGCTGCGGATCGCGCAGCACGCAGCCTGGCAGGCGCGGGACTTCGCCATCCTGCACACCGACGTCCGGGCCGAGGAGGTCCAGGTCGCCGTCCTGCTCTACTATGCGCCGGAGTTCCTGATCTGGCTGCAGTCGCCCGAGAGCGCCGAGCACCTGGCCCGCCTGCGCCGCAGGCTGGAGTCGAACGAGGCCGAGCGGAAGGCGCTCGGCTTCGCCCTCATCCCCCTCAAGCTGGCCATGCTGGAGGCCTGGCGCATCCCCGACCTCACCCGCGACCTGCTGAACAAGGACTACGGCGCCCGCCCCCGGCAGGCCATCGTGCAGGCCTGCTTCGAGATCGCCCACCACAGCCGCCACGGCTGGTGGGACGAGCACCTCGATGCGGCCTACGAGGCCCTGGGCCGCATCGAGAACACCCCGCCGGAGGTCATCGTCGCCACGGTGCACGCCAACGCCGTCCGGGCGGCCCGCTTCGGCCACTGGATCCCCGCCGCGCCCGCCGCGGCCTGGCTGCCCATGCTCCCCGGCCCCTGGCCGCCGGAGCCCGGCGAGGAGGAGGAGGAAGCCGCCCCGGCGCCGGCCGCCCGTCCGCTGCCCGACCCCGACGTCCTGAACCAGGCCCTGCAGGGCATCGAGCAGCACCTGGACGGCTCGCTCACCCTGGCCCAGATGAGCGCGCACATCCTGCGGGGGCTGCACACGGGGCTGGGCCTGTCGCGCATCCTCTTCGCCATGGTCACCCCCGACGGCAAGCGCGTGAAGAGCCGTTTCACCCTGGGCATACCCCAGGACGACCCGCTGCGCCACTTCGAATTCCCTTTGGAGACCCGGGACCTGTTCGGCCAGCTCATGACCAAGATGCAGGGCGTCTGGCTCAACGAGGGCAACCGCGAAAAGCTCTGGCCCATGGTGAGCCCCGGGCTCAGGGGGGCGATCGGCAGCTACGACTTCTACGCCATGTCCCTCCATGCCGGCAACCGACCCGTAGGCCTGATCTATGCAGACCGGGGCCACGGCGCCTGCAGCCTGGACGCGCACACCTACGCGGATTTCAAGATGTTCTGCCTGCAGGCCGCCCGGGGGCTGGGGAGGGTGAGGCAGTAGCGAGGACTGAGGGCTGAGGGCTGAGCGGACTGCCGAGGTGGGTCTTTTGCGCGGTCCTCAGCCCTGCCGACTCAGCCCTTTTTTTCCGCCAGCCTGAGCCAGGTGCTGACCACGGTGTCCGGGTTGAGCGAGAGGCTGTCGATGCCCTGCTCCATCAGCCACTGCGCCAGATCCGGGTGGTCCGACGGGCCCTGGCCGCAGATGCCGACATATTTCCCGTTGCGCTTGCAGGCGGCGATGGCCTCGGCCAGGAGCCTCTTCACCGCCGGGTTGCGCTCGTCGAAGGCCGCGGCCACGAGGCTGGAGTCGCGGTCCACGCCCAGGGTGAGCTGGGTGAGGTCGTTGGAGCCGATGGAGTAGCCGTCGAAGCGCTCGAGGAACGCGTCGGCCAGCAGCACGTTGGCGGGGATCTCGCACATCATCACCACCTTGAGGCCGTCCTTGCCGCGTTCGAGGCCCATCTCCGCCAGCACCGCGAGGGCGGCGTCGGCGTCCTCCAGGGTGCGCACGAAGGGCAGCATGATCTCCACGTTGGTCAGGCCCATGTCCTCGCGCACCCGGCGCACGGCCCGGCACTCCAGCTCGAAGGCGCGCCGGAACCGGGGGCTGGCGTAGCGCCCGGCGCCGCGGAACCCGAGCATGGGGTTCTCCTCCTCGGGCTCGTAGAGCCGGCCGCCGGTGAGGTTGGCGTATTCGTTGGACTTGAAGTCCGACAGGCGCACGATGACCCGCTTGGGCCAGAAGGCGGCGGCGATGGTGGCGATGCCCTCGGCGAGCTTCTCCACGTAGAAGTCGACGGCGTCGCCATAGCCCTGGGCCTTGGCGGCGATCTCGCGCCGCAGGTCCTCGGGCAGCCGATCGAAGTCCAGGGCGGCGTTGGGATGCACGCCGATGGTGGTGTTGATGATGAACTCCAGGCGCGCCAGGCCCACGCCCTCGTTGGGCAGCCCGGCGAAGTGGAAGGCCTGCTCGGGGTTGCCCACGTTCATCATCACCTTGACCGGGATCTCGGGCATGGCCTGCATGGAGATCTCGGCCTTCTCGAACTTGAGTCGCCCCTCGTAGACGTGGCCGTCCTCCCCTTCCGCGCAGGAGACGGTGACCTCGGTGCCCTCGGGTACGGTCCGGGTGGCGTCGCCCGCCCCCACCACCGCGGGCACGCCGAGCTCGCGGGCGACGATGGCCGCATGGCAGGTGCGCCCGCCGCGGTCGGTGACGATGGCGCCGGCGCGCTTCATCACCGGCTCCCAGTCGGGGTCGGTCATCTCGGTGATGAGGACGTCGCCGGGCTGGACCTCGTGCATCTGGGCGGCCGAGCGGATGATCCGCGCGCGCCCCTGGCCGATCTTGGCGCCGATGGCGCGTCCCCGCGCCAGCACCGGGCCGCGCTCCAGGAGCTGGTAGCGGGTCTCGACCTGCCCGGCGCGGGACCTCACCGTCTCCGGCCGGGCCTGGAGGATGTAGAGCTTGCCGTCGATGCCGTCGCGGCCCCACTCGATGTCCATGGGCCGGCCGTAGTGCTCCTCGATGACGACGGCGTAGCGGGAGAGCTCCAGCAGTTCGTCGTCGGAAAGGGCGAAGCGGTGGCGGTCCGCCTCCGGCACCGGCTCCACGCGGGTGGAGCGCTCCGCCATCGATTCCTCGGCGAACACCATGCGGATGGCCTTGTCGCCCAGCTTCCTGCGCACCACGGCGCGCTTGCCCGCGGCGAGCCCCGGCTTGTGCACGTAGTACTCGTCCGGGTTCACCGAGCCCTGCACCACCGTCTCGCCCAGGCCGTAGGCGGCGTTGATGAAGACCACGTCGCGGAAGCCCGATTCGGTGTCCAGGGTGAACATCACGCCGGCCGCGCCCCGGTCGGAGCGCACCATGCGCTGGATGCCGGCGGAGAGCGCCACCACCTCGTGGGCGAAGCCGTGGTGCACGCGGTAGGCGATGGCGCGGTCGTTGTAGAGCGAGGCGAAGCAGCGCTTGACCGCGTCGAGCAGGTTGTCGGCGCCGCGGATGTTGAGATAGGTCTCCTGCTGGCCGGCGAAGGAGGCGTCGGGCAGGTCCTCGGCGGTGGCCGAGGAGCGCACCGCGAAGAGCAGGTCCTCGCCCGCCTCCCGGCGCATGGCCTCGTGGGCGGTGCGGATGGCGGCTTCCAGCGCCTCGGGCAGCGGCGTGTCGATCATCCAGCCGCGGATCTCCCGGCCGGCCCGGGCCAGGGCGGTGACGTCCTCGTAGTCGAGGGCTTCGAGCTTGGCGGCGATGCGCTCGGCGAGCCCCTCGTGCGCCAAAAATTCCCTGAAGGCGTCGGCCGTGGTGGCGAAGCCGCCGGGGACCCGAACCCCCTTGCCGGCGAGGTTGCGGATCATCTCCCCGAGGGAGGCGTTCTTGCCGCCGACCTTGTCCACGTCCTGCATGGACAGTTCCTGAAAGCGCGCGATATAGTCCATTTCCGTCCTCGAATGATGGCTAAAAGCGCCGCCTCCTTCCCCCATGAGCCCAGTGCGCCCGGTCTTCTTCATCTCCGACCACACCGGCATCACTGCCGAGATCATCGGGCAGAGCCTGCTGTCCCAATTCCCCGGCGAAGCGTTCGCGTTCACCAGTGTACCTTTCGTGGACAGCCTGGAGAAGGCGCAGGACGCGGCAAGGCAGATCCTGGCGGCCTGGCGGCAGTCGAGCCTCAAGCCCCTGGTCTTCTCCACCCTCACCGACCCCGGCAGCCGCGCGGCGGTCACCGCTACCGGCGCCCTGGTCATGGACGTCTACGGGCAGCTCCTGGGCATGCTCGCCGGCGAACTGGGCCGCCCGGCCGTGCCCAAGAAGGGGCAGTTCCACGCCATGGTCGACGCCAACGCCTACCACTCGCGCATGGACGCGGTGAACTTCGCGCTGGCCGCGGACGACGGCCTGGCCACCGAGCGCTACGGCCAGGCCGACCTCATCCTCCTGGGCGTGTCGCGCAGCGGCAAGACCCCGACCGCCCTCTACCTGGCCATGCACTACGGCCTGCGCGTCGCCAACTACCCGCTCACCCCGGAAAACTTCGAGCGCCCGGGCCTGCCGCCGCAGCTCAAGGCGCACCGCGCCAAGCTGCGCGGCCTCGTCCTCGCCCCCGAGCGGCTCGCCCAGATCCGCGCCGAGCGCCGCCCGGGCAGCCGCTACGCCGCGCCGGAGACCTGCCGCGGGGAGCTGCGGGCGTCGGAAGACCTGATGCGCGCGGAAGGCATCCCCATCATAGACACCACCCGCCGCTCGGTGGAAGAGATCGCCGCCCTGCTCAAGCTGTCGCTCACCTGAACGCCGCGCCCCCTGGCGGCCTCAGCCGCGACCGCGGCGCTGAGCCGGTGCAGGCCGAATGCCCGGGTTGCGCGTCGGGGACGGTGCCACCGGATCGCTCAGCAGCCCCGCAGCTGGCGCACCCGCTCGAACAGGCAGACCGCCGCCGCGCTGGCGACGTTGAGCGACTCCACCGCGCCGGGCATGGGGATGGTGAAGGGCCGGCAGCGCGCGCTCAGCGCCTCGGCCAGGCCGGCGCCTTCGTTGCCGAAGGCGAAGGCCACCGCACCGCGCAGGTCCAGGTCGTACAGGCTCGCCTTCGCGCCGAGCACCGCGGCGTAGGCGCGGCCCCGATAGCGCCCGGCCACTGCGGGCAGGTCCGCCCGCTCGTGGATGGCCAGCCGGAACTGGGCCCCCTGCCCGCCCCTCAGGGTCTTGGGCGACCAGGCGTCCGCGCAGCCCTGGGACAGGTAGGCGGCCTCGACGCCGGCGGCGGCCGCGCTGCGCAGGATGGCCCCCAGGTTGCCCGGGTCCTGGATGTCCTCGAGCAGGACCGCGCAGCGGCAGTCCTGTGCGGCGGGCCGGGGGATCTCGACGAGCGCGAGCCAGCCCGTCGGCGTCTTCACGGGCGACAGGGCACGCACGAGGGCCTCGCTCAGGACCCGCCGCGGCACGCCGGCCGTGGCCGCCTCGGCCGCCGGCAGCGGCGCCGCCGCCTCGGAGACGATCAGCCTCTCCAGACGCAGACCGGCCTGCAGGGCCGCCTCGATCAGGTGCCAGCCGTCCAGCAGGGTCAGGCCGGCCTGGCGCCGGGCGCGGCTCGATTCGGCCAGCTCCAGCAGGAAACGGAACTCGGGATTGCTGCGGGAGGTGATCGGCCGGCCGCCGTGCTCGAGACCCGAAGGTTCCGGCGCAGGCCCCTGTTCGCGCAGAGATGCCGGCCCACCCCGGGGGGTGGGCGGCCTCGCCTTCACCGGCATGTGCCGACCGAGCCTTCCGCGCACAGGCGCCCGTCGGTCCAGCTCGCCTTGTCGAGGCGCACGCCATCGAGGCGGGCCCCCTCCAGCCTGGCGCCGGTGAGGACTGCATAGCTCAGGTCGGCCCCGCTCAGGTCGGCCCCGCTCAGGTCGGCCCCGCTCAGGTCGGCCGCCCGCAGCATGGCGCCCTCCAGGCTGGCGGCGCGCAGGCTGGCCTGCGGCATGTGGGCATACCTGAGGTCCGCGCCCGTCAGGTCGGCGCCGTCCAGGCGCACGGCCGCCATGCGGCCCGAGCTCAACACAGCCCCGCCCAGGCGGGCATGGGGCTTGTCGCAGGCGCTCCAGTTGACGCCCTGCCCCACCGCCTGGCAGTCCACCTCGCCGGTCGGCCTGACGATGAGCATCCCCTCGCCCTGGCCCCACCAGACGCCGGCCGCCGAGGCGGCCACGACCACCAGGGCCGCAATGCCCATCCGCAGCCCGGGGCGCCGCTCCCGCTCGGCCCGGATCATCTCCTGGGTCACCTGGTGGTCGTGGCGCAGCGCCTCGAACTGGGAGGGCTCGCCCGCGCGGCGCTCGGCCTCCACCCCGGGCTGGTCGTAGAGCCTCTCGTCCAGCCAGCGCCGGCGCGCCCGTGCCCGCTCCGCCTCCCAGAGCCCCTGTTCGCTGTCCGCCTCAGGCGCCGCCGGCGCGGCCGGGTCGGGCGGCGGGAAATGGCCGCTCGCCTCGATCGTGATCCAATGCTCGCCGTCCAGGCTGATCTCGTCCGTGTGCCCGAGACGCCCGAGGAGCAGGTATTCCTCGATCTGCGGGCCGGGATAGGGTCCGTACGCCTTGCCGTTCCTGCGGACATACCAGCGGAATTGCGTCATGGTGCAGGCCGTCGATGCAATGGGGCCATTCTAACCCCAGCCCGGCGCACCGGCGCCGGCCGCCGCATCCGCCCGGGGTGCGGCCGGCGGCTGCGCGGCCTTCCGGGAGGGCTCACTGCCCGAAGGCGCCGCCGACCAGGTACGCCGTGTAGCCGACATAGGCGGCCAGCAGGGCCGCGCCCTCGAAGCGGTTGATGCGGCCTGGGCCGCGGAACCCGTAGCCGAAGACGAAGAGGGAGACGGTCAGCGCGGCCATGACCGCGATGTCCCGCGAGAAGACCTCCGTCCCTACCGCCATGGGCTGGATCATCCCTGCGATCCCCACCACGGCCAGGGTGTTGAACAGGTTGGAGCCGAGCACGTTGCCGAGCGCGATGTCGTGCTCGCCCCTGCGGGTGGCGATGAGAGAAGAGGCCAGCTCCGGCAGCGAGGTGCCGACGGCGACGATGGTCAGGCCGATGATCAGGTCGCTCACGCCGAAGCCCTGGGCGATTTCCACCGCGCCCCAGACCAGGATGCGGGAGCTGACGATCAGCAGCGCCAGGCCGACGACCAGCCAGACCACGGCCCGGCCGACCGGCATGGCACGGACCTCCAGCTCCTGCTCCATCTCGCTGCCCAGCGCATCGGCCTTTTTCTGCAGGCCCTGCCAGAGGGTCCAGGCCATCAGCGCGCCGAAGACGCCCAGCAGCGCCAGGGCATCGGCGCCGCTGATCTCCCCGTCCCGGAGCTGCCAGGCGGCCAGGGCCGTGACGCCGGTGAGGATGGGCAATTCCTTGCGCAGCACCTGCGAGTGGACGGCGATGGGGCTGATCAGCGCCGTCAGCCCCAGGATGAGGGCGATGTTGGTGATGTTCGAGCCGTAGGCGTTGCCGAGGGCAAGACCGGGGTTGCCCTGCGAGGCCGCGAGCGCGGACACCACCATCTCGGGCGCGGAGGTGCCGAAGCCGACGACCACCATGCCGATGAGCAGCGGCGGCATGCCGAAATGGCGCGCGGCCGAGGCCGAGCCTCCAACGAACCGGTCGGCGCTCCAGACCAGGAGCGCCAGGCCGAAGGCGACTGCGAGAAAAGCGGTGGTCATCATGCCCCTGCATTCGAAATCGCAGCCGCCCGCAAACGGTCGGTCACGTCATGGACGGGAAACCAATGTCGCATCTGCGACGAGAGTCTGTCACAAGACCCTCTCGCGAGTCGATCCATCGCCCCCCGGCCAGCAGGTGGCCGTGCTCGAGGAGCCGATGACCCTGCGGCACGACATATGGCCTCCGGGGGCAGCGCCGGGATGACGGCCGATGCGTTGCGGGGTCTTGGGCGTTGGCGGCGGGGCCGGCTAGACGGGGGTATCCAGGCGCCGCGTCCAGTCCTCCACCTCCCCGGTGGCGAGGCGCTTCGCCGCCAGTGCCCGCCAGCCGGCCGCCAGGGCATCGATACGGGCCAGCGCGGTGAGCTCATCACGGTTCAGGCAATCGCGGCAGAGCGCATTCAGCACCCTGGCGAGGGGCCAATCGGGGTGGGGCCGCTCGATGAGCGCGAGCCTGTCGCCCGGGCCGACGCCGCCCTCGGTGAGCACCCTGCAGTACCAGCCCGTGCGCCCGCTCTCCTGTACGCGCCGCGCCATGTCGCCGACGCCGAAGCGCACATTGAGCTTCCAGCAGGGTTGCCTCGCCTGCGAGACCTGGACGATGGCCTCGCCCAGGGTGAAGACGTCGCCGACGCAGACCGTCGCCTCGGTCAGCCCCAGCGTGGACAGGTTCTCGCCGAACGCCCCCGGCTCGCACAGCGCCGCCCGCTCGGGCATTTCCCGGCGCCAGGCCGCGTAGTGCTCGCAGGGGTAGTGATGCAGGGCCTTGTCGGGGCCGCCGTGATGGCGCCGATCGGCCTGTTCGTCACCCGCCAGGCCGAGCCGGGTCAGCGCGATGCGGCCGGCGACGGGCTGCTTGCGTATGGCGCTGGTCTGGCCCCGGGGGCCCAGGGGTTCGACGCGGCCGACGCGCAGGGACAGGAGATCCGCAACCAGCGGCCGTGGCGATCTCGCGCATGCGGTGATGGCCGTCAAGTTCTTTCGTTTCCCATCAATGATTGCCCAGCCGCCTGAGCAGCGCCAGGACCCGGCGCCGCAGGAAGTCCAGCTCCATCTGCGCCATGCGGGCGCGGCTGCCCAGGGCGGAGACCGTCGTGCCCCCGGCGGCGCATTCCCGGTAGACGGTGCGGCTGCGCAGGCTGGCGGACAGGAGCGGGATGCCGAACTCCGGCAGCAGGGCGATGACCTCGCGCGACATCAGGGTATGGGGCTGCAGCTGGTTGAGCACGATGCGGGCATGCAGTTCGGGGTTCTTCATGCGGGCGGCCTCGATGGCCTCGCGGATGCGGGCCGAGGCCCAGATGTCGAGGGGCGAGGGTACGATGGGGACCAGGGCGAGGTGGGCGAGCCTGAGGGCGCTGCCGGTCACCGGGGCGGAGGCCGCGGGCGGGCTGTCGATGACCACGTAGTCGAACTCGTCGAGCCGCTTGCGCAGACGCTTGTGCAGCTTGCCCTCCTCGCCCGAATAGTCCTCCACCTCGGCCGGGAAGCCTACGCCCTGCCCGGCCCAGTGGCGGGCGGTGTTCTGCGGGTCGGCGTCCGCCACCAGCACCCGGTGGCCCGCCTCGCCCAGTGCCCCCGCGAGCAGCATGGCGACGGTGGTCTTGCCCGCCCCGCCCTTCTGGTTCACCACCGCGATGACGCGCGCGCCCATGGCCTTGCCTCGCTTGAAGTGCCGCCGTTCATGCACCTTTCCCGGGCGAAGACGGGCTTCGCGCAAGGGTGCGGGAAATGAACGGCGCAGAGGGTATCAGACGACAAGCTCGGCATGCCAGCCTTGCGGCGCGAGCCCGCGGGCCTCGGAGCCCTGGCGCAGGGCGTCGAGGAAGTCCTTGGGCCCGGCGGCGTAGAGGTCGTGGCGCGCGAGGTCGGGGTGGCCCGCCAGGATCGCCTCGACCACCTGCGCCGCCCCGCCTTTGGCCGTCAGGGGCACATAGGTGAAGTTGTCCAGGGCGTCGGCCCAGGCCCGGCAGAGGTTGTCCTGGTAGTGGCCGAGCCCCTCGGCCACCCAGTACAGGTGCATGGTCTCGGCCTGCTCCAGGGACATGGCGTGCTGGACCAGGCTCTTGATCGGCGCGAAGCCGTCCTCCCAGGCCGCGAAGATCACCGGCCGCCGGGACTCCATGCGGATGACGAATGCCCCGCCGGGGCCCTCGAGGGTCACCGTGTCCTCCTTGCGCAGGTCCTCGAAGGCCTTGCGGGCGAAGGGCCGGTTGTCGCGCCGCACGTGCACCTCGATGTGCCGGTCCTCGCAGGGGCAGCTGGCGACGTAGTACTCGCCGCTCGCGCCCTCCGCCCGGAGGTTGACGTACTGCCCGGCCAGGAAGCGCAGCCGCTGGCTGCGCGGCGTGGTCAGGTGCAGGGCGAGGATCTGCTCGCCCAACGGCTCGATGGCCTTGACCCGGGTGGGGATGGTCTGCTGCGGGATGTCCACCGCGCCCGCCACCTGCGCCTCCAGCACCACGTCGGTGATGGCGGTGTAGGAGCACATGAGCAGGGTGCCGTCGGCCTTCTCGGCATCGCTCAACACGTAGTCGTGGGGGTGGACCTTCTTCACCTGGCCGGAGACGAGCCGCGCGCGGCACTCGCCGCAGTTGCCGTTGCTGCAGCCGTAGTTGAGCGGGATGCCGGCGCGCAGGGCCGCCTCGAGCAGGGTGTCGTTGCCTTCGACGAAGAAGTCGTGGCCCGAGGGCTGCACCCGGACGTGGGCGGACATGATGCGCATGACGCTCTCCTGGGCGAGGAGCGCCTTGCCGCGCTCCGCATCCGCTGGGGTTTCCCGGATCTGCTGCCTGAGCCAGTGCCTGAGCTCGGCGGCCTGCCGGTCGCCGGCGCGGGCCGACTCGCCGAGCCGCTCCGCGAGCCAGTCGAAGACCTGATCGTAATGCAGCAAGAGCGACTTGGCCGAGGCGAACTCCTTGCCCAGCTCGTAGAGCCGCTCGGCCAGCACCTCCTTGTCGGGCAGGGTGCGCTCGTAGACCCGCTTGCCGAAGGCGCGGCGCTTGATCTCCTCGACCCGCTTGAATTCCCCGTCGTCCTCCCACTGCACGTCGGGGAAGACACGCAGGAGCTCCTCCATCTCCACCATGCCGTCGAAGGTGGCGAGCTCATTGTTGCGGATCATCCGCTGCAGCGCCGTGCGGGACACGCCCACCAGGTGCGCCACGCGGGAGAGGGGGAGCAGGTGCGACATAGGGTTATGATAGTCGGACGCCCAGGAGAACCAAGCCGGCACCGCGCCCGATAACGACATGCTGAAGATCGCCACCCGCCCCGCCCCCCCTGCCGCCGTCCAGGCCCTGCGCGAGGCGGGCCATCCGGCCCTGCTGGCGCGGCTCTACGCGGCGCGCGGCGTGGGCGGGGCGGGCGAGCTGCGCAGCCGCCTCGCGGAGCTGGAGCCCTATGCCCCGATGAAGAACGTCGAGGCCGCCGCGGCGCGCCTCGCCGACGCCCTCGCGCGCGGCGAGCGCCTGCTGGTGGTGGCCGACTACGACGCCGACGGGGCCACGGCCTGCGCGGTGGCGGTGGCGGGCCTGCGGGCCCTGGGCGCGGCGGTCGACTACCTGGTGCCCAACCGCTTCGACTACGGCTACGGCCTGTCGCCCGAGATCGTGCGCCTCGCCGCCGAGCGCCGCCCCGACCTCCTCGTCACCGTGGACAACGGCATCGCCGCCCACGCCGGGGTGGAGGAGGCAAGGCGGCTGGGCATGGAGGTCGTCGTCACCGACCACCACCTGCCGGGCGACACCCTGCCCGAGGCCCTCATCGTCAACCCCAACCAGCCCGGCTGCCCCTTCCCGAGCAAGCACCTGGCCGGCGTCGGGGTCATGTTCTACGTGCTCACCGCCCTGCGCGCAGAACTGCGCCGCCGCGGCGCCTTCAGCGGGCGCGCCGAGCCCAACCTCGCCGAGCTCCTGGACCTGGTGGCCCTGGGCACGGTGGCCGACGTGGTGAGGCTCGACGCCAACAACCGCCTGCTGGTGGCCCAGGGGCTGGCCCGGATGCGCCGCGGCCTCGCCCGGCCGGGCATCGACGCCCTGTTCCGCGCCGCCGGGCGCGAGCCCGCGCGCGCCGGGGTCTACGACCTGGGCTTCGTGCTGGGCCCGCGGCTCAACGCCGCCGGGCGCCTGACCGACATGAGCCTGGGGATCGAATGCCTGCTCGCGCCGGACGCCGGCACCGCCCTCGGGCTCGCCCGCGAGCTCGACCGCCTCAACCGCGAGCGGCGCGAGATCGAGGCCGACATGCAGGGGCAGGCCCTGGCCCTCCTGGAGGGCATCGCCGTGGCCGAGGGCTACAGCCTCGCCCTCTACGAGCCCGGCTGGCACCAGGGCGTGGTGGGCCTGCTCGCCTCCCGGCTCAAGGAGCGCCACCACCGCCCCACCCTGGTCTTCGCCGACGGCGGCGACGGGCTCATCAAGGGCTCGGGCCGCTCCATCCCGGGGCTGCACCTGCGCGACGCCCTGGACCTCGTCGACCGGCACCACCCGGGGCTGATCCTCAAGTTCGGCGGCCACGCCGCGGCGGCGGGTCTCAGCCTGCGCGAGGCGGACTTCCCCCGCTTCAAGGAGAGTTTCGAGGCCGTCTCCCGCGAGCTGCTCACCCCCGCGCACCTGGAGCGGGTGATCGAGACCGACGGCGAGCTCGCCGCCGCGGAATGCACCCTGGACAACGCCCAGGCGCTGGCCGCCGCGGTCTGGGGCCAGGGCTTCCCGCCGCCCGCCTTCCACGGCGAATTCGCCTTGGAGCACCAGCGCCTGGTGGGCGAAAAGCATCTCAAGCTGAAATTGCACGGAGGCGGCATTTCGGCGCAGGCCATGCTCTTCAACCACGACGCCCCCTTGCCCGAGCGCATCCAGGCCGTCTACCGCCTGGAGGTCAACGAATACAACGGCACGCGCAGCCTGCAGCTGACCCTGGAGCACTGGGCGCCCAAGCCATGACCGATTTCATCGACACCCTCTGGCCCGCCTCCGCCTTCCTCATCAGCCTCGCCATCGGCCTGCTGATCGGCCTGGAGCGGGAGCGCTCGCCGGCGGCCAAGGCGGGCCTGCGCACCTTCTCCCTGGTGGCCCTGGCCGGCACCCTGGGGGCCCTGCTCACCGAGCTGACCGGCGCCCCCTGGCTGCTCGGGGCGGGGCTGCTGGTGCTGGGCGGCATGATGGTCGCCTCCTACATGCGCGCGCCCTGGGAGGGCGACCCCGGCACCACCACCATCGCCGCCGTCGTGGTGTGCTACGGCCTGGGGGCGCTGATCTGGTACCGCTATGTGCAGCTGGCGGTGATGCTCGCCATCCTCGCCACCATCCTGCTCTACTTCAAGGGCGAGCTGCACGGGGTGACCGAGCGCCTGACGCGCAAGGACCTGGTCTCCGTGCTGCAGTTCGCCGTGCTCTCCTTCGTCATCCTGCCGGTGCTGCCGAACGAGGACTACGGCCCCTACAGCGCGCTCAACCCGCACCAGATCTGGTGGATGGTGGTGCTGATCTCGGGCCTGTCGCTGGCGGGCTACGCGGCCCTGCGCCTCGCCGGCCCCGAGCGCGGCACGGTGGTCACCGGGCTCTTCGGCGGCGCGGTCTCCAGCACCGCCACCACGCTGGCCTTCGCCCGCAACAGCCGGGCCGACCCCGGGCTCACCGGCATCGCCGCCCTGGTCATCCTGCTCGCCAACTGGGTGGTGCTGGTGCGCATCGGCATCGTCACCGCCGTCGTCATGCCGTCCCTGTGGCCGAAGGTTGCCCTCATGCTGGCGGGCGGCGCCGTGGCGGGGCTCGTCGCCATCTACCTCTTCTGGCGGCGGCTGCACCTCAAGCCCGAGGCCCCGGCGCTGGAGATCGGCAACCCGGCCGAGCTGAAAGCGGCCCTGACCTTCGGCGGCCTCTACGCCGGGGTGCTCTTCGCCGCCGCCTGGCTCTCCGACGCGGTGGGCAACCAGGGCCTCTACGCCGTCGCCCTGGTCTCGGGCCTGACCGACGTGGATGCCATCACGCTGTCCAGCCTGAGGCTCTTCGGCATCGGCACCCTGCAGGCCGAGCAGGCCACGACCGCCATCCTCATCGCCCTGCTCGCCAACATCGCCTTCAAGGCCGGGCTCGCCGCCTTCATCAGCGGCGCGGCCCTCGCCCGGCGGGTGGTCCCGGGCATGGCGGCGGTGGCGGCAGGTCTGGTCGCGGCGTGGGGGCTCGCCGGCCAGGTCTCCTAAGCACCGCCGGCATCACGGCGGGTCCTGGGGCTCTTTCAAAATTTGAGCGGGTCACTTCAGCTCATGAAGCTGGCGTGCCCCGGTCCCTTCCCCCCTGAGGGGGGATCCGAGAGCAAGCCCCCTTGCCTGCGCTATCCACGCGTCTTGCAAAAGAACCATCCTGGGAGGCCGGGCGCCAGTCGAAGGCCGGCGGCTGACGGGCGGGATGGCTTCGGCACTTCGCACCTCGCAACGGCAGATTGAACCTGACGGGCATGGCGGCCGCGCCACCCCTGAAGCTGAGACATTCCGTGCCGGTGCAGGACCCGTAGAGCGGCCTCCCGGCCGCGAAGCCTTGGTCCCGGGGAGAGCGGAGCGAACCCTTCGGCCCGGGGACGGGCCTCCTACTCAGGGGTGGGGATCGCCCGCCCTTGACGTGGCCCGCCCGGGCGTTGTTTCACGTTAAATTCCGCGGTGCTGATTCGTCGTCACCCCAGCGAATACCCTGAAGGACACAAGGGCCGGGGGCCAGGTGCTTGATTTGGCTGGATGGCCGTTCCTCGAAACTTCGGCCTCCGGCCTCGTTTTCCAGCTTTCGCCGGAATGACGGACGAGGACTTGTTCAGCGTTTCCCTAGCCCTCCAATCCCTCCAGGAAGCGCCGCAGTCCCGCCTTGGCCCCGCCGATCCAGGGCCGGCCGTGGGCGAAGAGCATGTGCTCGAAGTCCTGCGCGAGGTGCCCCATGAAGGCCTCGCGCAGGCCGCGCTTGACCGCCTCGGGGTCGTCGCCCATGTAGGCGTCGGGGACGAAGGCGAGCCGCTCGCCGTCGCGCACGATGGCGTCGCCGACGGCGAGGATGCCGCCGGCGACGGGGAGGTAGAGCGCGGTCTCCTCGGGGCACAGGGACGCCACCTCGAGCGCCAGCACCCCGCCCGGCAGCCGGTCGCCGTGGCGGAAGGGCCGCACCGGCTCGCCCCGGGTGAACTCGTGCAAGCCGGCCTCGTGGCACCAGACCTCGGTCCCGAAGCGCGCCGCGAACTGCCCGCTGTGGCGGTAGTGGTGGCGGTTGGTCAGGTAGGCGTGCCCGGGCGGCGCGTGGGCCTCGAACCAGTCGAGCCCCGCGGCCGGAACCCGGGGGTCGACGAGCACCGCGGGCTCGGTGGCCGAGCAGTAGCAGGAATGGACGTAGGCCTGGATGCCTTCGTGGAAGCTGATCCAGTGATAGACGCCGGGCAGGATCTCTTTCATCTCGCCTCCTTCAGCGGGTGAATACCCTTGGCGTGGCCTGGCCATCCGGAATCGGCCGTGGGAGAAGCGGCTTAGGCTGTGAACTTCGCGCCTGAAGGCGCTCCCGCAAAGCCGATGTTTTCGACGGCTGGCGCTTCATCATCCCTTGATGCAGACCTTGGGCCGCAGGAAGGCCACGCGCCGCGCGAGCCCCGCCCGCTCCGTGGCCTCGGCCACCTCGTCCACGTCCTTGTAGGCCCCCGGGGCCTCCTCAGCGGCGCCGCGCATGGACTTGGTGCGGATGAGGATGCCCTGGCCGCGCAGCTCGTCGATGAGCTCGCGGCCGCGCCAGCGCTTCAGGGCCTGCTTGCGGCTCATGGCCCGCCCTGCCCCGTGGCTGGCGGAGGACCAGGCCCGCTGCTCGCCCTCGGCCATGCCCGCCAGGACATAGGACCCCGTGCCCATGCTGCCGCCGATGATGACCGGCTGGCCCGCGGCCCGGTAGTCCAGCGGCAGCGCCAGGTGGCCCGGCCCGAAGGCGCGGGTGGCGCCCTTGCGGTGCACGTAGAGGTGGCGCTTGCGGCCCGCCACCACGTGCTCCTCCAGCTTGCAGGTGTTGTGCGAGACGTCGTAGAGGGTGGAAAGGCGGGCCTCGGGGATGACCCGGGCGAAGACGCCCCGGGTCAGGTGCGTGAGGATCTGGCGGTTGGCCAGGGCCACGTTGATGGCGGCGTTCATGGCGCCGAGGTATTCCTGGCCCTCGGGCGACTTCAGCGGGGCGCAGGCGAGCTCCCGGTCCGGGAGCGTGAGCCCCAGCCGACTCGCCGCCTTCGCCAGGCTCACCAGGTAGTCGGTGCCGATCTGGTGCCCCAGGCCGCGCGAGCCGCAGTGGATGGAGACCACGATCTGGCCCTCGTGCAGGCCGAAGGCCTGGGCGGCCTTGGGGTCGTAGATCTTTTCCACCACCTGGACCTCCAGGTAGTGGTTGCCCGAGCCCAGGGTGCCCATCTCGCCGCGCTGGCGTTTCTTGGCCAGGTCCGAGACATTGCCGGGCACCGCCCCGCGCATCTTGCCGTGCTCCTCGATGAAGGCGAGGTCGGCCTCGGCGCCGAAGCCCTGCTTCACCGCCCATTCGGCACCGCCCAGCAGCACCTGGTCCAGTTCATGGGGGGAAAGGCGGAGGTTGCCCTCCTCGCCCACCCCGGCCGGGATGGTGGCGAAGAGCTCGTCCGCGAGCCGGGGGAAGGCCTCCACGGCGTCGGGCAGGTCCAGATTGGTGCGCAGGCAGCGGATGCCGCAGGAGATGTCGAAGCCCACGCCGCCGGCGGAGATGATGCCGCCCTCGTCCGGATCGAAGGCCGCCACCCCGCCGATGGGGAAGCCGTAGCCCCAGTGCGCATCGGGCATGGTCATGGCCGGCCCCACCAGGCCGGGCAGCCTGGCCACGTTGGTGATCTGGGTGAGCACCATCTCGTCCATGGTCTCCAGCAGCGGCCGGCTGCCGTAGAGTCTGACCTCGGCGCGCTCCTCGTCCGGGCGCTTCGGCACGGTGTAGCAATAGGGGTCCAGCTGCTTGAGTTGGCTCATGTCCATGGCGTTCCCTCTTACTCTCCCTCTCCCGCCGGGAGAGGGTTGCATTACACGTCGACGATGCAGCGCACCCGCCAGCCCTTGGCCGTCTGCTCGACCTTCAACATGGTCAGGGTGGCCCCCTTCACCTCGGTGCCGCGGTCGGCGCCGGGGCGCCAGGGCATGCCCCAGGCCGCCCCTTCCCAGCGGTCGCCCTCGCGCCGGAGCTCGAAGGCGTTGAACACCACGCCGTGCAGGCGTGCGAGCGCCAAGAGCCGGTTGAGCCAGGTGACCAGGGCGAGCTCGGCGTCGGCCTCCTCGAAGGCCACCTCGACCCGGCGCTCGGGGATCACCGTGGCCGGCTCGGCCATGATGGCGAAGGTGGCCAGGGCGGCGTTGGCAAAGGCCGCCTCCAGGGTGCGGCCCTCGGCCTCGATGCCGATGTCGGCCTCGTGATCGAAATAGCGGTAATCGATGCTCATGGCTGCGGTCCGGCTGGGAAGATCGCTATAATTGCGGGCTTTCGCTGGCCCCGGCCGCACGGGCCGCGGCCACTCTTCATTTAAGCACCGAGGAATTCGAATGGAAGCCGAGAAGCTCAACCAGATCGAAGATGCGCTCAAGGACCTGGCGCGCCGCGCCAGCGACCTGAGGGGGTATCTTTGACTACGAGGCCAAACGCGACCGCCTGAACGAGGTCGTCCGCCTCACCGAGGACCCCGCCCTCTGGAACGACGCCCAGAAGGCCCAGGAGCTCGGCCGCGAGCGCAAGCAGCTGGAGACCGTGGTCCTGACCCTGGAGGAGGTCGACCAGCGCCTCAGGGACGCCGCCGAGCTCTTCGAGCTGGCGCAGCTGGAGGGCGACGACGCCACCCTGGAGGCCGTCGCCGGGGATGCGGCCGGCATCGAGCGGCGCGTGGCGGAGCTGGAGTTCCGCCGCATGTTCAGCAACCCCATGGACCCCAGCCCCTGCTTCATCGAGATCCAGGCCGGCGCCGGCGGC